>CP047880.1:1200000-1544567 GCA_009911715.1 Methanomassiliicoccaceae archaeon DOK | reverse complement strand
ACGCAAAGATGATTTTTTTATAATCAGTTCCTGAATATTTTTTTAAATCCTTAATGAAACAATGAGGGGTTTTATTTTCTATATATTCGTAGACCTTCAGCGTCTTTGTATTACGAATAATAAATTCATCTAAAATATGAATTGCATCATCACTGTTGATCGCTTGACGTATTTCATCGTTTAAATCAGAGGCTGATTTGGCCATTACTTCTATGGAGGATTGGATTTCTATTGGGTCTAGGTTGATTTTAGAAATTGGCAGCACTGAAAATGATTCTATTAAAGTTTCAGACTGTTTTTCTTTAATATATGAATCAATCTTTTCTTCTAATTTAAATATTAATTGTTTTGATGTTTCAATCCTGGATTGAATTATTTTTAAACGAGCATCAATTAAACTTAAATTGTCAGGACAAGAGACGATCATATCATGAGTTAGGAGAATTTCTTTATTATCAACCGATAAAACAAGTTTCATCTGATCCACAAAATCTAGAAATCTCTTATTGTCATCCAAAGAGTGTTTGAGTCTATTCTCTTCTTTTTTTAATGTCGACATTATTGACTTTTCTGAACTAAGTTGAATTTGTAATGACTCCAAGGTTCTAAGGTCAACACCATCTGTCGAATAATTCTCTAAAGTTCTTTGTCTATCAAAAAGCGATATTAATTTTTTGTATCTTTTTAATTCATTTGAAAGAGCATTTCTTTTATCAACAAGGGCGTATACATCACCATTTGTAAATGAGGATAGAAATTTATCAATGTCAAATATATTTTTTCCTATAACTTTTCCACGATTCAATAACGACCAGCCCTTATCTTGATCAATATACATTGCTCCGAGTATACATTCGAGGAGTCCGGCATTATCTGTTTGAAATAGTTCTTGGAGAACTTCATTAGACTGGCGAGGCAGTCTGTACGATTTTGACTCACTCTCATGCTTTACTGTAATGTATTGATCCTTCCGTGACGTATGGATGGTATGGGTTCCAGACTCTATAATCATCTTTACATGGCATTGGTCCATAGACAGTTGGTTTAAATCTGGTATGGCGAAGCCCAAGCCATGAAGAATAAAACGAATCAGAGTCGTTTTTCCACATGAATTGTTTCCACTAAATATGTGGTTAATTCCATTATCAAAAACAATATGTTTTTCAAAAGAACCTTCAATAAGATGTATCTCTTTTATCAACAATTCCAGATGCCTCCTTGATTTTAGGCAAAAGATATCTAAGTCCCAGTATTTTGGATAGAATTATCGATATGAGCGTTGTTTTTATTTCTGGATCTATGCCGCAATTGTCAAATTCATCTGCATATTGATTCCACTGAAGCGTTATGAATTGACGTATTGTTTCATCAGTTCTTGGCAGATCACGTCTCCATTTCGCAAAGTCATAATGCACTCTTGAAGCAAAATCAATACGTTCTTGATGAATTGAAATTATTTCATGATACATGCTTTCAACTTCAAACCGAGTTGCTTCATCTAATGTATCCAACTCGCTGCAGATATCCGATAAAACTTGTTCAACAACAATCCAAACTATGTCGTTCTTGCTTATAGTTACGGATAGGTCCCGTTCAGTTTTATTATTCACAATAATGCTGAGAATCAACGATAGGATTTTTTCATCATCAAAAATACGATTATTGCCAAGTTTAGACAAAAAGCGATTCAAACTACGGTACATCACTTCATAACGAGAACGCGAATCTATGCCATAGAAACTGATTATCCTGAAAGACAATTTCTCTGGATTTAATGACAGCTTATTATTTTCAATTATTTCATCGATGTAATTTTTTCCATCTTCGGTTAACTCTGAATAGTGTATGGTTCTGTCTTGTGAACCAAAATTGATAACAGATTTTTCACCCAATGGAAATATAATATTTGTGGCATAAATCAACCTGCGACAGTCGGTAGAGTCGGATTCAGACAGGGTGGACAGAGCCTTTTTCAAATCACGGATCGCGTATTTTGATTGAAGGTCAAGATCACAATATTTAGCTTGAGAGAGGATTTTGCTTCCGTCATCAAGGAAGAGTGCAATGTCCTCCTCTGATCCTTCAATTCTCAATGAATCGACATCTTTGATATAGTCAAAAAACAAAACAACACCAGCACAATCCTGGAAATGAAAGCCAGTCTGAGTTGGTGTTGCATTACGCATATTCAGACATACCAGTTCAAAATAATAGTTTTAACTGATGTATTCTCTATCAAGTCTGACCCTCGCTACGCTCGGGTCGGTCGCCGCTTCGCGGCTCCCGAGCGCCGTACGGTCGCGCCCTCCGCCAAAGGCGGGACGGGCGGCGACCGTCCGACGCTGTCACCGCTGACGCGGTGATTGGGACAGAGCATGGTTGGAAGTGCAGAGAGATTCGGAGAACATCTCAAGCCTGTCTTGATAAAACAAAGAAACAAAGATAAGGTCTGTTTTGGATTCATCCTGCATGATGGTTGAGGTCTACCGCGAGAACCGTGCATCTTTCGTGATACTGGTGATCTTATGGGCGGTGGTGATTGTGGCCATCATCTTCTTGCCGGATACGATTCCTGCACACTGGGGCTTCGATTCAACAGAACCCAACCGTTGGGGTTCGAAATTCGAACTCATCATCGCACCCACGCTTTTTACAATCATATGTCTGGCTTGCATGGGCGTCACGAGAGTCGTGAAAGGGGAGACGTACGGGGACGGCAAATCCAGTGAGATGTTCATGCACAGAACGACAATCGGGGTAAGTATCTTCTTCCTTCTGTTGGAGTTGGGGATTCTGACTCTGATCCTCATCAATCTGTGAACCGGTCTGAACCATGACCGTTCTGTCCAATGTCGTGTGAGTCTTCGGTGACAGTTCCGTTCCTGTGATGACGAACGTGTTCGAGGACGATGGATTCATCGACCATGCCGAGGTAGGTCCAGGGCGACGGTTCACTTTCGGTCTCTTCCCGCTTCTCGCGCAGTAGCCCGATCCTATCCCTGAACCCCTTCCCGTAGGTGATGTCCCTGTTCCTGAAGCACTTGTTGCACATGTGGGTGTGGAGGGCCACCAGGAGGTTGTGGTCCTTGCAGTCCTTGATGGTCCTCAGGGACGAGGTGGAGTGGCAGTGGTCCCTGGTGAGGCACTTGGACATGTACTTGAACAGGTATGCGCAGACGTTCTTCCTGCCGTTGAACTTCTGGTCGGAGACCACGCCCTCGATGTCGAAGAACCCGTGCTTCCAGACGGGGTTGGAGTCTATCGCCGCCCTGTAATCCGACCTGACAAGTCTCCTGGACTCGTCGTCCTTCCCGAGACGTCTCAGAATCGCCGGATCCTCGATGTACCACTTGACTATGTCTCCCCTGACCTTCTTCCTGCGGACGAGGACGGGCTCGTCAAGGACGATCAGGAGATGCGGTGCAGGATAGCCGTTGGCCTGTGCCTCCTTCGACACGAGCTTCCCGTTGGTCCCGAAGATCTTCGAGATGTTGGCCGTGAACCCGTTGATCACGTTATAGATGTTGTCCATGCCCTCGGGGCGGGTGGACTTCAAAGCCGCCCAGGCCCTCTCGGCCGTGAACTTCCTCGGGTCGAAGGTCAACGTCACGAAGAGAAGTCTGGTCCTCCTTAGGTTTCTGAATCCCGGGACGGGTTCGTCGAATGCGATGCCGGACATGGCCTCGGAGATCTCGTCGCGGACCGCGCCCTTCTTCATCGCGTAGTACAGGTTCCCGCGCTTGGCGACCGGAGCATAGAAGAACTCGTGGGTATCGTAGTTGTAGAACTCGATGCGGACCTGCTTCTCGATGTAGTCGAGGAAGGTCTCCTGCAGCCAGTCGTCGGCGAGGAAGACGTCGCCTCCGATCAGGGCCTCGTAGAGCCAATGCGAATCGACCCATCCGCCGTCGGAGTTCGTGCGCCAGCAGGTCTCCGGACGGGAATCGTCCTCCGGCGGAGGTCCGAACCCCTCCAGTGTCGGCTGCGAGAGGTAGCCGACGGAGGTCATGAGTACCTCCGACGATCGTCGTAATTTTCGGAAAAAATCAGCTTGGAAAATTCCGGCTCGAAAAAATTGAATTCACAGCCAGATGGCGAATTGGCGTGGAGAGGGGGATTCGAACCCCCGGGTCCTTTTGGGACATAGGATTAGCAGTCCTACGCCTTACCAGGCTGGGCCATCTCCACAGTTACGTACGCGGGAAGCGTGCATTCTCTTTAAAACTTTGCCTGAACGGTTTGCCACGTCGACGAGTTCCGTACAAATATTAACCCTGACAGTCGGTTCCGGGGTCCATGGTCAAGTTAAGCGATGTCGCAAAGGTCCTGGATTCCAGCAATAGCACGGTCCGGTTCTACTACGACAGAAAGGAAGACGAGGTGGTGTGCATCATCGACGCGTTCCTCCCCGCGCAGAGGAGTCTGCTCAAGAGGGTCGAGTCGGACGGGGGTGCGAAGTTCGTGATGGTCGATCCTGTCGAGAACATCGGTTACGCCGCCATGCAAGCGTTCGCAGTCTCGCAGCCCGAAGGCGATCTGAAGGACAGGCTTACTGAGGCGGTTTCAGCCGGAGGTATGAGACGTTTCAGGAACGTGGTCGAGGATTCGGGGATCCTCGATGTGTGGAAGAGCTTCCGCCAGGATTTCCTGGAGTCCGAGGCGCGTGCATGGTGCGAGGCGAATGGCGTCCCGATTTCGGAGTGATCCGGCCGGGATCCCCTCCTCTATTATAGGTAATATTAACCTATCAATAATCAAGGGAAAACAGTCCGCGGGTGGCGGCGGCTCCCGTTCCGGGACTCCGCCGCTTACGTCCGCAAACGAATCCGAGAATGATGTATTATATTATACATTAAACAACTTAAATAATCATTCAAATTCTTCCAATATAGGAAAACTTTAAATAGAGGTTGTGTGTCAAGGGTATTGTGCGATGCGTCGGAGAGACCCACTCCAGTGGGCTTCTACTGGACAAGTCGCAAGTCGTGTATCGACGAGGAAGGGCCTGAAACACAAGGCTTATATACCTCTGCGATATACAGGGGAATGCGCGATGCGGCGGGGTGACTCACCTGGTGAGAAACCACCGATCCAAGTCACGACGACCTGTATGTCGGCGAGGAAGAGCCTGAAACACAAGGCTTATATACCTCTTCGATATACACGGGAATGCGCGGGTCGCCAAGGCGGCTTGCGAAGATGGAGAATCATGATCTCCTCCCTGCGAGGGAGTGCACTCATGAATTCTGACGTTCGATGCTACGAATGTTCCGTTAGACGGATCATTCGATTGAGTGTGCCGTTTAGCGGGACAGCGGTGAAACATGGTAAACTGCCAGTTTCTTTCATCCATCAGAGACGAAAAGTCAAAGATTTGACTCCGGTTGATCCTGCCGGCGGCCACCGCTATAGGAATTCGATTAAGACATGCGAGTCGAGAGTCTTCGGGACTCGGCGGACTGCTCAGTAACACGTGGAGAACGTGCCCTTAAGTGGAGGATAATCTCGGGAAATTGAGGATAATACTCCATAGATCATGGGATCTGGAATGACCCATGGTTGAAAGTTCCGGCGCTTAAGGATCGCTCTGCGGCCTATCAGGTAGTAGTGGGTGTAACGTACCCCCTAGCCGACGACGGGTATGGGCCTTGAGAGAGGGAGCCCAGAGTTGGATTCTGAGACACGAATCCAGGCCCTACGGGGCGCAGCAGTCGCGAAAACTTCACACTGGGGGCAACCCCGATGAGGGAATTCCTAGTGCTAGGACATTTGTTCTAGCTTTTCTCAAGCGTAGATAACTTGAGGAATAAGGGCTGGGTAAGACGGGTGCCAGCCGCCGCGGTAATACCTGCAGCCCAAGTGGTGGTCGATTTTATTGAGTCTAAAACGTTCGTAGCCGGTCTGGTAAATCCTTGGGTAAATCGGGAAGCTTAACTTTCCGACTTCCGAGGAGACTGCCAGACTTGGGACCGGGAGAGGCAAGAGGTACTTCTGGGGTAGGGGTAAAATCCTGTAATCCTAGAAGGACCACCGGTGGCGAAGGCGTCTTGCTAGAACGGATCCGACGGTGAGGGACGAAGCCCTGGGTCGCAAACGGGATTAGATACCCCGGTAGTCCAGGGTGTAAACGCTGCAGACTTGGTGTTGGAGGCCCTTCGGGGGCATTCAGTGCCGGAGAGAAGTTGTTAAGTCTGCTACTTGGGGAGTACGTCCGCAAGGATGAAACTTAAAGGAATTGGCGGGGGAGCACCGCAACGGGAGGAGCGTGCGGTTTAATTGGATTCAACACCGGAAAACTCACCAAGGGCGACTGTTACATGAAAGCCAGGCTAATGACCTTGCTAGATTTTCAGAGAGGTGGTGCATGGCCGTCGTCAGTTCGTACCGTAAGGCGTTCTCTTAAGTGAGATAACGAACGAGACCCTCACTGATAATTGCTACTCCATCCTCCGGGGTGGAGGCACATTATTGGGACCGCTGGCGCTAAGTCAGAGGAAGGAGAGGTCAACGGTAGGTCAGTATGCCCCGAATCTCTTGGGCTACACGCGCGCTACAAAGGGCGGGACAATGGGCTCCGACGCCGAAAGGCGAAGGTAATCTCGAAACCCGTCCATAGTTCGGATTGAGGGTTGTAACTCACCCTCATGAAGCTGGATTCCGTAGTAATCGCGAATCAACAACTCGCGGTGAATATGCCCCTGCTCCTTGCACACACCGCCCGTCAAACCATCCGAGTTGGGTTTCAGTGAGGTTGCCTCTAATTAGGGTATTCGAACTGAGATTTAGCAAGGAAGGTTAAGTCGTAACAAGGTATCTGTAGGGGAACCTGCAGATGGATCACCTCCTACGCAGGGTGGGGTTCAAACCCCACCCTCAACACACCGTACTTTCGAGTACATATTGCAAGGAAACTCCGAGCGAGTTTCCCGGCAATTCCTTGGCAGCTTACCATGCACTAAACGTAGCATCGAACGTCACTTCCTTTTATTCCACTTCGATTATCTGTTGTTCACCATGACAGTCATCGTCTATTCTTCAAAATCCGGTTCTACCGAGAAGTACGCCCTGTCACTTTCATCGAAGACAGGGCTTGAAGCGTATCCGCTCGGAAAGGAACCAGAATCCGGGGCGATCATCTTCATGGGATGGCTGCGCAACGACGAGATCGTCGGTCTGAAGGGCCTGGACAAGTCCCGCCTGATCGCCGTCGGTGTCATCGGCCTCGACGATGTCGGAAGATTCGACAGGCCGAGGGTCGCAGAGAAGAACGGTGTCAAGGTTCCCGTGTACTATCTTCGCGGATGGATCGACAGATCCAAGCTGAATATCATCGAGAAGGCCGTTCTCACATGGGTAAGCGCGATGATGAAGCTGAAGGGCCTCAACGAGTACAACCAGGCTGTATTCGACGCGATGATGGAGGGCGGCAGCTTCTATGACGAGAAATATCTGGATTCCATCGTGATGTTCGTGGAATCGAAGGGATGAATGGCAGTCCCGTCCGGGTTCGAACCGAAGTCGCCGGCTCCAAAGGCCAGCATGATTGACCACTACACCACGGGACTATGGAGAGCCCCCAGGTGTTTCATTTATAATTCTCTTTGGTCGGAGCTCACCCGTAGTCTATCTCATATTCCCTGGCTGGGAAGAGCTGGGTGAACAGGACGAAACCGAGCCAGCGTCCGGCGGACGGCATCTCGAGCATCGGAGGAACATAGTATCTCCTGACGGACTTCAGCATCATGATCGCCGCGATCGGGATGCATACCACGGTGACGAACAGCGGACTGAGCGTCACAAGTCCTGTGGCCGATGCGGATCCCAGGACTGCACCGATTATGGAGAACACGAACAGGAGCAGGGCACCCCTCATCACCTTGCGCCACGATGACGGCTTTTTGGATGATATGCCCAGGACGGCGTCCACGGTGGCTATGATCATGATCACGTCGATGATGTAGGTCGCCACGCTGATGACGACATCCCCGTAGTCGCTGGTTATGCCCATTCCGAGAACGGCCAGCTGCATGAAGTACACCGCTATGATGAGGAAGAGAAAGAGCTCCGCGATGTACAGGGGGATGGGCAGGCGCTCATGCCCTTCAATCTGCCTTCCGATCCTCTCGGCACCCGCGATCACGCTTCCGGCTACCGGAATCCTCCTCAGGATGTCCTCGGGGCTGTCAGGCATGAGGCGACATCGTTTTTACTGTATATATCATCCCCGTGCCCGATGGAGCGCAACGCGTACGCGGACATGTTCGCAGACTGTGTGGTCAGACGCACGGAGTACGACACCGTGATGAAGCCAGGAATCATCCTTCTGACCATGGCTCTGCCTGCGCTTCTGGCACTGGCCGTCGTGACGATCGTAATCGATGTGAACATCGGTGTGAACTTCACCGAGGAGGGCGTGAGCGCAGGAATCCTGGTCGCTCTCGTCACCGAGTGCTGCGTGATCGGATACATGCTCTACATGCTGTCCGGAAGGACTGCGCGCCATCAGAAACGCGACGACATCTGGGCGGAAGCGCTCATCGGCTACGCCCGGTCGAAGGGTGCCGACACCTCGGGGATGGAGGATCTCGCGAGAAGGATGCACAGGAGGGGGAGGGGACCGCTCAGGGCCCTTTCGTTGGTGATGTGGGGCTTCTCTGTTCTGTTCCTCCTGCTGCTCGGTGTGTATCTGGGTCTCCTGTCTGAGCCCCTGGATCAGAGGGTCTATCTCCTGGGCATGATATCCTATGTCCTGCTGTTGCTCCAGTTCCTGCTCTCGACAGGCGCCACATACGGCTTCCCATACAAGCATGAGAAGGTCCAGGTCGAGTTCACCGATGAGTTCTCCCGCCGCATGGACGACGTCGGCCTGAGCTTCCCGTCTATGAAGCCTATCGTTGGAAAGCCCCACAGGATAATCGTGGGCGTGCTCTTCGTGATAACGTTCGGTCTGTTCTCACTGGTCCTGTTCCTGCTCGCCTGCCGTAACATGAACATCCACATCCACAACCAGTGGGCATACGAGCAGGAGGTCCTGGACACCATCATCCGCATCGAGGGAGGAAAGGGCGTCAGGCCGGTGGAGGGTGCCAAGATGGGCGCTGCCACCAGAATAGTGAGGTCCCTCTTCTGAACCTCAGACAAGTTTTCCGAGAAGATACGTCGGACGGTTCTCCGTGACCTCGACGTCGACGAACGTCCCAAGGGGGACGGCGTCCCTGACCACCACGGGTCTGTAGTTGCCGGTCCTGAGGATGGTTCCATCCTTGCCGGACTCAGTCGCCAACGCACGGTACCTCCTGCCGACCATTGTCGCGTTGACGTCTAGCTCTGTCTCGTTCTTGACTCTGGTCAGTTCCGCCGATCTCTCCGCCGAGATCCTGCCGTGGACCTGCTCCATGGATGCGGCATCGGTCCCGGGACGGGCTGAGAACCTGGTGATGTTTACCGTGTCGGCCCTGAGCTCCTTGATGAGCCCGACGCTCCTCTCGTGGTCCTCGTCGGTCTCCTCCGGGAATCCGCAGATGAGGTCCGTGGCTATGCTTATGTCGGGGCATCCGGCGCGGAGGGTGTCGACCAGTTCCATGAACCCCTCGACGGTGTACTTCCTGCGCATGCCCCTCAGGACGGAGTCGCTGCCGCTCTGGACCGGGATGTGGACGAACCTGTACATCCTGTCGTCGTCCATGGCCTCGAGGATGCCGTCCACGACCCTGGACAGGCTGTCGGGGTTCGTCATCCCCAGTCTGATCCTGTACTCCCCGTCCCTTTGCAGCATCGAACGCACGAGAGCGGGCAGATCCGTTCCGATGTCCCTGCCGTAGCTGGAGGTGTCCTGGGCCGTTATCAGGATCTCCCTGGCACCTCCGGCGAGGAACCCGTCGAACCTTGCGAGAAGCGTGTCGGCGGGGTAGCTGCGTAGGTCCCCTCTGGCGAACTTGGTGATGCAGTAGGAGCAGTGGCCAAGGCACCCCTGGGCTATCGGCAGGATGGCGTCGGACCCGGTCTCCAGGCGGATCGGCGAACCCGCCCTCCCGTAGCATCCTTCGACTATCTCCCCGAACCTGCCGTACTCCTCGAACCTGACGACGGGGGAGTCCGGGAGCCTTATGCGGATGCGCTTCGGCTGGACCTGCGCCATGCATCCCGTGACGACGACCCTCTTGCCCTGTCTCTTGAGTTCGGAGATCCTCGAGAGCATGCGCTTCTCGGTGGTCTCCACGACTGTGCATGTGTTGAGGACGACGACGTCCGCATCGTCGGCGCTGTCCGCCGGTTCGTACCCGAGGGATGCCATGACCTCGGAGAGCTCGCGGCCCTCGCCGAAGTTCATGGTGCATCCATAGGTCTCGACGTAGTACCTCATCAGCGGGTGCAGGCCTCGGTCGTGGGCACGGCGAAGGCGGTCTTGGCGGAGATCTTGGAGATCTTCGCGTGGATCTTGGCGCCTTTGACTGTTCCGGGGACGACGACGAGGTAGTCGTGGAACTTGCCCACACCGTCGCCCTTCTTCCCGACGTCGGTGATCTGCAGCTCGATGATGTCGCCCTCGCGGAGGGTGTTGGCGGTGTCGGCCCTGACGGACTTCCTGACGGTGATGGGCCTGCGGGCCCCGCATGCCTCGCACTCGAGCATGAGCGTCCTCCCATCCTTGATCATCTTGGTGTCGGGCAGTCCGCACTCGGAGCAGATGACGTACGTCTCCGTGTACATCTGGATCTTGTCGTTGATCTGGTTGGGGCTGATCTTGGCCTTGAAAACGGCCCTGCGTCCCTCGACGTTACCCGGGGCGCCCAGCTCCTTGAGGAGGAACTGGAGAACGTGCTGCGGGTCGCGCCTGAGTTTGTCGGTGACGTCGATGAAGTTCCTGAACACGGTGATCTTGCCCTCCTGGAGGATCTCCAGCTCGGGAATCTCGAACCTCTCGTGGTTCTCGATGGTCTCGGGGCATGCGATCTTCGCTCTGTTGAGCAGTGCCATGTAGTCATCTTCATCGGACATTTCAAACACCTTGGGACGGCTATTATAGGGTTACTTATAAAGCCTTGTATCGCGCACGTGCGTGTGCTAGTCTCTTCGTCGTTCGACGATTTTCCAGTCTCCGTCTGTGTCGTTCCGGCGGCGGTTCCACGAGTTTTGGCCGGATGCACGTGTCCGTACTCATCCAGCCGAGTTCGGAGCTGCAGTAGGTCCACGGGGCGGTGGCAGCACCTTCGCATCACAGGACTGCAATGACGGGACACCGTGACGTCCGGGTGTACAGACGGAGAGGACGCGCAACGCTCCGGGTGCAAACGGCAACCCTTTCGCGGGATCCGACATCGTCGGCCAGCCGATCTTCTCAACAACCACGTCCCATGACCTCAGTTGAAACCGTTTTCCCGGGAGACAATCCCCCTTTTTTGAATCAGTCATGTCCTTCCTTGTACGCTATCGCGGCGTCCACCAGACCCTGGTGAAGCGGCGACGGCGAGCCCGGCCTGGACTTGAACTCCGGATGGAACTGGGACGCCACGAAGAACGGGTGGCCCTCCAACTCCCCGATCTCCATCCTGGTGCCGCACTCTGATCTGCCGGTGAACCTCCATCCGGCGTCCTCCATCCTCTGGATGTAGTCTGGGTTCACCTCGTACCTGTGCCTGTGCCTCTCGGAGATGCGGGCGGTGCCGTACAGGGCATGGGCCCTGGAACCCTCGGTGATGGCGACGTCCTGTGCCCCCAGTCTCATGGTCGCACCCATGTCCGTGACACCTATCTGCTCGCCCATGATGCATATCACTGGGTCGGGGGTCTGGGGGTCGAACTCCGTGCTGCTGGCCATTCCGAGGCCCAGCACGTGCCTGCAGAACTCTATGGTGGCTATCTGGAATCCCAGGCAGACGCCCAGGAACGGGATCATGTTCTCTCTGGCGTAACGGGCGGCGACGATCTTCCCCTCGACCCCCCTTATGCCGAAACCTCCCGGGACGATGACGCCGTGGATTCCTCCGAGCAGCTTCTCCGGATCCTCCTTCAGCAGGTCGTCCGAATCGATGAACCTGATTCTGACCTTGCACTCCCTGGCGGCGCCGGCATGGGTGAAGGCCTCGAGATGCGACAGGTAGGAGTCGGCCAAGGCCGTGTACTTCCCGACGAGGGCGATGGTGACCTCCCTCCTGGGATTGACGATCCTGCTGACGAACCTCTCCCAGGAGTCCATGTCCCTCCTTGTGGTCATGGGTCCCAGCTTCATCTTGTCTATGATGTAGTCCGCCACCCCCTGTCTCTCCAGGTTCAGCGGCACCTCGTAGATCGACCTCGCATCGGGCGTGGAGATCACGGCCTCCTCGGGCACGTCGCAGAACATGGCGATCTTCGCCCTGGCCGCTGCTGATATGGGCTCGGAGCACCTTCCGACGATGATGTCGGGTCTGATGCCGATGGACATGAGCTCCTTGACGGAATGCTGGGTCGGCTTGGTCTTCTCCTCCCCCACCGATCCCATGATCGGGATGAGCGTGGTGTGGACGAACATGACGTTCTCCTCCCTGCCGAGGTCCCTGCCCAGCTGCCTCGCGGCCTCGAGGAACGGCATGGACTCCATGTCCCCGACGGTCCCTCCTAGCTCGACGATGACCACGTCGGCCCCGGACTCCCTGGCGACGGTCGTGATCCTGCGCTTGATCTCGTTGGTGACATGGGGGATGATCTGCACCGTCTTCCCCAGGTACTCGCCGCGCCTCTCGTTCTCGATGACAGAGCGGTACACCTTGCCCGTGGTGATGTTGTGGTCCTTGGTCAGATGGAGGTCCATGAACCTCTCGTAGTTGCCCAAGTCCAGGTCCACCTCCCCTCCGTCGTCCAGCACGTACACCTCGCCGTGCTCGAACGGGTTCATGGTCCCCGCGTCTATGTTCAGGTACGGGTCGATCTTGATGGCGGACACCTTGATCCCGCGGGACTCAAGCAGCCTGCCGATGGACGATGCCGTGATCCCCTTGCCTAGGCCGGAAATCACGCCTCCGCTGACGAAAATCAACTTCATTCGAATCAACGGGATTGGATGTAGGCATATTTACTAGATAAAGGATTCTGTTTATCGGAATTATTTAGACAATTGTTGTGATACGCATAATAATATAAGACAAATGCCAATGGAGCTCGTCGGTAACAGACGACCGCGTCGGCATAAGGCGAGACAAACAACGGTGCCGCCTCTGGCACCGTTCCTTCCCTCGTCATAATTATCTACAACCGACCCATCCAGGGAAACGGTGTTTAGTGAATGGAAGGGCACAAGGACATTTCCGAGATGAGCTTCGAGGAATTCTTCTCCGAGAAGGACAGGGCGCCGGTTCAGGTGCCCGCACAGGAGCCCAGGCGCCAGCGCCAGGCCCAGCAGAAGGGAGACGTCCAGACGGGCTTCGGCAGCGTCAGCCCCAAGATCAACTACAAGGACGGAAGGTTCCTGCTCTACATACCCAGGTACGGGTCGGGCGAGAACGCCAGGTTCGAGGTCGCCGTGGACTGCGCCCAGGGCGTGGTCCCCCTCGGAAGGCTGGAGTCCGCACCCCGCGCAGGCGGCAGGCTCAGCCGCTCCACGACGGTGGACATCACCGAGGCTGGGATCTCGCCGCTGGAGCCGTTCACCCTCGTCATCGACGGCGAGGACGCCTTCCGCTACAAGCCGCGCAACGTCCTCTTCTTCAACAACATCGGTCTCCCGGTCGGGAGACCCGTCGGCGAGGTCTACGCCGTCCATGCCAGGGGGACGTCCCTGAGGACGGTCAAGACCGAGGTCCTGGACACCATCGAGGTGGGCGACGCCGTGGTCGTCAGGGCGGAGGTCTCCGTCGCAGGCGGCATCTGGCTCGACGACAGGAGGCGCGACAGGCCCTCCGATGCGGCAATGAAGGGGGATCAGCCGGCCGAGGACGTCGCCGCGACCCCTGAGCCGACCGCCGAGGAGGCCCCGAAGGCGAAGCCGAAGGCCAAGAGGAAGAAGGCCAAGGGGTCCCTGAAGGTCCCCGCCGGCGTGCAGGAGGCTGAGGCCTCCGTGGACGGCGTCCGCTACCAGATCCACAGGAGGTTCCCTGCGTTCACCGTGTCGGTGGAGAACTGCGAGCTGGAGGAGTGCACCGTGTCTCTCAAGGACGCGTCAGGCGCGGAGATCGCCGGAGGGACCGCCCCCGTGTCGGCGAACATGACGTTCGAGACCGGGTCGGACGGCCTCCTCGAGATCGTCCTGAGCAGGGACGCGCAGGTGCTGGCATCCGAGAGGTTCGTCTACATACCGGACCTCGAGTGCAGCCGTCCGGGCAAGGGGGACATCCCAGCGGATCCGGGCCTCACGTTCACCGCGTTCGGCGAGACCGTCGAGACCGACATCTACGAGGGCCCGTACACGGTCACCCGCAACGGGAAGGAGATAACCATACTCTGGAACATCCCCGCCGTGACCTACGACATCGGCGCCGGGCCCGTCCGCTTCGAGCCGTTCTCGGCGGACGTCGGCGAGCTGGGGGACACGCTCATCGTGACGGTCACCGGCGCCAGGAAGAAGGCGCTGTTCTTCGGTGGCGAGAAGGGCAAGAAGAGGGAGATCACCCCCGACTGGACGGACGACACCTACAGGGTCCCCCTGGATCCAATCAAGGATGAGGTGTACTCGTCCAACGCCCCTGAGTTCACGGTGTACATCACGGTGAACTCGTTCCCCATGAGGAGGTTCATGACCATAAGGAACCCTCCGCGCATGTCCGCCTCCTTCGCGGACGGCAGCATCATCGCCGAGGTCTCCCAGACGGGCGACTACGTCTGCCGCCTCTACAGGATGGACAAGACCGTCGAGGAGGTCGCGCTCCAGGCCGGGTCCAACACCGTCCCGGTGTCCGCCGATGTGGTGGAGGCCGAGGTGGCCGAGGTCCACGACGGGAGGGACAGGGCGTCCGTGCCAGTGTCCGTCAGACCGCTGCCGTTCCTCTGGAGGGACGAGACCGGCGAGTTCTGGCTATACGTCAGCAGGAGCAAGCGCATCCCGCTCCCCGACGACCTGGTGTCGGCGGGCAGGCCGGACGCGGCCAGGGTCAGGGCCTGGCACGATCAGATAACACGCATGAACCCCGAGCTCAGGGACGTCACCACGCAGATGATGCAGAGGGCGTTCGACACCGCGGAGTGGTGACATGGAGCGCAGGTTCTCACGCTCGGCGGAGTCCACCATGGACTCGTTCATCATGGGCCTCGTGGAGGTCGCGGCCCGGCCCGGGATGATCTCGTTCGCCACGGGTCTCCCGGACAACACGCTGTTCGACACCCAGGCGCTCGTCAGGGCGATGGAGGAGGTCATGTCCGAGGACCCCTGCGGGGCGCTGCAGTACGACACGCCCACGGGATACATCCCCCTGAGGAAGCGCATCGCGGAGAGGTGCGGCAGGGTCCTCGGGTTCGACGTCGGGTACGAGGATGTGCTGATGACCAGCGGCTCCCAGGTGTGCTTCGACCTCATCGGGAAGATGTTCCTGGACCACGGCGACGTGATGGCCGTGGAGAACCCCGGCTACCTGGGCGCGATACAGGCCTACTCCGCCTACTCGCCCGACTTCCGCGGCGTCGACATCGACGGCGAAGGCCCCGACCTGGGCCAGCTGTCCGCCGCGGTGGGGGACGGCGCCAGGCTGTTCTACTCGATCCCCAACCACCAGAACCCGTCGGGGGTCAGCTACTCCGAGGACGCCAGGAGGGGCGTCGCCGAGATCATAGGCGGGTCGGGGTGCGTCCTAGTGGAGGACGACGCCTACGGCGAGCTGGGATACCACGGGAGGGTCGGCAGGACCATGAAGTCCATGATCCCCGACGACACCATCCTGACCGGGTCCTTCTCCAAGACTATATCGCCCGGCATGAGGGTCGGCTGGATGGTGGTCCCGGAGTGGATGAGGAAGAAGGCGGGGAGGTCCCTGGAGGCATGCTGCCTCCAGTCCAACACCTTCTGCCAGAGGGTCATCGACAGGTTCATGGCCGACGTCGACTACGACTCGTACCTGGACGTCCTCCGCAGGGGCTACGCCCGCAAGAAGCAGGTCTTCATGGACGCCATGGAGGACTGCCTCCCGGACACCGTGTCCTGGAACGACCCGGAGGGCGGGATGTTCGTCTGGCTCAGGACCCCCGAGGGGACCGATGCGATGAGGCTCTACGAGAGGGCCCTGGAGGGCAAGCTCGTGGTCATGCCGGGGCACCCGTTCCACGTGAGGGGCGGAGCCAACACGATCAGGCTGAACTTCGCCACCCCGTCTGACGAGCAGATCGCGGACGGCATGAGGGTGCTCGGGGCCGCATGCAGGGACCTATATAGTTAACGGTCCTTTACCCATCTGTACGTAGGGGTCCTGAAACTAAGCCCTCCATCTGAATATTTTTAAATATCATGTGAGGCTAGCCACCTTAGCATTAGAGGTCCGACCTAGGTCGGGCTATCGACGTTCCAATCGAAATCAAGAGAAATTCGAGGTGAAAAAGTGGGAAACGGTCTGTACACCGCAAGGAAAATGAAGACTGACCGCCAGAAGTTCCGCTGGCTGGACAGGGGCTACAAGAAGAGGGTCCTCAAGCTGAGGGAGAAGTCCGATCCGCTCGAGGGATCCGCCCAGGCCCGTGGAATCGTCCTGGAGAAGGTCGGTATCGAGGCCAAGCAGCCCAACTCTGCGATCAGGAAGTGCGTCAAGGTCCAGCTCATCAAGAATGGACGCCAGATCACTGCCTTCGCCGTCGGAGACGGAGCCATCAACTTCATCGACGAGCACGACGAGGTCATGGTCGAGGGTATCGGCGGAAGGATGGGAAGGTCCTACGGAGACATTCCCGGAGTCCGTTACAAAGTCATCAAAGTCAACAACGTCTCCCTGGACCAGATGGTCAGGGGCAGGACGGACAAACCCGTGAGATGATTCACATGGCAGACGAGATCGTAGCACAGAAAGCGCTCATCTTCGGCAAGTACGACACCTCCGAGGTCGTCGTCAACGACGGAGGACTTGCCAAATACATCGACCTCACGCCCACCAACGTCCCCCACTCCGGTGGAAAGCACGCCAACAGGTGGTTCGGGAAGTCGAAGCTGAGCATCGTCGAGAGGCTCATCAACAACATCATGAGGACCGAGAAGTACACCGGAAAGAAGATGAAGGCGTACAAGACCGTGGCCCAGGCGTTCGACATCGTCGCCGCCAAGACCCACAAGAACCCGGTCCAGGTCCTGATCGAGGGTCTCGAGAACGCCGCCCCCCGCGAGGAGGTCACCAGGCTGCAGTTCGGAGGAATCTCCGTCCCCAAGGCCGTGGACATCTCCCCCCAGAGGAGGCTCGACATCGCCCTGAGGAACCTCAGCACCGGTGTCGTACAGGCTTCCACCAAGAACAAGAAACCCATCTACGAGTGCCTCGCCGACGAGCTGATGCTCGCCGCGAAGGGTGACATCACCTCCTACTCCGTCGCCAAGAAGGAAGAGGTCGAGAGGGTCGCCCAGTCGGCCAGATGATAACGATAAAAGGTGAGTGAACATGGGCCGCAGAGAAGACAACGCAAAGAAAGCAGTCGAGCTGATGAAAGACCAGAAGCTCATCAGGAACCTCGGAACTGCCGCGCATATCGACCACGGAAAGACCACATTCTCCGACAACCTGATCGCAGGTGCCGGAATGATGTCCTCCGAGACAGCCGGAGAGCAGCGCCTGCTCGACTACGACGAGCAGGAGGCCGCCAGGGGAATCACCATCAACGCCGCGTCCGCGGCCATGGTCGTTCCCTACAGGGAGCCCGGAACCAACAAGGTCGACCATTACCTGGTCAACCTGATCGACACCCCCGGACACGTCGACTTCGGCGGAGACGTCACCAGGGCCATGAGGGCTCTGGACGGTGTCTACATCCTGTGCTGCGCGGTCGAGGGAATCATGCCTCAGACAGAGACCGTCATCAGGCAGGCTCTGAAGGAGAGGGTCAGGCCCATGCTGTTCATCAACAAGGTCGACAGGGCCATCGTCGAGCAGCAGCTCACCCCCCAGATGATGATCGACAAGTTCTCCAAGATCATCACCGAGTTCAACAAGAAGATTGCCGACATCCTCCCCGCACCCCTCAACAAGCAGTGGCAGGTCAGCCTCCAGGACGGTACCGTCGCTCTGGGATCCGCCTACAACAACTGGGCGGTCTCCATCCCCTACCTCCAGAGGCCCGAGCTCAAGAAGATGGGCATGAACCTGACCAAGGTCTTCGAGTACTGCGGAAGGGAGGGCGGACAGGCCGAGCTGGCCAAGCTGATCCCCCTCGCCGATGTCGCCCTCGAGATGGCCATCAACCACATCCCCTGCCCGCCCGACGCGCAGAAGGTCCGTATCCCCGTCATCTGGAAGGGAGACCTGAAGTCCAAGATCGGTCAGGAGATGCTGAACTGCGACCCCAACGGAGACGTCGCCATGATGGTCACCAAGATCATCATGGACAAGCAGGCCGGAGAGATCGCCATCGGAAGGCTGTTCTCCGGTACCGTCAAGAAGGGTCAGACCCTGTACATCGCCGGACAGCCCAACCCCCAGAGGGTCCAGACCGTCGCCCTGATGGTCGGAGCCGACAGGACACCCATCGAGGAGTGTAAGGCCGGTAACATCGTCGCGCTGACCGGACTCAAGGACGCCATCGCCGGAAGCACCGTGTCCTCCATCAAGGACATGGAGCCCTTCGAGAAGATGTCCCACTACTCCGAGCCCGTCATCACCAAGGCCATCGAGGCCAAGAACATGGCCGACCTGCCCAAGCTGGTCGAGGTCCTCAGGGTCATCGCCAAGGCCGACCCCTCGCTGAACATCGAGATCAACAACGAGACCGGCGAGCACCTGATGTCCGGAATGGGAGAGCTCCACCTGGAGATCACCGAGTACAGGATCAAGAACGAGCAGGGCGTCGACATCATCGCGTCCCCTCCGATCGTCGTGTACCAGGAGTCCGTCAAGGGATCCAACCCCAGCGAGTTCGAGGGTAAGTCGCCCAACAAGCACAACAAGTTCTACTTCATCGTCAGCCCCCTGGAGGAGTCCGTCAAGGACGCCATCAGGAGGAACGAGATCGACGTGGACTCCAAGATCAAGGACCCCAAGGCCCTTGCCCAGCAGCTGATGGGACTCGGAATGAGCGATGTCGAGGCCAAGGGCGTCGTCGCGTTCAAGAACAACAACGTCCTGATCGACTGCACCAAGGGAATCCAGTACCTGCACGAGACCATGGAGCTCGTGAAGCAGTCCTTCGAGGAGGCCATGATGAGGGGACCCCTCGCCAACGAGAAGGTCGCCGGACTCAAGGTCTGCCTGATGGACGCCAAGCTGCACGAGGACACCATCCACAGGGGACCCGCCCAGATCATCCCCGCAGTCAGGGACGGTATCTACGGAGCCATGTGCCAGGCCGGCAGGATCCTGCTCGAGCCCATGCAGAAGCTGTACGTCGCAGTTCCCCCCGACTACATGGGTGGAGCTGTCAACCTGATCAACCAGCGCCGCGGAACCATCCTCGAGATGGGTCAGGAGGGTTCCGACTCCACAGTCACCGCCGAGGTGCCCGTCGCGGACATGTTCGGATTCTCGTCCGACATCCGTGGATCGACCCAGGGACGCGCAATCTGGTCCCTGGAGAACGCAGGGTTCCACCAGGTCCCGCCCGAGCTTCAGAAGAAGATCGTCACCGAGATCAGGACCCGCAAGGGACTCAACCCCGAGCCCTACGACGACAAGTACTACGCCGGCCTCTGAGGCTGAGCCGCAGTCTGTAAACCTTATATACCAAACCCCTTATCGCTCACAATAGCGTTCCATATCGGAGGAATGAAAATGGCAGAGAAAGAGCACATGAATCTGGTCATCATCGGCCACGTCGACCACGGAAAGTCCACCCTCACCGGAAGGATCCTCCTGGAGACCGGCGCGATCGACCCCCACATCGTCGAGAAATACAAGAAAGAGGCAGAGGAGAAAGGAAAGGGATCCTTCTACTTCGCTTGGGTCATGGACGGACTCAAAGAGGAGAGGGAGAGGGGAGTTACCATCGATGTCGCCCACAAGAAGTTCTACACCGACAAGTACTACTTCACCGTCATCGACGCCCCCGGACACCGTGACTTCGTCAAGAACATGATCACCGGAACCTCCCAGGCCGATGCCGCTATCATCACCTGCTCCGCTATCGAGGGACCCCAGGCTCAGACCAAGGAGCACGTCTTCCTCGCCACCACCCTCGGTGTCAAGCAGATCATCGTCGCCATCAACAAGATGGACGCCGTCAAGTACGACCAGGCCAAGTACAACGAGGCCAAAGAGGCCATGACCAAGCTGATGAAGATGGTCGGAGTCAAGACCGACGAGGTCCCCTTCATCCCCGTGTCCGCCTACAACGGAGACAACATCAAGGTCGCCTCCGCTGAGATGCCCTGGTACAAGGGACCCACCCTCATCCAGGCCCTCGACAACCTCAAGGTCCCCGAGAAGCACACCGAGAAGCCCCTCAGGCTGCCCATCCAGGATGTCTACACCATCACTGGAATCGGAACCGTTCCCGTCGGACGTGTCGAGACCGGAATCCTCAAGCCCAACATGAAGGTCATGTTCGAGCCTTCCCACGTTCAGGGAGAGGTCAAGTCCATCGAGATGCACCACGAGCAGCTGCCCCAGGCTCTTCCCGGTGACAACGTCGGATTCAACGTCCGTGGAGTCGCCAAGAACGACGTCAAGAGGGGAGATGTCGCCGGACCCATCGAGAACCCTCCGTCCGTCGCCAAGACCTTCACCGCTCAGATCGTCGTGCTGAACCACCCCTCGGTCATCACAGTCGGATACACCCCCGTGTTCCACTGCCACACCACCCAGACCGCCTGCAGGTTCGTCGAGCTCGTCAAGACCATCGACCCCAAGTCCGGACAGGTCAAGGCCGACCACCCCGACTTCCTCAAGACCGGTGACATCGCCGTCGTGAAGCTGGAGCCCACCAAGCCCATGGTCATCGAGACCGCCAAAGAGTTCCCGCCTCTCGGAAGGTTCGCCATCCGTGACATGGGACAGACCGTCGCTGCTGGAATGTGCATCGAAGTCGAGAAGGCCTGAAGGCCCTCTCCCCTTCACTTTATCTCTAAGGGATAAAAGATGTCACAGCGCGCAAGAATCTCTCTCAGCGGCGAGGATTCCGCAAAGGTCGACAGCGTCTGCGCCCAGATCAAGGGTATCTCGCAGAGGACCGGAGTGGACATCCGCGGCCCCGTGCCCCTTCCCACGAAGAAGCTCAGGGTTCCCTGCAGGAAGAGTCCTGACGGAGAGGGAAGCGAGACGTGGGACCACTGGGAGAAGCGTATCCACAAGAGGCTCATCGACCTGGACGCTGACGAGCGCGCCCTCAGGCAGCTCATGAGGATCCAGGTTCCCGATGGCGTCAACATCGAGATCGTTCTCCGCAGCGTCTGAAACCTCTACAATCAAGACGGGGGAAACCCCGTCCCTTACCATTATCTATTTTTTCGGAACAGATTCCGCACCCGTTCCGCCTGTCGTCTTTTTGAACCGTCACTTTGATTCGTTCCCATGAACAGTAACAACGTCAAGCTCATGGGCGTGGCGGCGGTCGTCATCGTCGTCTGTCTGCTGTTCTCGTACCTCTAAATGGACGACGGTTCCGAGGACAGGAGAGAGATGCAGGTGGGAGACTACCGCATCTACGTCGACATCTACGAGGACTCCGACGGGTACCGCACCCAGAACCTCGTGACGGAGACCATCGTCGGCGAGGATCTCTACACGGTGTATCTGGAAGGCTCCTCGACGGTCATCTGAAACCCATTTGAGGGGCTCCAGCCTCTCGCCAAAACCTTTCAGGTTCTAGACATCCGTCTACCTTACGGAGCCGCACCGCATCGTACGGTCGACAGTAACGCTGCGTATATGCGCAAACTTAACATACGTCCCCATGATGCCAAACCATTCAACCGATGTGATCATCATGAGAAGTGATGCTGTTAAGAAGGGTCTGGACAAGGCACCGGCAAGGAGCCTGCTCCGCGCTGACGGTCTGGACGACGAGGATTTCGAGAAGCCGTTCATCGGCATTGCCAACTCCTGGAACGACATCGTCCCCGGGCACATCCATCTCAACGAGATTGTGGAGGCCGTCAAGGAGGGCATCATCGAGGCAGGCGGGAAGCCGTTCGTCTTCGGGGTCCCGGCGGTCTGCGACGGCATCGCCATGGGCCACAAGGGGATGAGGTACTCCCTCATCTCCAGAGAGGTCATATCCGACTGCTGCGAGGTCATGGTCGAAGGCCACGCGCTTGACGGATGGGTCGGCGTCTCCAACTGCGACAAGGTCACTCCCGGAATGCTGATGGCCGCCGGACGCATGAACGTCCCCGCTCTGATCGTGACGGGCGGAGCCATGGAGCCCGGCGTCGGCAAGGACGGGAACATGGACCTCCAGTCCGTCTTCGAGGCCGTCGGAGCCTACAGCGCCGGCACCATAGGCGAGGACGAGCTCCGCATGGTCGAGTGCACCGCATGTCCCGGCAGGGGGAGCTGCTCCGGTCTGTTCACGGCGAACACCATGGCATGCCTGACCGAGACCATCGGGATGAGCCTGACCGGGTGCGGGACATCCCTCGCAGACGACAACAGGAAGCTGCAGATCGCCAGGGAGACCGGCAGAAGGATCGTGGAGCTGGTGAGGAAGGACATCAAGCCCAGGGACATCGTCTCGAGGGACTCGTTCCGCAACGCCATCCGCGTTGACATGGCCATCGGCGGCTCGACCAACACGGCCCTGCATCTCCCGGCCATCTCCCAGGAGTTCGGATGCCCCGTCACACTGGACGACTTCGACGAGATCTCCAGGGACACGCCCCACATTACCAGCCTCAGGCCCGCCGGCCCCTACGCCATCAAGGACCTGGACAGGGCCGGGGGTGTGCCCGCGATCCTGAAGGTCCTCAGGGACAGTCTCGCCGACACCCCCACCGGGAACGGCACCACGGTGTACCAGATCGCCGACGCGGCCAAGGTCAACGACGAGGAGGTCCTCAGGCCACTCGACAGGCCCTTCCATCAGCAGGGAGGGATCGCCGTCCTTAAGGGCAACATCGCTCCCGAGGGTTCCGTCATCAAGCAGGCCGCGGTCAGTCCCAAGATGATGCAGTTCACCGGCACCGCCAAGGTTTTCGACGGGGAGAAGGACGCCGCCGAGGCCATAACATCGGGGAAGATCGTCGCCGGCGATGTCGTTGTCATCAGGAACGAGGGTCCGAAGGGGGCCCCCGGGATGCCCGAGATGCTCTCTCCCACCAGTCTCATCGTGGGAAGGGGGCTCGGGGAGTCCGTCGCGCTGATCACCGACGGCAGGTTCTCAGGCGCCTCCCGCGGAGGGGCCATCGGACACGTCTCGCCCGAGGCCTACACCGGCGGCCCCATCGCAGCCATCAGGGACGGGGACATCATCGACATCGACATCCCCGCAAGGTCGCTGAACGTCAGGCTCTCCGACGAGGAGATCGCCGCCCGCCTCAAGGACTTCAAGCCCGTCGAGAGGCCGGTCACCGGCGTCCAGAAGAAGTACAGGAAGCTGGTCTCCTCCGGAGCGACCGGCGCGTACCTTAACCGCGACTGAAACACATCCGGGGCCCTCCCCGGACATCTTTCCCAATCATCGGTGTGGAATCCTCCGATGTCCGGTTTTCTCGGTCGACGGCTTTCCGCCGCGGTTTCCGGAGGAGTCCTCCGGCAGCCTGTGAAATGTGATGACAAGTGCCGAAGGGCGTTCGGAAGACGATCGGGAGGTTCCTTCCGAACGTTTGATTTAACGATTATCGTTAAATATCGATCCTCCGATGGGGAATTTATGAAGGATGGGAAGGTTAACCGCTTCAAGGTCGACGAGAACGGCCTTACCGTTGACGGTTACAGATGTCTCGAACCCGAGAGCAAGAAGTCGATGTATCTCGGCAACGTCATATTCTTCGTCATCGCCGCCGCCATAATCCTGCTGGTCGTCAGATACGGGGATGCCTAGATCGGGGACTACTACGACACCGCATGCATCTGCATGTACGTCCTGCTCGTCGTCATCGGGGTCTACGGGCTCGTGGAGCCGCAGATCACGTACATGCGCTACAGGTACAGGATGGACGACGACAAGATCGAGGTCCGCAGGGGGATTATCTACATCACGCACGACATGGTCCCCATCGAGAGGGTCCATCAGGTGGACGTCTCGGAGGGCCCCATCAACCGCATGTACGGTCTCGCCAACGTCAACATCACGACCGCCGGAGGCGTCGTGACCATCGAGTACCTTAAATCCGATGTCGCGGAGGCTATCGCGTCCAAGCTTAACGAGAAGGTCATCAAGCTCCTGAAGGAGAGGGACTGAGTTGCAGCAGGATGAGAGCAAGCGCGTGTTCCGCAATCACCCGTCGGTCATCGTGAGCTACCTGCTCACCGCTGCCATCGTGATGATCGTCCTGGTCTTCCTCAGTCTCAGGGAGTACGCCTGGGACAACAAGTTCGAGACCATCATCATAGTGGCGCTCGTCATGCTGGCCACGCTGGGCTGGGCCTACTTCTTCTGGAAGAGGACGTTCTACGTGTTCGAGGACAGCGAGATCCATGTGACGAGGGATGCCATCTACAAGATGGACAAGCACATCCAGTACACGAGGCTCGCATCCGTCGGGGTCAAGAGGGATCTGGTCAACAGGATCTTCGGGACCTCCACCCTGATCTTCAACGTGAACTCCAGCATGAACGCCGCCTCCGCCGAGGCGACCCTGGTCCTCAAGAAGCAGATGGCCGACCGTCTCAGGGACCAGCTGAACTCCATGATCTTCGAGAAGCAGGTCACCGTCGAGCAGGAGCTCGTCGAATGCCAGACGCTGGTCCGCGTGTCAAACGCGGACATCGTCCTACATGCGATACTGGGGCAGCCCACCTGGCAGGCCCTGTTCGGTCTGCTGATGCTGTTCTACGCCGTCGTGATGCTGTTCGCAGAGAGCAGCGGCGGATTCCTTACAGCCATCGTCCTGTTCGGGATAGGAGAGGTTCTGCCATTCATCTCTGTCATCCTCAAGTACTACAACTACAGGATCTACAGGGTCGGAGACACCGTGACCGTCGAGAGCGGACTCATAACATCCCAGCGCCGCTCGTTCAAGGTCAACAAGATCAACTCAGTCAGGATAAGGGAGCCCCTGCTCGCCAGGCTGTTCCACAAGGCCATGCTCGAGGCCGAGGTCGTCGGGATGGCCGATGAGGACAACAACAACGCCCCCGTGCTCTGTCCCCTCAAGGGCAGGAAGGACGTGGAGGACGTCCTGAACAGGCTCCTCCCCGAGCTGGTGTTCGAGTCCGCGCCGGAGCGTCAGCCCAGAAGGGCCCTGGTTCCCATGCTCATCACCGACGCCATCGCCACGGTGTTCATCGTGGGCGTCTGTCTGGCCCTGTTCTTCACCGCCGAGACCTACCTCGTCGGGGAGAGCGAGACGCTGACACTTGCAGTCAGGGCGACGGAGCTCTTCGCCGCAGTGGTCGTCCCGATACTGATCTTCGGCCGCTCAGGCATGGCGCAGAGGCACCGCACGTTCGACACCGGGAAGGACTCGTTCATGTTCGTCTACGGAGGCTACGACATATGCACCGAGTTCATCAACTACGACAAGGTGCAGTTCACCCGTGTGACCTCCGGACCGCTTCAGAGGCCCTTCGGTCTCGCCCAGTGCACGGTGAACATGATGTCATCCGTCGGGTTCAAGGAGATCACCTCCGGTCTGTTCGAGCCGGACGACCTGGAGAGGGTCGCCGACGAGGTCAACGCCAGGATCGCCGACGGCAGGTACGACTACCGCAGGTATCTCTGAACGCTATACAAACCACTTACCAATTTTCTATATAGCTACCTAAATCGTATTTATTCAGACGGCCGTAGACCGACCGATCACATGTCGGACAGATACTATCTCGGATTCGATGCCGGCACACAGAGCGTCAAGGTCGCCGTCTATGACGGCGACGGGGAATGCGTCGCACAGGTCTCGCACCCGACCACGATACGCTATCCCGAGCCACGCTGTGTCGAGATGGATCCGGACGAGTACCTCCGTCTGACCATCCAGGGGATCCGCGAATGTACCGAGGAGATGCTCTCCAAGGGCCTGGATCCCCTGGCGATCCGCTCCGTCATGGGCGACGGGATCATCTGCGGGATAACCGGCGTGGACGAGAACGGCGATTCCGTGACGCCGTTCATCAACTATCTGGATTCCAGGACCCAGGACGACGCCGACTCCGTAAACGCCATGGGTCTCGACATATGGGGCCAGGAGACGGGCAACGCCGATGCCAGCTGCATGTTCCCGGCGATGTTCGCCAGATGGTTCCTCAAAAACTCCGAAGATTTCCGGGAGCGCGGATGCAGGTTCGTGCACAACGCGCCCTACATCCTCATGCATCTCGCCGGACTCAAGGCGTCAGACGCGTTCATCGACCAGGGCACCATGTCCGGCTGGGGACTCGGTTACAACGTCCTCGAGAAGAAATGGTCGGAGGAGCAGCTGGGGATCCTCGGCATCGACCCGGGCTACATGCCCAGGATCGTCAAGCCGTGGGACGTCATAGGGCATATCCCCTCCGAGATCGCGGAGGCCACGGGTCTGAGGGCAGGCACTCCGGTGTGCGGAGGGGCCGGGGACACCATGCAGTCCATGCTCGGATGCGGGGTCTTCAGGCCCGGGATGGCGGTGGACGTCGCGGGGACATGCGCTATGTTCTGCGTGTCCACGGACGGCATCGTCCCGAAGCTCAGCAGTCATGGGACCGGACTCATATTCAACAGCGGGTCGCTCGACGACTCGTACTTCTACTGGGGCTTCATCCGCACAGGCGGGCTGTCCCTGAGATGGTTCAAGGACAGCGTCTACGGCGGGAACGTGGGTTACGAGGAGCTCAGCCGCGAAGCGGCGGAGGTGCCGCCCGGTTCACGCGGGGTGACGTTCCTCCCCTATCTCACGGGAGGCTACGGCGACATGATGGACGCCAGCGGCGCCTTCCTGAACATGACCCTGGACACCGACCGCTCCGCTCTCTGGAGGTCCGTCCTCGAGGCCATCGGATACGACTACATGGGGGTCACTGACGAGTACCGCGAGGCCGGGGTGGATCTGTCGAGGATCACAATCACGGAGGGCGGCAGCGCGGACGATGTGTGGAACCAGATGAAGTCCGACATGATAGGGAGCGAAGCCGTCGTGATGAGGACCCGCGGAGGGGCCGTCATGACCGACTGCGCCATGGGTGCGTTCGCGGTCGGCGACGAGAAGGACCTGCTGTCCGTGCTCGAGAAATCCGCCGAGGTGGACCGCACGTTCCACCCCGACGAAGCGAACACAAGGCTCTACCGCAGGTTCTACGCCGAGCGCATGTCCGTGGTGAAGGGGATGAAAGATGTTTTCGGCACGCTCAAGGCGATGGGCGGTCTCAGGTGAAGTACTCCCTTCCCCTGTCCATGAGCTCCTTGAACGCGCGCGGGTCGTCGCTGAGGGCTGCGTCCACGACGTCGTGCACGGCGGAGTCGAACTCCCTCAGCATCTGCTCCCTGTTCGAGTTCAGGTGCTGGATCTCGTAGTACAGGTAAGGGTCCTCCAGGGCGACGGACTCGTTGGTGTCCATCAGCTTGTTGAACGTGGTGGACGCCACCGACTTCATGTCCTGGAAGTCTATGCCGCTCCTGTCCAGGACGGTGAAGAACGCGATGTTGACCGCGTGGCTCAGCCCCAGGACGTATGACATGTACATGTCGTGGTCCTCCACGGGCATCCTGCGGACGTCGGCGCCGTGGTTGCCCAGCAGCTCGATCGCCTCGTCCGTGGCCTCCTCCGACCCGCAGTCGCAGACGACCAGGTTCCTCTCGTACATCGATTCCGCGGAAGGCCCGAACATCGGGTGCACGGAGCATACGCGGCGTCTCGACCCCATATCCTTCAGTACGTCGATGAACGGGGACTTCAGCGAGGCCACATCGAAGATGAGCGTCTCCGGTCTGCAGATCTCGTCCAGTTTCTTGAGCACGGATCCGGTGCGGGATATCGGCACGGACACGATGACCGAGTCCGCCCATTTGGCGTCCTCGATGACCAGCCCGTTCCCCGAGGACGGGTCGATGATGTCGACGCGGTGGCCTGCGTCCTTGAGCAGGTCGGCGAACCAGCGTCCCATCTTCCCGTATCCTCCGACGATCGCGATGTGACGGATCCTCGAGGAGGGCCTGGGCATCGCGGCCTGGATCTCTATGGACTCCTGCATCAGGACCCTGCAGACCTGTTCGGCGTAGACGGGGTTCATCCCGTTCTCCAGGGCGAACCCGCGGTACCTGTCGATGACCTTGTTCTCCTGCGGGATGTTCCTCACGGCGGCGTTCCTCGACGCCTTGTCCTCTCCCACGAGCTTCGCCAGCTCGAGCCTCCTCTTCATGAGTCTCAGGAGCTGGAGGTCGATGTCCTGGATCTCCGTGCGCACGTCCTCCAGCGTCATCGGAGCCCCCTCGCCATCTGGTCCGCGACGGTCAGCGCCGCCATCGCCTCCACCACTGCCACGGCCCTCGGGACGATGCACGGGTCGTGCCTTCCCTTGACCGAGACGGTGTCGTCCTGCTCGGTCCTGAGGTTGACCGTCTGCTGTTCGATCGATATGGACGGCGTGGGCTTGAACGCCACGCGGAAGCACACCGGGGCCCCGTCGCACATGCCGCCGACGATGCCTCCCAGATGGTTGGTGGCGGTGACGATCCTGCCGTCCTTGAAACGGTACGCGTCGTTGGTCTGGGAGCCGCACATCCTGGCGAGACCGAAGCCGTCGCCGAACTCGACCCCCTTGCACGCGGGTATGCCGAACATGGCCCTCGCCAGCTCGGCGTCCAGGGCCTCGAACCATATCCCCCCGAAGCCGATGGGCAGGCCGGTGATGAAGCACTCCACCACACCTCCCACGCTGTCCCCCTCGGCCGCGGCCTTCTCGATGCACTCCGTGAACGCGGCGTCCATCCTCCTGCTGCACGACCTTGTCGGGTACTGGGGGGACATGCGGGCCTCCTCGGGGACGCGGATCCACCTGTCGTTCTGGTCACCGATGGACCTCGTGAACGCGTCCACGCGGACGCCCTTCTGCTCTATGATCTGCTTGGCTATCGCCCCTGCGGCGACGATCGCCGCAGTGAGCCTGCCCGAGAACTGGCCGCTCCCGCTGAGGTCGTGGTCCGGGAACTTCAGCAGCGCCGGAAGGTCGGCGTGGCCCGGCCTGGGCTTGTCGTAGAACTCCTGGTACTTCGAGCTGTCGGTGTTCCTGTTGGCGATCCTGAGCAGCACGGGGTTGCCGTCCGCCACACCGTCCCTGACACCCTGGACGAACTCGACCTCGTCGTCTTCCTTCCTGGGCGTGCCTATGCCGCCCGTGGGCTTCCTGAGCGCCATCTCGGCTGCCACCCTCTCCATGTCTATCCTGAATCCGGCGGGGACACCTTCGAGTATCCCCCCGACGAAGGGCCCGTGGCTCTTCCCGAACAATGTGAATCTGAACTTCTCTCCTGTGGAATACATCAGATGACCTCCTCGCGCATGCCTATGGCGGCCATCTCCTCCGGGAATCCCGGGTAGGAGACGGCGCAGCACTCCACGTCGTCCATGGTGACCGGTCCGTCGCAGACGATCGATGCGACCGCCGCGGACATCATGATCCTGTGGTCCCCCTTGTGGACGATGGCGCCGCCCTTCAGTCTCGGCCTGCCGTGGATGATGCATCCGTCGTCGGTGGCGACGGCATCTCCGCCTATGGCGTTGATCATGTTGACGACGGTCTCGATCCTGTTGCTCTCCTTGAATTTGAGCTGGGGCGCACCGTACAGGCGGCTGTCGCCCTTCGCGGTGCTCAGCAGCACCGCCACGACGGGGAACAGGTCCGGGACACTGCCCATGTCGACCTCGCATCCCTTCAATTCCGATTCGGACACGGTTATCTCCGTGCCGTTCACCTCCACGTCGGCGCCTGCCATCCTGAGGATGTCGACTATGGCCTTGTCGCCCTGGGGATCGTCCATGTCCATGCCCCTGACGGTCACCCTGCCTCCCAGCGCACCCGCGACCAGGGGGAACGCCGCGGAGGAGAAGTCCGCGGGGACCATGTAGTCGAACGGCCTGTAGCCGGTCCCGCCCCTCACCCTGAACACGTTCCCGTCCCTCTCGGCGTCCGCGCCGAAGAGGTGCATCATGTGCAGGGTTACGTCGAGGTACGGCGCGGAGACCATGTCCCCCTCAACCGTTATCTCGGAGTCGCGCTCCAGCATCGGCGAGACCATCAGGAGGGAGGTGATGAACTGGGAGCTCACGCCCCCGTCGATCGAAACCCTGCCGCCGCGGTTGGGTCCCCTCACGGTGACCGGAGGGAGCCCGTTGTCGGATCCGCAGACGGTCCCGGTCTGCTCCAACGCGGAGAGGAGCGGGCCCATCGGCCTCTTCCTGAGGGAGTCGTCCCCCGTAATGGTGGACTCGCCGTCGAACATCGAACAGATGCCAGCGAAGATCCTCATGGTCGTCCCGGAGTTCTCGGCGTCCACGAACCCGGGCGCATGGAGGTCGCCGCCCGTGATCGTCTTGACGTCCCCGTCTCCCTCCACATCGGCGCCCATGGCCCTACACGCCGCCAGGGTGGCCCTGGTGTCGGCGGACATCAGGGCGTTGGAAACGACCGACCTGCCCCTGGCCATGGATGCGAGGAAGAACGCCCTGTGGGTGTGGCTCTTGGACGGAGGCGGGGAAACGGTCCCCTCCAGCCTCCCTCCGTGGAACGCCATGGATGTCATTCTCCGCACCTCGTCACTGTGAGTATGGTCTCTTCACTCGTCATGCCCATGTCCTCTGCGAACCTCTTCCCGTCCCCCTCGGCGACCACGATGGCCACCGCGGGTCCGGAGCCGGACATGCCCGCCCCGAGGGCCCCCATGTCCAGCGCCCTCTCGGCGACCGAGTTGTCGACGCCGGAGGCCTCCGAGATGATGCGGCCGTTCATGGTCATGGCGGCGAACGGGTCGCTCATCGTGATGTCTATCGCACGCTGGATCAGCGGTGCGACCTCATGGAGCCTGTCCAGAGGCAGGCCCGTCTTCCTTATCTTGAATGCGGGGACGTGGATGACCACATCGTAGTCCCCTATGTCCGCACGGTCGATGATCTCGTCCCTGCGGTTGTCCGTCATGACCAGCCCTCCGAGCCCGCAGCCGCAGGCGTCGTCGAAGGACCCCGTGACGGTGACCTTCGCCTCCCTGGCGCATTCGACCCCGAGCCTGATTAGGTCCACGGGGTCCATGGAGAAGTCCAGGTGGGAGAAGACCGCCCTGAGTATTGCGTTGCACGCGCAGCTGGAGCTCTTCAGACCCCTGGACACGGGGATCTGGGAGTCGGTCTCGAGGGACCATCCCTCCGGCTCCTCGATCCCGGCGCGCTCGTACGCCCTCCTGACGCAGATGCGCGCCATGTTCGTGTCCTCGGACACGTCGTTGTTTATCCTGACGACCCTGGCGTCCCCGTGCTCGGAGAACCTGGCCGATGTGCTCAGCCCGACGCCTATGGTGGCGCCTATGCCGCAGGGCATGGCGTTGATCACGGTGATCGAGCCGTGGGACCTGCCCTCTCCGGTCATTCCAACTCCTTCCTCATGGTATCGAAGGAATCCTTCACGCCGGTCCACATCTCGAATGACGCCGCGCCCTGTCCAGCCAGCATGTCCGCGCCGTACGCGATCCTGCAGCCGGTCTCCTCCGCCCTCCTTGTCAGGGGGGTCGGTCCGTAGACCATGTCGAAGACCGCGACCCCGTGGTCGAGGGCCTCGATGCTCACAGGGTAAGGCCCGTCCGAGTACATGCCTACTGGCGTGCAGTTGACGAGGAGGTCGTGCATCCTTAGCGACACGGAGCTTGGTCTTCTGTACGTCTGCCCGAACTCCCTGGCCAGCGCCGTTCCGGTCTCCTCGTTCCTGGCGGCGACCGTGACACTGCAGTTGTGCTCGTCCAGGTACTGCATGCATGCCCTGGCGGCCCCTCCGGAGCCCATGACGGCGACGCGCCTGTCGGTCACGTCGATCCCGGCCCTTTCGAGGGCGACCCCTATGCCTATGACGTCGGTGTTGTACCCTGTCAGGACGCCCCCGTCGTTGACGACCGTGTTGACGGCGCCGATCCTCTCTGCGACGGGGTCGATGCGGTCGAGGTGGTCCATAATCTCCCTCTTGTAAGGGATGGTCACGTTCACCCCGCGGATCCCGTATCCGCGGATGACGTCCTCGGCCCTGTCCAGGTCCGGGGTCTCGAACGGGAGGTAAGCTCCCCTGATGCCGTTCGCCCTCATCGCGGCGTTGTGCATGGCGGGAGACCTGCTCTTCCCGAGCGGGTTCCCCAGTATCCCGAGGACGGTGCATCCGTCGCCCATCCCCAGCATCTCCTCCACGCTGAACTGTCCGGGGGCTGTCGGCTCGCCGACGTATCCGAACGAGAACTCGTTGCCCAGGACATCCGCCCTGATGCGGGTGACGGCGCCCAGGGCGCCCATGCCCAGGAGGACGTGTCTGCCATCCACCGCCTTCGAGGCGTCCAGTACGGACGCCAGGTCGGCCAGCCTGTTGACCCTGAACGCGCCCTTGCGGACGTCCGCGTCCATGGAGTTCAGCCTGGACGCTATCCAGTCGGATCCAGGGGTGGACTGGTAGTCGTGGTACGAGCCGACCACCGTGAGGCCCGTGTCGGGCCTGGGCTGCTCGCCGACGTCGATCATCCCCGAGAAGCCATCCGGCAGGACCGACAGGTCCACCGGGTCGCGGTATGTGACGAGTGTGTCCTTCCCGCGGGTGTCCGGGACCGATCCGAGGAGGTCGAGGCGGACCTCGACCATGTCGGCATCCATGGCTGCGTCCATGTCGGACGCGCTGCTGAGCGATGCGCAGACCCTCATCAGATCTCCCTTATGGTCTCGTCGATCTTCATCCCGAAGTGCCTTCCGCCGGACTCCAGCCTTCCGAGGACCCTGTCGCCCTTCTTGACGGCGGAGACGGACAAGGAGCCGTCCCTGGTCACGAGCCTGACGGTCTCGGCGTTCTGCAGGATGGTGGAGTACTTGCTCTGCCCGTCGGTGGCGGTAAGCAGGACCAGCGGCCTCTGCTCGATCTTGCACCTCCCGACGGCGGAGAGCCTGGTGGTCCCGTCCCTCTTGACGAGGACGACGGGCTCGCCGGACTTCAGCTCGCCCAGGTACCTCGTTCTCCCCTCCGGGCCCATGACGTAGGCGTGAACGGCGCCGGCGTTGACCCTGAAGGGCCTGGCGGCGACGTAGCCGTTGTCCTCGCTCTCGGACTGTATCAGGAAGAGGCATGACGCCTGGGAGCCGATCAGCATCCCCTCGCCGGGGACCATGATGGACACGGTGTCGACGCATACGCGGTCGCCCATCTCTATGTTCCTGACATCCAGGACCTCCAGCTCGGTGAGCTCGACATCGGAGGTTCCGGAGACGATCCCGGCGAACCCCCTTATGGCGTTGGGGTCGTCGGTGGAGACCACGATGCCGTCCACACCCTTCTCCAGCGTCTGCATGTACAGCTTGGCCTGCTCCTTGTCGGATGCGCAGGCGAGGACCTTGGTCCCGGAGTTCCTGAACTTGGCGATGAGGTTCTCCAGGGGGATGACGGTCCAGTCGGAGGAGTCGAGGATGACCCCCGCCCTCTTCCCGGCCATCGCCATGGCCCTGTCCTGGTCCTCGGGTGTGCTGAGCTCCACGATCTCGTAGCCGTCGGAAAGGGAGCCGCCGTCGTTGATGCGCAGGGTGACCTTGCCGAGCTCGGCGAAGTCCTCGTCCCCAGGTCTGACGATCGCGGTGTCGATGCCGGTCTCCAGTGCGGAGAGGACGATGTTCTTGCGCTCCTCCTTGCTGTCGGGCACGTCGGCCCTGACCCAAATCTCCTTGTCCATGGGGATCAGCTCAGGTTGTCCTTCTTCGCCTCTTCGACGGTGTATCCGCGGAGGACGATGTCCGAAATGGCCCTCGTCATGCCCTCGACGTTCCTGTGCTGGAACACGTTCCTGCCGATGGACACGCCGTGTCCTCCGGCCTGGATGGAGTCGTAGACCATCTGGAGGATGTCGTCGTCGGAGTTCATCTTGGGTCCTCCGGCGATCACGACGGGGGCCAGGGTCCCCCTCACGATATCCCTGAAGGAGTCGATGTCCCCGGTGTAGCTGCATTTGACGATGTCGGCGCCGAGCTCCGTGGCGACCCTGGCCGCATGGGCGACCGCCTGGGGGTCGTAGGAGTTCTCGATCTTGGGTCCGCGGGGGTACGCCATGACGAGGAGGGGCATTCCCCACTCGTTGCAGTCCTTGGCGACCTGTCCGAGGTCGGCGAGCATCTCCGGCTCCGTCTCGGCTCCGACGTTGATGTGCACGGAGACCGCGTCGGCACTGATCTTGAGGGCCTCCTCTACGGAGGCGACCAGCACCTTGCTGTTCTTGGTGACGCCGATGTCGGTGGAAGCGGATAGGTGGAGGATCAGACCGATGTCGTGTCCGCTGGTGCGGTGACTATAACGGATCAGTCCCTTGTGCATGACCACAGCCGTGGCTCCGCCGTTCGCCACGTCGTCGACCGTCTTCTTCATGTCGATCAGTCCCTCGATGGGTCCCGCGGAGATCCCGTGGTCCATGGGAACTATTACGCAGTTCCCGGTTTTCCTGTCCATTATCCTCTCGATTCTGATGCTTTTTCCGAACATTGGGTTCACCCCGTGCTACGTGTTAACACGCCACATTCTATTTCAACGTGTCGACGGGCGACGCTCCCGCGTGCGCCCGCGCGTAATATATGGGCGTATGCACGCGTGTTCTTTAAGGAATCGGTTATAGTGGTTTGAACCTGTTCGACTGGATAGACATTTGAGTTCCGTGGAAGGATGTTTCGAGACATACGTCTCGGCGAAGCACTGGGGAATGGACGGCATCTGGGACGATCTCTGGGGGGCGCCGGAACTCCCTCACGATAGGTTTATATCGCTGTCCTTTTTACAGCAGTCTCAGTGGGCTGGTAGATCAGCTGGTTAGATCGCTGGCTTTGCAAGCCAGAAGTCGCGAGTTCGAATCTCGCCCAGTCCACCATCTTATCATTTGAAAATCTACCCATGCGGGTTGTAATTCGAGCTTTTTGAAGAACGTTCGCATGGCGTCAGCCTAAGCGGACATCCGGGGACGCATTGTGTCGTATCGTTTGTTCCGAGACGGCTAGCCATGCGCATTCTTTGGATGCGTCACGGAGGATGCCCTTCGCTGTCTGGCACTGCTGGAATTATTTTGTCGGTGTTGAGAAGTAAGTGGGTTTCCCGGGACGTCCGGAGACGTCCCGGATGATTCACGAGGGGCTCAGTCGAATTTGCCGACGACCGCCTTGATCCTCCTGATCCCGGCGGCGGAGCTCTCCTCCTTCTTGATCTTGAATCCCTGGAGCTCGGAGGTGTTGGACACGTGGGGCCCTCCGCAGATCTCGCAGGAGACGTCGCCGATCGTGTAGACCTTGACCATCTCCCCGTACTTGTCCCCGAAGACCCCGATGGCGCCGCGCTCGCGGGCCTTCTCGATGGGCATCTCCTCGCAGACCACGGGGATGGCGGCCTTGATCGCGTCGTTGACGTACTGCTCGACGGCCTTCAGCTCCTCGGGGGTGCACTTCCTGTCGAGGTTGAAGTCGAATCTGAGCCTCTCGGCGGTGATGTTGGATCCCTTCTGCTGGATGTCGGGGCTGACGATCTTCCTCAGCGCGGCGTTCAGCAGGTGGGTCGCTGTGTGCAGCTTGGTGGTCTCGACGGCGTGGTCTGCCAGACCTCCCTTGAACTGCTGGTCGGCGCCCATCCTGGAGTTCTCCTGGTGGGCCTTGAACCTCTCCTGGAAGTCGTTGATGTCGACCTTCTTCCCCTGCTCCGCGGCAAGCTCCTGGGTCAGCTCCACGGGGAACCCGAAGGTGTCGTAGAGCCTGAACACCATGTCGCCGGGGAGGGTCTCCGAGTCGCCTGCCTCGGCGATCATCTCGTTGAACCTCCTCAGTCCCTTGACCAGCGTCTTGTGGAACTTCTCCTCCTCGGCGGTGATGTTGCTGTAGATGAAGTCCTTGTTCCTCTCCAGCTCGGGGTACGCCTTGGAGTACTGCTCGACGACGACCTCTGCGACCTGGCGCATGCAGACGTCGTCCATGCCCAGTTTGGAGAGGTACCTGCTGGCCCTCCTGATGAGCCTCCTGAGGATGTAGCCCTGTCCGATCTTGGCGGGGACTACGCCGTCTCCGAGGATGAACGTGGCCGCCCTGAGGTGGTCGGCGACGATCCTGAACGCACGGGTGGTTTCCTCGTCGGAGCCGTACTTCCTGCCGGTGATCTCCTCCACCTTGGCGATGATGCCGGTGAACAGGGGCGTGTCGTAGACCGTCTCCACGTGGTTGAGCACGCGGAGGATCCTCTCGAGTCCCATGCCGGTGTCGACGTTCATCTGCTTGAGCGGGGTGAACTTGCCCTCGGCGTCCTTGAAGTACTGCATGAAGACGTTGTTCCAGATCTCGGTGTACTTCCCGCAGTGGCAGGAGGGTCCGCAGTCGGGTCCGCATTTCGGCCTGCCGTCGTCGAAGAAGATCTCGGTGTCGGGTCCGCAGGGACCTGTCTGCCCGGCGGGGCCCCACCAGTTGTCGGCCTTGCCGTAGAAGAAGATCTGGTCGTCGGTCATGCCGTGGCTCCTCCAGAGGTCGGCGGTCTCGTCGTCCCTGGGCGCGTCGGCGTCCCCCGCGAAGACGGTGACCGCGAGCTGGTCCCTCCTGATGCCGAGGACGTCGGTGAGGAGCTCGTAGCTCCATCCGATGGACTCCTTCTTGAAGTAGTCGCCGAGGGACCAGTTGCCCAGCATCTCGAAGAACGTGAGGTGGCTGGCGTCGCCGACCTCGTCGATGTCGCCGGTCCTGACGCACTTCTGGAAGTCCGTCAGCCTCCTGCCGGCGGGGTGCTTCTCGCCGAGGAGGTAGGGCACCAGGGGGTGCATGCCGGCGGTCGTGAAGAGAACGGTGGGGTCGTTCTCGGGTATGAGCGGAGCGGAGCTGATCTGAGCGTGGCCCCTCTCCTTGAAGAAGTTGATGTATGTCTCTCTCATCTGCTGAGCGTCCATGATGTACACTCCTGTAACTGACGTGGACTATCCTCAGCTTCTATTTATATGTTGGATGGTGCGGGGCGTCTCATCCCGACCTGCGGAAAGTGCCTCTCAGACAGAGGAGAACCAGGAACGCGCAGAACAGGATGAAGGCGATGGCGCCGTAGTACGCGATGTCGCTGACGGCGCCCCCGACGGGGTCCTCCTCGTAGACGGCATACAGGTAGACGGGGTTCTCGGGAACGGTGTCGAAGTCGAAGGTGTCGACGTCCACCACATCGTCGCCGTATGCCCAGCCGACCAGCCTCAGCCCGCGGTGCCTCGGGTCGTCCGGGGCGTGGAACCCGTCCGTATAGTACATGACGGCATGGACCTCTCCGCGGTCGATGAAGACCACCTGCTTGGGCTGGCCGTCGGCCGCCTCGGAGTCATCCGACGCCAAGACGGGGGAGGCGACCAATGCCAGGACCAGCAGCGCGGCGATGACCCATGAGGTTCTCATGGAGGGGATATGGTCTTCGCTCCTTAAAACTTGTATCCGGGGTCTCGGAGGCCCAGGGATGCGAGCGCCTTGTCGACGGGAACGTCCGTCTCGACTACGGTCACGCCCATCTCGCCCAGGAGCCTCGAGGGCATGTGCCCGATCTCGGTGACGACGACTGTGGAACACTCCCCCAGGGAGGCAGCCACGGAAGCTATGTGCTCGCGGTGGCCGCTTCCCGACGCGGGGACGCCGGTGTCGACGGAGACCTCGCGGAAGAATTCCCATCCGTCGTCGACGCGCCTGTAGATCCTGAACGCGGAGGCGTTGCCGAACCCGCGGTCCACGGACACGCCGTCGGACGTGGCGACCGCGACCATCTTCGGGTCGCGGAACAAGACGTTGGGGGCGGCGGCCTGTCCCTGCGGTCCGCAGCCGGATCCGCAGCCGCCGAAGTTCACGAACTCCTGGGAGCGGTCCTGGTCAAGGAGCCCGATGGCGTCCGCCCTGCACTGCCTGCAGTGGCGCATCATCCTGGCGTCCAGGGAGCAGCGGTCCATCATCTCCCTCCTCTCCTCGGGCGTCGGCGCCCTCAGGTCCGCGAACGGCGTGCCCTCCACAGGGATGAGCGGGAGGATGTTCACGATGTAGGCGCCCTTGCCCTTGACGTACTTCACCAGGTCGGGGATGTGCCCGTCGTTGATCCCGGGGACCATGACTATGTTGACCTTCATGAGCATCCCCAGCGCGGCGCACCTTTCTATCCCCTCGGTCTGGCGGGCGATCAGGAGCTCCGCCCCCTCCCTGCCCTTCAGGACCCTGCCGTCCCAGCGGACGGAGCCGTAGATCTCGGCCCCGACGTCCGGATCGTAGGCGTTCATGGTCACGGTGATGAACCTGACGCCGAGGTCGTACAGCCTCTGGGCGCTGTCGGGGAGGGCGAGGCCGTTGGTGGAGACGCACAGGGTCAGGTCCGGAGTCTCCTTCGACACAAGCTCCAGAGTGCGGAAGGTCTCCTCGTTGGCCAGGGGGTCCCCTGGTCCGGCGATCCCGACGACGCTGAGGTTGGGGATCAGCGACTTCACGTACGCGACCTTCTCCGCCGCCTGCTCCGGTGTCAGGACCTCGCTGGTCACCCCCGGACGGGATTCGTTGCAGCAGTCGTACTTCCTGTTGCAGTAGTTGCACTGAATGTTGCAGCGCGGTGCCACGGGGACGTGCATCCTCGCGAATTCACGGTGGGCATCCCTGTTGTAGCACGGGTGCCTGGAAAGCGCTTCCTCCAACTGCTGGTTCTGAAACATGCGGTCCAGTGATTGCGCTCGGATATTAAAATTAACGCCGTTATTAGCCGCTTTTCGTAGTGGCGTGAACCCTGTCTCCCTTAATATAATAATATAATATTACTGAAACATGGAAGAATCATTCGTGAACTCCATCATGAAGGACCTCAACTCCAACCTCGCCGTCAACAAGAGGACGATCGAGCAGATGATGGACAGCGGGGACCACACCTACAGGACGAGGGACGGCTCGGTCGTCGAGATCCCGGAGGAGCAGCTGGAGTTCCTGTGGGGGGTATGCGACGACAGGCAGCGCATTTCGCTCCGTCTGCCGATCTACGTGTCCACCGACATCGGCGGCGAAGGCGCCGCGTGGAAGGTCGACGGCTGCGTGGAGGCGCCGGTGGTGGCGGCGATACTCGGCAAGAGGCTCCACAGGGACGACTACATCAGGCTCTATCACCCCGATTTGAAGGATTTGAGGGCGAAAATCCCCGATTGTGTGATGATCGTCTTCACTCCGTGAGCTCGAGGTTACGAAAAATATTTATACTACATGTGTGTAGAGGGGTTTGCGCGATGTGTGGCATCGTGTGACACACGGAGAAAATCCGGAGTGTTAGACCGATTCGATGTGGTTCGGAGCTTGCTTCGATCGCGGAAAACCGGGGCCGAGCGGAAGACTTATATACTTCTGCCCTTTACCCGATTCTGCGCGATGTGAAGCATCGGGCGGTCCCGGCGGAAAGCCGAGGATCGGTGATTCCGAACACAAGGAATCTTTGGAACAACCGGGTCCATCGGAAGGCTTATATACCTCCGATGTGTACGGGGGTTCCGCTCCTGTCAGAAACTGGCAGGGATTCAGAATCAGAATCAAAACATGCACCCAGACAGAGGTCCTGTTCTGGGGAAGTGGTGTAGGGCTCCGTAAACGGAGGATGAGAGCGGATAAAGCCCGATGATCACCAATCATACGAAACCTGGACGTGTGCTAGATCATACGCCAGCGGCGATGCTACGCCGTATGGGGGATGGTTCGGCTAGAGCGCTGAAGAAGGTCGTGTCAAGCTGCGATATGCGTCGGGTAGGTGCAAGAAGCCTATGATCCGACGATTACCTAATGGGACTTCCTATTCTTCGGAATGATCAGTAATGATCGGGAACGCGGGGGATTGAAGCATCTTAGTACCCGCAGGAAAAGAAATCAATCGAGATACCGTTATTAAAGGCGATCGAACGCGGTATAGGGCAAACCGAATCCCTACCGAAAGGCAAGGGAGATGTGGAGTTATAGGCTCGTTTACACCTAAGTTCAAAGACTCAAACTTGGCTGGAAAGCCAGGCCATAGAGGGTGATAGCCCCTTAGAGGAAGGTGAATATGGTGATTTTCGATGTTCTTGAGTAGTGTGCGTTGGATATCGCGCATGAATTTGGGAGGCATTCACTTCCAACCCTAAATACGTCTCTAGTCCGATAGTGCAGTAGTAGCGTGAGCGAAGACTGAAAAGTACCCTTAACGGGAGGTCAAAAGACCTGAAACCATACGGTCAAAGATTTATATAGCATCAAAGGGAAGAAACCGTAAGGTGGACCAGTGTTATATTGTTCGTTTCGAAAAACGATCCAGGGAGTTCTGGTCATTGGCGAGGTTAACTGTTCAATCAGGTAGCCGAAGGGAAACCGATAGCCCGCAGTTTTTTACGAGGGGCAAGGTGTGCTCGCCTGGAGTCAATGGTGCGGATACCCGAAGCCGGTCGATCTATGCCTGAGCAGGTTGAAGCCTCTCGAAGGGGAGGTGGAGGACCGAACCAGTTCTGATGTGCAAATCGTTTGGATGACTTGGGTATAGGGGTGAAAGGCCAATCTAGGCCGGAAATAGCTGGTTCCCCCTGAAACTAGTCGCAGCTAGACCTCGATCGAGGCAGAACGTGAGGTAGAGCACCGATTGGGTGCTTAGGGGAAGAAATTCCTCGGCATCTTGTCAAACTCCGAACTTGCGTTCACCGTAGACGTCGGGTGTGAGGCCATCCGGGGTAAGCTTGGTGGCCATAAGGGAAACAACCCAGACTACAGTTAAGGTCCCTAAATTTCGGTCAAGTGTAATACGAAATGGCGTCGGCAGTCTAAAACAACCGGGAGGTGGGCTTAGAAGCAGCCATCCTTCAAAGATAGCGTAACAGCTCACCGGTCTAGATTGTGGGCCCAGAAAATGGACGGGGCTAAACCGAGTACCGATACTGTAGAATACTGCAAAGTAATTTGGTAAGGGGGCGTGGTGCATGGGCAGAAGCGGGGCTGTGAAGTCCTGTGGACCGTGTACCAACGAGGATCCTGGAGTGAGTAGCAGCAAAGCACGGTGAGAATCCGTGTCGCCGCAGGGGCAAGGGTTCCTTGGCAATGTTCGTCAGCCAAGGGTTAGTCGATCCTAAGGTAGTTCTTAATCGAAGCTATCGAATGGGAAACAGGTTAATATTCCTGTACCAGTAAGATCTTTGCCTATGTTGATGGATCGGGATAGTTGATGTACAGCAGTCACTGTATCTAAGCGCCGAATCCGATGAAGAACCGTAATGGTGAGAAGTTGGAGAATGCGTGATGGGGCAGGCGTAAGCCTGCTTTCGATAATTCCTGGTCCCCGTGAAAACCTCATAGTTACAATCTTATTGTTCGTACCAAGAACCGACACAGGTGTCCCTAGGTGAGTAGCCTAAGGCGTGTTAGCATAATCGTGGCGAGGGAACTCGGCAAATTAGCCCTGTAACTTCGGGATAAGGGGTGCCAGTAGTGAGAGCTACTGGTCGCAGTGACAAGAGAACACCGACTGTTTAATAAAAACATAGGTCTCTGCTAGTTCGAAAGGATGTGTATAGAGGCCGAAGCCTGCCCAGTGTCGGCATCTGAAAATCTGTTCCAACGGATCGAAGGACCGATAAACGGCGGGGGTAACTATGACCCTCTTAAGGTAGCGTAATACCTTGTCGCTTAATTGGCGACTTGCATGAAGGCTCAACGAGTGTTCTACTGTCCCCGCCATGACGCTAGTGAAAACAATCAGTCTGGTGCACAATCCAGACCCCTCCATCTGAAAGCGAAGACCCCATGGAGTTTCACTGCAACCTGTTGTTGTTGTAAGAATTGGCATGTGTAGGGTAGGCGGGAGACGTTACCCAGGAAGGTGCGCTAGCATCTCTCCGAGTCACCGATGAAACACCGCCCTTGTCAATTTTTACGACTCACCTCTCCGGAGGAACAGCTATAGGCAGGCAGTTCGGGTGGGGCGCCACGCCCTCAAAAAGATAACAAGGGCGCCCAAAGGTTAGCTCAGGTAGGTCAGAAATCTACCGAAGAATGTAAGGGTATAAGCTAGCTTGACTCGGAACCAGACAATAGGGTTCGGAGATAGGAAACTATGGCCTAGCGAACCATCCAACCTCCTGAATGGGGGTGGATGATGTCAGAAAAATTACCCTGGGGATAATTGAGTTGTCACGAGCAAGAGTTCATATCGACCTCGTGGCTTGCTACTTCGCTGTCGGCTCTCCCTATCCTGGTGGTGCAGCAGCTGCCAAGGGTGGGGTTGTTCGCCCATTAAAAGGGATCGTGAGCTGGGTTTAAAACGTCGCGAGACAGTTTTGTTGCTTTTTGATGGAGGTGTTGGTACCTGATGAGAAGGACCCTTTAGTACGAGAGGAACAGGGGTTCGTCGCCTCTAGTTTATCAGTTGTCTGACAAGGCACGCTGAGTAGCCACGCGGCAGTGGATAAGAGCTGAAGGCATCTAAGCTCGAAGCCACCTTAAAAAAGAGGTACCCATAGAACGCTCGTAAATGACGAGTTTGATAGAAGCCGGATGTAAGTGCCGAGGTTCGCCGAGGTATTCAGTCCTGGCTTACTAAAGTTCTTTGAACGTCGCTGGAGTGTGATCTAGCAGTTAAACAGGTTTCGTATGAATCAAAATCTCATCCTCTAAGAAACCCCCTTAATTTTTTCATCATCTATCTGTTCAGCTTCGGCTCTACGGTTAAATACAATCAGCCTCTAGCCTCATTGATGTGTATACAGAGGATCGATTCCGGAGTGCCTTATGACTCCAACATCTATCTCGTCACCGGCGAGAGGAACATGCTCGTCGATGCGGGGTCGGGAGCCGGTCACGACCGTGTCGTCGACGGCATCCGCAGGGTCCTGGGCGATGCGAAGCTCGATATGATCGTCCTGACCCACTGTCATTTCGACCATGTCGGGGGCCTCAAGATGCTGATGGAGGAGTTCGGCTGTCCCGCGTATGCGGGGCACTACGACGCGCCGTACATCCGCATGGCCGAGAGACGTCATGTCCTCTCCGATGTCTTCGGAGGGTCCGTGGAGCCCGTGGAGATCTTAGATCTATCGGATGGGGACGTGGTCGATCTGGGGGATTCCAGGTTTCGTGTGATGTGGACACCGGGCCACACCGAGGGGGGCATCTGCCTCTACGATGAGGTCTCGGGGGCGCTTTTCTCGGGAGACACCCTTTTCGACACGGGTGTCGGGAGGACGGATTTCCCCGGCGGATCCATGAGGGACCTCCGTCACTCGATTGAGTGTCTGAGCAACATTGACATAAGGGAATTGTATCCGGGTCATGGAAACATCTGTGAGAACTATGATCCAGCTATGATGGCGAGGATCAAGACACTGGTAGGTATTTGAATGAAGATCATCAAGTGCGATTACTCCCACGGCTTCGACGCCCACTGCGAAGAGGCCGTCGCCGCCGCTGCCGAGGATCTCGCAGCGGGCAGGCTCATCGTGTACCCGACTGAGACAGTCTACGGAATCGGTGCAGACATCTACAACGAGTCCACTGTCAAGAACCTGTACGTGGCCAAGAACAGGCCGTTCGACATGCCTCTCTCCGTCGCCGTCTCGGACAAGGCCATGCTCGAGAGCATCGCCGTCCTCAACGAGAACGCCGACAAGCTCGTCAAGGCGTTCCTGCCCGGACCTCTGACGATCATCATCAAGAAGCAGCCCGATGTGCCAGACATCGTCACGTCATCATCCCAGAAGGTTGGCATACGCATCCCGGACAACAGGTTCGCACTGGAGATGATCAGGCGCACGGGGCCCGTCGTGGCCACCTCCGCCAACCTCCACGGACGTCCCGATGCCGTCGACGTCGATGCCGCGATCTCCGACTTCGGCGACGCGGTCGACACCTACGTCGACGCCGGACCGTGCACCCTGGGACAGCCCTCGACCATAGTCTGGCTCATGGACAAGCAGGTCGAGATCGTCCGTCAGGGGGCGATCCCGGTCGACAAGATCAAGGAAGTCTTAGAATGCTGAACGAGGATCAGTTGGCGAAGCTCCGCACGGCCGGGAAGGTCGCCGGAGCGGCCAGGGAGCTCGGCCTCTCCATGGTGAAGGAAGGGGTCAAGCTGTACGATGTCGCTCAGGAGGTGGAGGGTTACATCCGCGAGCACGGGTGCGGCCTCGCGTTCCCCTGCAACATCAGCATCAACGAGATTGCGGCGCACTACACGCCCAGCTGCACGGACAAGTCCGTGTTCCAGGTCGGCGACGTCGTCAAGGTCGACTGCGGAGCGGAGCTCGACGGGTACGTCGGCGACACCGCCGGGACCGTCGAGGTCGGGACCAACACGTACAGGGATCTCGTAGAGATCTCGAAGACCGCCAGGAACACCGTCGCGGAGTTCATCGGGGACGGCGTCCCCCTCGGGGAGATCGGCCGCGCGGTACAGATGACCATCGAGGGCAAGGGTTTCCACCCCATAGTCAACCTCTGCGGGCATCAGATCGAGCAGTACAACCTCCACGCGGGCATGTCCGTGCCCAGCTACGCCAGCGGCGAGGAGACGCAGATCAAGGCCGGCATGATCGTGGCCGTCGAGCCCTTCGCGACCAACGGTAGGGGCGAGGTCAAGAACGGCAAGCCCGGGAACATCGTCAGGATCCTGAGGGAGAGGCCCATCGCCGACCCCAAGACCCAGGAGTTCTTCGACTACGTGAAGGGGGAGTTCAAGACCTTCCCGTTCTGCGCCAGGAGCTGCGACTTTCCCGATGCGGAGAAGCATGTCAGGACCCTGATCAGACACGGCGTCCTCTCCAGCTACGCCCAGCTGGTGGAGGTCGACGGGGGAATCGTCTCCCAGCACGAGTACACGTTCTACATCGACGGGAAGCGCGGTGAGGTCACCACCCTTCCGTAAACGTTTTCAATCAAACCCCTTTCCTCATCCTCCAAGCTGGGGTAGCCGAGCCTGGTCAAAGGCGAGGGACTCAAGATCCCTTACCGTAGGGTTTCAAGGGTTCGAATCCCTTCCCCAGCACCATCCCATGCATCCGTGCCTGCGGACCGCTTTCTTCAGAACGTACACATTCCATACATCCGCGGCGCCGTCCGTCCGGAGGGCCGTCGCCCGAGAACCATCGAGTCGAGCTCGGCGAGGGCGTCCGCGACCGCCCGCCCCCTGTCGGTGAGGGTCAGGGTGACGGCGCGTGTGAACCTGTCCCTTGTCTGCACTATGAGGCCCGCACTCTCCAGGATTGCGAACTTGTCCGGCATGTGGTCGTTGTTGGCTATGTCGTTGTAGATCGACATCCTGGTGGCGGAACCGCCGTTCGCACGCAGGTACAGCATGATCGCTGACATGTGCTTCCGTTCGAACATCCTCAGTCCGTCTCCCTCCTCCATGGTCCGGTCCCCGTCCGCCCTCACGTGTATAGGCTATACACCTGGCGGGAGTCTCTTAGTATCCTACGCCGTATAATCATGTTATGGATGTCGCGTGGATCCTGCTGGTAATAGCAGGGCTGATGGAGCCCTGCTGGGTGTACACCATGGAACGCTCAGAGCGCTTCCGCAGGCCCGGGTTCGCCCTGGCCACGGTTGTCCTGATCGTGGTTGACCTGGCGCTGCTGTCGGTCGCGATGAGGTCCATCGGCGCCGGTGTCGCCTACGCCGTGTGGGCGGGCATAGGGGCGGTGGTGACGCTGATCATGGGCGTCGTGCTGTACAGGGACCCGATGTCCCCGGCCAGGGTGTTCTTCGCGGTTCTGCTAGTGGCGGGCATAGTCGGCCTGCATCTCACGACGGGGGGCCACTGACATGGACGGGGACTCGAGGGGATGGATGATACTGCTGGCAGCGGGGCTCACCGAGGTGGTGTGGGCCACCGCGATGGGGCTGTCGGACGGATTCAGGGAGGTCGGATGGACGCTGGTCACGGCTCTGTTCCTGACGGTCAGCACATGGCTGCTGTCCAGGGCCCTCGACCACGGCCTCCCGGTGGGCGGTGCGTACGCCACATGGGTGGGCATAGGCGCGCTGGGGACAGTAGCAGTGAGCTCGCTGATCGGCATGGAGCACCTCTCCGCAGGGTCGCTGCTGTTCGTGCTGATGGTCGCCGTCGGCGTCATCGGGCTGCAGGCGACCGGGAGGAGCCACGGCGGCGTCCGCGAGCAATGAACAGAGAGGGCATCATATGGAAGGACTCGAAGAGGTAATCGACATAAGGATAGACGGGAAGGTCTCCGTGGACGGTCTCATCAGGATGATGGGGGCTTCGGGAGGATTCACGGGAAGGAAGCTGGCCGAGGCCGTGGACGTGGTGGAGTCCATGGTGAGGGACGAGGGATGTCTGAGGATACTGTCGTTCCCGGCGTGCATCATGGCCACCGGCACCCGCGGGGTGATCGTGGACATGGTCAGGAACGGCATGGTGGACCTGATCATCACGACCTGCGGGACGCTGGATCACGACATCTCCAGGACGTACGCGGCATACTACAAGGGGGACTTCATGCTGGACGATGCCGAACTGAGGGAGGAGTCCATCAGCAGGCTGGGCAATGTGCTCGTCCCGGACTCGTGCTACGGAGAGGTCCTGGAGGATGTCCTCCTGCCCATGTTCGACGAGATCTTCGCGGAGACCAAGTCGCTCAGCACGCATGAGATCATCGACGAGGTCGGTGCGAGGATGGAGGACGAGGGCTCGCTGCTCCGTCAATGCCATCTGCACGGTGTGCCGGTGGTCGTCCCAGGCATCACGGACGGGTCCTTCGGATGCCAGCTGTGGATGTACTACCAGACGCACCGGGGTCTGAGGATCGACCTGTTCGGTGACGAGCAGATGCTCTCGGAGATGACGAACCATGCCGAACGCACCGGGGGACTGCTCGTGGGCGGCGGCATCTCGAAGCACCATGTCATCTGGTGGAACCAGTTCCGCGGAGGGCTGGACTACTGCGTGTACCTGACCACGGCCATGGAGTACGATGGCTCTGCCTCGGGGGCGCAGATCCGCGAGGCCGTGTCCTGGGGGAAGGTCAAGCCGGACGCGGCCAAGATGATCGTGGAGGGTGACGCCACGATATCGCTGCCGATCATCTATGCGGCCCTCCGGGAGAGGTTGGACACAAGGCCCTGACGCTAAACCGCTTGGCGGTCCCGGCGACCTCCTTCTGCCGGGGCCGCAACACCCGTCATTGCAATGTGCCAGCAGTCCTAGGAAAGGCTGTTTTCAGGTCTCCCGTCCCTTGGGGGTCTGTCTGACGGAACATGCTGTTCTTACTGCTGTGCCGACGTATCACGATGCTCATCATCGGGACACAGGGGTTTGCTCCCGACCAATCCTTTATTTATAAGAAGGGCATCGCACGAACCACGTGAACTCAGGACCCTCGCTCGGCGTACGTTCCGGACGGTGAAAACTGAGAGCTCCTCCCCATGGGGGAAAGGAGCTTGCGTCCAACCCGGCCCAGACCGGGAGGCATTTACGGAGGTTTAGCGAAATGGCTAAGAAGAAAGAGCAGCAGCAGACGGAGGACGAGAACTTCAACTTCATCGTCCGTATCGTCAACACCGACATCGACGGTCAGAAGAGGACCGTCGTCGGACTCCAGAGCATCAAAGGAGTGGGAAAGAGGGTCGCCCAGATCGTCGCCAAGAAGGCCGACGTCGACCCCAGCGTCAAGATGGGATCCCTTTCCGACGAGAAGGTCAAGGAGATCGAGGCCCTCGTCAAGTCCTACGTCGAGTACGCCCCCTCCTGGGCCATCAACAGGCAGATGGACTACGAGACCGGTGCCGACATGCACCTGTTCGGAAACGACCTGGACATCATCCAGAAGGATGACATCAACAGGATGAAGATGATCCGCTGCTACCGCGGAATCAGGCACGAGGGCCGCCACAAGGTGCGCGGACAGAGGACCAGGTCCAACGGAAGGCACGGACTCACCATGGGTGTCCAGAGGAAATCCTGAGGTGGTTTGAATGGGAGACCCTAAGTTTTCAAGGAAGACATACGACACGCCCTCCCACCCCTGGCAGGGCGAGAGGATCAAAGCCGAGGTCGAGGTCGTTCGCGCCTTCGGTCTCAAGAACAAGACCGAGGTCTGGAAGGCCGAGACCATCCTCAGGAACCTGAGGAAGCAGTCCAGGGACCTCCAGGCACGCCTGAGGACCGGCGACGAGCAGGCCAAGATCGAGGCAGACGCCCTGCTGGCCAAGTGCGGCCGTCTGGGATACCTGCCCGTCGGATCCAACCTGAACGACATCCTGGCGCTGAAGGACGAGGACGTCCTGTCCAGGCGCCTGCAGACCATCGTCTACGAGAAGGGACTGGCCAGCACCATCAAGCAGGCCAGGCAGATGATCACCCACGGCCACATCTTCATGAACGGCCACAGGGTGACCGTCCCCGGATACCTGGTCACCAGGGCCGAGGAGTCCTCGATCGAGTTCAACCCCGCATCCCCCTTCACCGACGAGATGCACCCCATGAGGATCTCCGCCGAGCAGGCCGCCGCCAACGCAGCGGTCAGGGCCAAGGCGGAGGCGGACCAGGCCGCAGCCGACGCCGCGGCCGCGAAGGCAGACGCCGAGGAGGCGGGAATCACAGCAGAGGACGGTGTTCACTGATGACAGCGAAATGGGGAATTGCCAACATCTACGCCAGCTACAACAACATCATGATCACGCTGACCGACATCACCGGAGCCGAGACCATCACCAAGGCCACCGGTGGAATGGTCGTCAAGCAGGCCAAGGACGAGTCCTCGCCCTACGCGGCCCAGAAGGCAGCCGAGAAGGTCGCCGAGGTCGCCAAGGAGAAGGAGTTCGTCGGTATCCACGTCAGGGTCAGGGCCCCCGGAGGCAACAAATCCGTCTCCCCCGGTCCCGGAGCCCAGGCCGCGATCCGTGCCCTCACCAGGGCCGGCCTGAAGATCGGCAGAATCGAGGATGTCACACCCATACCGCACGACGGTACCAAGAAGAAGGGCGGACGCAGGGGACGCAGGGTCTGAGGGGGATCTCCTATGGACATAGAGATTCTCGAAATGGCCGAGAGGAAGGCCAAGTTCATCCTGAAGAACTCCTCCCCGGCCATGGCTAACGCCCTCAGGAGGACACTCCTCTCCGACATCCCCAAGATGGCCATCGACAAGGTCGAGTTCCACCTCGGACCGATCATGTACGATGACAAGGAGTACGAGAGCGTCACGCCCTTGTTCGACGAGATCATCGCCCACAGGCTGGGAATGGTCCCTGTGCCCACCGATCTGGACCTCTTCGTCCCGCAGAGCGAATGCACCTGCGGCGGGGAGGGCTGCCCCAACTGCACCATAATGTACAGCCTGAACAAGATCGGGCCGTGCACTGTGTACTCCGGAGACCTCGAGCCTCTGGGCAACCCCGACCTCAGGGTCAAGGACGAGTTCATACCCATCGTTGAGCTCACCGACGGACAGGCCGTGCTCATCTACGCGACAGCGGTCATGGGCACCGCCAGGAAGCACGTCAAGTGGCAGGTCGCCAACGGTGTCGGGTACAAGTACATGCCCGGCGTCGAGGTCGACCCCGCCAGGGCGGGCGACGAGGACGTCGTGAACTGCGCGGAGATCTGCCCCAGGAAGGTGTTCTCCGTGGAGGACGGGAAGCTCGTGGCCAAGAACCCGCTGGACTGCAGCCTCTGCAGGACCTGCGAGCAGTCCCTCGGCGAGAGGGGCGGCGTCAGGATCACCGCCGACGACAGGAACTTCCTGTTCAAGTTCGAGACGGACGGGTCCCTGACGGCCCAGCAGACCCTCGACAAGGCCCTCGAGGTCCTGGCCGACGAGGCCAAGGACTTCAAGATCCAGCTCGAGGAGCTCGAGTCCAACTGAAACCACTGAAGGCCCCTCCCCTTCTCCGGGAGGGGCCGATACAACCCCTTTCGAGCCAACAATTATCATCCCCCTTCGCATAGTGTCGCACATGAGGAGATGCCCTTCCTGCGGCAAGGTGACCGAGGACGACTCGCTTGACTTCTGCACGCACTGCGGTTCGTATTTCATGGTCAGACAGGGCTCCGCACCCGCGCAGCCCGCCTCGTCGTCGCTGCCCGACGACCCGATGCTCCGTGGCGAGATGCTGATGGACTCCGGCAGGTTCGTGGAGGGCATAGCATGCTGGAGGGATGCGATCCCGGGGATCCAGCTGGACGACTCCGCCTACGGCAGGGTGGTCGACGCCACCACGAGGTGCCTCCTCGGCATCGCGGTCGACCCCACCACGTACCGTGACGCGGGGATGATCAGCTTCGCCATGACCATGCCGGACAGGGAGCCGCTGACAGACATAATGTCCAGGCTGGCGAACAGTCTCGACGTGTGCACGATCCAGAACGGGGTCCTGGGCCTGGCGAACCCGTACATGTACCTGTTCATGGACACCTTCGCCCTCTACACGGACCTGCGCGACGTTAACGAGATCTGCGCCGACGCGGAGGACGCCGTGGGCGAGATGGTGGAGAAGGCGATTCACCTGTCCAACGCGTTCCCGGACAGCAGGCCCGGTCCCCTGGATTGGCTCTCCTGCTACAGCGTTTTCACGGGCAAGGTCCTGGACACAGTGGAGGACATGGTGAACTCCACCGCACCCGGTCGGGTGGAGGAGCTGGCGGACGCCTGGGCCTCCGCACCCGGGCTGACGTACCTGTCGCCTCTGAACAACGCGTTCTTCCTGGCCACGCACTCCACGATGGCCGGCAAGCTGTCCGGGAAGGTCCTCGGCAGGTCCAGCAACTCCCAGCTCGCGGCGTACTCCAAGATGTACCTGGCAGGCCCCAAGAGATGACCGTTCGCGTTCCTCGCGTTTCCGAGGGTCATCTGCTTATACCGAGAGCCTCATGCCCGCCCCATGAAGACCTGTTCCAAATGCGGTTACGCCTCCCCTGACGACTCCAGCTTCTGCATGAAATGCGGGGCATACTTCGAATCGGAGCCGGCGGCCCCGACGACGGCCACGACGTCGATGCCGGGAGCGCCCGTGCACGGCGCCGTCGATGCGGAAGCGTCCATGGAGCAGGGTTTCGCCAAGATCCAGGCGGGTGACTTCGCAGGAGCCGTCGCCGCATGGACTCAGGCCGTCAAGGCGGGGCTCGCGCCGTCCGCAGAGGTCTACGGCAGGATGCTGGACGGATGCGTCGACGAGATCGTCAGGTCCTCGGCGGACACATCCACCCACAGTCGTGCAGGGATAGCGGACCTGGCCATCCTCATAGACGACTACGACCTCATCACCGATCTCATGGCAGGGCTAAGGGACAGGTCCCAGCAGCTCGGCACCCAGAGGGAGCTGATGAACACCATGAATGAGTACATGTTCCTGGCGATAGAGTCCTTCTCGGTCTACACCGACCTGAACGACCTCTCGGCGATATGCGCAGAGGCCGTCCGCGTGTTCACCGACGCTTCCGGGAGGGTGGAATCACTGGAGCCCGCGCAGTCCAAACACGATCCCAAGGCGTTCCTGCAGAACTACACCCAGTTCTTCCAGATCCTCGGAGGGAAGATCGACAACGCCGTCGAGAAGACCGACCCGGCAACGCTCGAGACCCTGTCCGACTACTGGGCGGACAGGTCCACATCCAGGTTCTCGGACGTAATCATGGGGGCGTCCAACATGAACGCCCAGCTCATTGCCACCGGGTGGCTCGGCTCCAAGGTGGCCGTCAAGGCTCGCGACATGCAGCTGGACTCCTTCGTGGCGATGTACCTCGCGCCCGGCATGAAGTCGGGACAGCAGTCCTGAGGGCTCAGAAGAAGTCGGACAGTTTGCACTTCTTGACCTTGTCGTTGTTGAAGACGGAGTCCATGCTCATCTCGAGGATCTCGATCCTCTCCCTGGTGTAGGTGTCGAGACCGTACTTCTCGCCGATGACCTTGGAGATCTCCAGGTACTTCTTGACGCTCGCCTCGTGGACGGTCAGCGTGAGCGCGTTGCCGCACTTGGTGCACTTTCCGGCGAGGGGCATCCTGCGGTACTTCTCCCCGCACTTGGTGCATCTGACGGTCTGGGTCGAGAAAGACCTCAGGTTCCCGATCATGTCGGGCAGGAAGTGCTTGTTCAGAACGCGTCTGGCGACGTCCTGCTCGTCCACTGCGCGGATCTTCTTCCCGAGCATGAGCTGGGCGTCCATCTTGTCCATCATGGTCTCCAGGGTGGTGTAGGCGGAGTACTTCGGCCCGTCCGAGATGTCGTGGGTGTCGTGGGTGAACCCGAGGTGCTCGTACTGGTCCGGGGTCCCGATCCTCCCCGCGATGAGGTCCATCTGCTTCTCGATCTCCTTGGGGTCCTTCATCTCCATGGCGGCCCTGTAGAGCTCGATCGGGTACTCCCTGCGGCAGTCCACGTTGTGGGCCTCCTTGTCGATCTCGTTGGGATCCAACCTGGTGGTGAGAACCAGGGGCGCGTCCATGAGGCCTCCCCTCCTGTCGGGGAGGAAGGTCCTGGAGAAGTTCAGCAGGCCGTCCATGGCCAGGATGACGCAGTCCTCGTCGCCGTCGCAGTTCCTCCTCTTGGCCGCGTGGAAGAACGGGTGGCCGTAGCATCCGCGGAGGTCGGCGTAGCCGATGATCCTGCAGAGGATGCCTCCGGAGGTGTGGGGCGCGAGTCCGAACGTGATGTGCCCGATGAGGTCGTTCCTGTTCTGCACGTTGTAGTACCTGGGCAGGTGGTAGAACTCCTCCAGCTCGTCGTCGATGAACTTGGCGACGTTCACGAGGTACGTCCCGCAGTCCTTGGCGGGGATGATGTCCTGGACCTTGAGCTCGCATATCTGCTCGGGATCGGTGAGCGGGTCGCCGTTCCAGTCGTGGGTGTATCCCAGCTCGTGGGCCTTTTCGATGCTGAGGCCGATCTCCCTGGGCTTGAAATGGGTGAGGGGGATGTCGGTCATGTCGAACCTGATCGTCCCGTCCTTGAACGTGCTGACACCGTTCTTCTGCCTGAGTATGCCCTTCTCCATGGCCTCGCAGGTCTTCGTCTTCGACGCGAGCGTCTCCAGGCATTTCAGGTCCGATGGGGGCTTCTCGTGCAGACCGTCGCAGGCCGCCTTGAACTCCTCCTCGAGGTTGATTCCGATGTCCACGGGGCCCATGTTCCCGAAGCTGTTCTGCCTGGGGGTGTACGCCGTGTGCGACCCGCAGTCCCTGCACCAGTTGCGGTAGGTGTAGGTCTTGCAGACGGGGCAGAACCTGTTTCCCACCTCCACGACGACCTCGTTCTTCCCGTTCCTGCTCTTGGATGCGTTGTTCCTGCAGACCGCTATTGCGGCTATGAGCTCGTTCTTGGCGTCGGCGTCCTTGCCGATGGGGAACAGCGCGTGGACCTTGGGGGTCATCTCGCGCTCCTTCGCCTTCTCCGGACGGGCCATCCTGGTCCCGATGCGGGTCATGGCCCTGGCGCGGACCTCGTAGCCCGCCGCCCTGCTGATGGCCTCCAGGGTGCTCCCGCCCTCCAGCTCCGGCCCGGCGACCAGGACGCCGTCCGCGATCCTGACGCCCAGGCAGTCCAGCATGGGTCTGGAGTATCTCTCGTCGATGACGACCCTGCCGTCGACCACCCTGTGGAGGGCTCCGAGGTCCTCCAGCATGCGCTTCGACACCGGCTCCCTCTCGACGGAGAGGTTGACGCCGTCGTACCTTCCCGTGGAGAGCACGTGCTCCCTCAGGGCCTTAATCCTGTCCAGCGGCCAGTCCGACCAGAACAGGTTGAACTTGGGGTGCAGCGGGACGCCGAGCTGCGCGCTCATCTCCTTGGCGCGGTCGTATGTCGGGTCCCTCCAGTCCTCGGGGAGCTCCCCCTTCTCGAGGATCTCCAGCCTGTGCCACTCCACGGGGTACCCGCAGGGCACCAGCGTGTGGTTGTTTTCGCAGAACTCTCCGAACGGCACGAGGATCTCCCCGTTGTCGGTTATCTCGGAGATCTGGTTCCTCACGGCCAGGACCTCGTCCCTGGTGTGGCAGTAGACCAGGTCTCCGTTCTTCAGCAGCAGGGTGGGCCCCTCCAGCTGGTCGCAGGGGGTGACGACGCAGGCCTTGCCGGGCCTCTCGATCTTCACCTGGGTCCCGAGGGCCATGAACTCGTCCATGGCGTACATGCTGCCCGTGTTGAAGGCCAGGGCCGCGAGTCCGGACGTCCTCGCCCTGCCGTACCTGAGCCTGAATCCCCCGACCGCGCAGGGGTGCCCGAAGATGGGGCGTCCCGCGACGATGTCCATGAGGTACTTCTCCTTGGGCTCCACGGTGGGCTTCTTGACCTCGCCCGGCTTCTCCTCCTTCGGAGGCGCCTTGTGGGCGTCCAGGTACTTCCCGATGAACTCCCAGCCCTCCAGGCCGAGCTTGTCCACGTGCTTCTTCAGCTTGGACGCCTTCTGACACATACCCTCCGCTATGACCAGGCACGCTCCTCCCCTGACCCTGTTCGTGTCTATGCGGGGCAGGTCCCTGAATCCGGAGATCTCCATCTGCTCGGTGCCCTCGCCGTCGACGCAGACGGGGCAGTTCCTCACGATGAGGTCGATCTCCTCGGAGGTGGGCGTGTACTGGAGGTGCTGACACTGCTTGTACAGGGGGATCTCCTCGTCGAACCTGGCGATCTCACCTTCGGTGGGCTGGTATTTCCCGATGCCCAGCTCCGTCCTGACCACGTCCGCGATGAGGACGCTCATGGCCTGGCCGGTTCCTCCGGCGGCCCTGATGGGCCCGGCGAACACGAGGTCGACGTAGTTCGACCCGTCCCCGTTCTTCCTGATGCGGGTGTCGGCGATCCCCTCGAGCGGGGCGACGAGGATGCCCTCGGTGAGGACGGCGAGTCCCACCCTGACGGCCCTGTCCAGGGCCTTCTCGGTGCTCTCGGCGGGCCTCTTGGCCATCTCCTTGGCCACCATCAGGGCGACCAGCTCGCGGTTCCCGTACTCCGCGGTGAGCCTGCGGATGTCCTCCGCCACGCCCTCCACGTGGTAGTCCGACAGGAGCTTCTCCACACGGGACGCCAGGTCCTCGGCCTGGGGGATCTCCACGAACGTCTCGGGGTCGTACCCCATGCCCCTCGCCTTCTCGGCGATGGCGTAGCACTCGTCCTTCTTGGCCGCGAGCTCGGCGAAGTACCTCGCCATCTCGGGACTGGTCGCTGGACCCTCGGTCATTCTCCCTCAGGCTCCGCCTCTGCGGCCTTGCGCTTGAAAACCGCCCTGAGCTCCCTCATGATCGTCTCTGTGAGGACGTCCATGTTCTCCCCGGTCTGGGCGGAGAAGCAGAGCCTGCCGTCGTCGGTCTTCAGGACGTCGCACTTGCTCTCGGCTATGATGATGGGGACGCCGGGGAATCCCTTCTCCACGGTCTCCAGCAGCCTCTCCTGCATCTCCAGGGGGAATCCGCAGGTCTCGGACGGGTCTATGACGAACAGCATCACGTCGGTCAGGTACCTGAGGGCCAGGACCGCCTGCTTCTCGATGTCGTTCCTCTCGTCGAACTGCCTGTCCAGCAGACCGGGGGTGTCTATGATCTGGTACTTGCGCCAGTCGTCCTCTATGTGGCCGACGATGACCCCCTTGGTGGTGAACGGGTAGGGGGCGATCTCGGGCTCCGCGGTGGAGAGGACGTTGACGAGGTTGCTCTTGCCGACGTTGGGGAACCCGGCGACGACTATGGTCGGGACCTTCGGGTCCACGGCGGGGAGCTTCCTGAACTTGTTCTTGGCGTCCTGCAGGAAGAGCAGGTCGTCGGATATCCTGTCGACGTAGGAGTTGAGCCTCCCGTAGAAGCTCCTCCTGGTGGCCTCGACTATCTCGGGGTCCTTGGTGCGGCGGATGTCCTTCAGGGTGTCGTTCTTCAGCTTCTCCGCCTTGGTGGCGCACCAGTTGACGGCGCCCAGTGCCTTCTTGTAGCGGTCTATGCCGATGACGATGTCCACGAGCTCGGGGAAGAAGTCGTCCTCCTTGTCGAGGCGGGGGAACCTGTCAACGTAGCCCTGCAGGGCCGTGACGACGATGTCCCCCGACGCGGTCACCTTCGCCAGCGCCGTCTTCTTCCTGGAGTCGAGCGCGTTGGTGCCGTTCTTGCGGATCTTGGACGCCCTGTGGAAAGCCTTCTCCATGAGCTCTTCCGACGTCAGCACTGTGGGGATCTTGAAGTCCATTCCGGCCATGTCTAGCCCCATCCCTTTCCCCCTTATAATCATAGGGTTCGCACGCGCGCATCCGCCGGAGCGCTCACGAGAACCTCACGGTCAGCATCATCAGCCACAGGTCGTGCTCCATGCCGTCCTTGGGGGACAGCCGCGAGGGTATCGCCAGCTCCGGGCAGTCGATCGCCCTTATGCCCATGACGACCTCGGGCCTCCCGGTGTCGGAGCCGGCCAGCCTGGTGATCCCGGCGAGGTTCGTCCTGAACGTGACCCCGAGGTCCATCTCCGGGAGGTCGGTGCCGTCCGAGAGCACCTCGGGGAACCCGACGCCGGTGTGCACGGTGACCTCCAGGTCGATGTTCTCCGTGAACATCCCCACGGGGTCGATGGAGTAGGGGTTCTCGGCCCCCAGGACGAGCTCCATCAGCTTCCCCGTCACGTACCTCAGGACGTCCACCGCCAGGTCGCCGTCCGTCCTGAGCGCGACCCTCACGCCCGTCTCCGACACCGACGCCATGTCGCCCACGTCGAGGCTGACGAACACCGACGCCTCCAGGATCCTCCCCGCCACGGCGTCTATCAGCTCCTCCAGGGTGTACCTCACCAGGTGCTGCACGAACTCCTGCAGGGACTCCAGGTCCGTTATCGTCCCCACCCTGTCGAAGGACTTCTCCACCGCGGTCCACACCGCGTCCTTCAGCTCCGCCGCGGACACCAGGCTGCTGCCCGGGTACGGGCTGTTGGTCCTGCCCTGGGTGCCCTCGGCGAACACCCACTCGGTGGACCCGTCGAACGACCTCTGCCAGGTCATCCCGTCGTTGGAGCCGTCCTTCTCCGTCGGAGTGCGGTCTATCTCGTTGCCGTCCGGGTCCTTCAGCACGACGGCCTCGCCGTTCTTCGTGTACTTCCCGGACGAGTTCACCAGGGTGAACTCCGGGTATACCACCAGGAACTCCCCGGGCCCCAGGGTCCCCGAGAGCTCCATGACCTTGGTCCTGCGGTCGGAGGCGGCCAGGAGGGTGTACCCGTCGAGGTCGATGCTCACGGGGGAGTTGTTGAGGAGCTCCACCCACTCGTGGCCGTCGTCCTCTCCGGCGGGGTTGGACTCGAACTCGTTGACGATCAGGCCGTCGTCCATCGGGTCGGAGTACTTCAGGCTGAATCCGGCGTCCAGACCGACGCGGGCGCCCATGACGGGGATGTTGCCTATGACCTCCCCGATCCCGGGGACGTCGCTCAGAGCAACGCCCATCTCGTGGTAGTCCTCGAGCTTCGGCGCCACCAGGGATATGTCGGTGCCGCCCACCTCCCCGTCCACCGTGACGAGATACTTCCCGCCGCGCATCAGCGGGTCCAGGGTGACGTCCACGCTCCAGCCGTCGCCATCGATGCCGCCCTTCCCGGTGACGATCAGGTTCTCGGCCTCCACCTCCCCGCGGACCTTGGCGGTGACCCCGGCGTACACGGTCACTCCGGCCACGGGCATCGTGAGCGTGGCGGAGAGAAGGGTCTTGGTGTTGGCCGCCCATGTCACGGCGTCGGTGCTGAACTCCAGGGTGCATCCGAAGAACTCCAGCGTGACGGTCTGCTCGTCCAGCCCTATGCTCACGAGGACGTCCAGGGCCGCCTCCGTGAACACGGTCTCCGCGGCGGACTCGAACCACCCCTTCAGGTCGCTCAGCGGCCCAATCACAGCCTGGTATATGCGGGTCAGCTGCTCCGCCACGAAGGTCAGGGCCTCGATGAGCGCCTCGGAGATCGCGGTCATGACGCTCCTGACGGCCTCCATGACCTTCCTGAGCGGCTCGATTATGGGCTCCAGCAGTTCCAGCAGGAGGTTCCACAGGTCCTCGTAGAGGGTGGTGCTCGGGATATACTCTATGCCCGCCAGGGCCCATCCGCTGGCGACGGTTATCTCGATGGATGTGTCCAGCGCCACGGTGTCCTCCATCACCGACGAGGAGGCCCCCATGGCGTCGGACATCGCGCCGCTGCCGACGACCCTGACGTCCATGAGGTCCCTGATGCCGACGACGATGACGGTGGAGTACGCCGCGCTGGAGTCCTCCCTGAACCCGACGGTGTGCACGCACCTCTCCCTGTCCACGGCGACCTCCTCGACGATGAGGTCGCTCCCGATCTCGGCGTCGAGGGTCTCGGACGTCACCATCCCGCTGCCGTCGTTTAGGCGGAAGTCCGTGGTCCCCGGGAGGTCCGTCACGCCGCCGTGCGGGTTCATGACGTTGATCGCCAGTATCTCGTCGCACATGGTCCCCATCCTCTCCGGGACGCAGTCGGTTATGCCGATGGCCCCGAGCCCGAAGGCGCAGATCTCCGTCAGGACCCTCTTGACCACACCCTCGCCGTCGGCGACCCTGCGGAGCTCGTCGAACAGTGCCAGATCGTCGCGGACCGAGGCCTCGTAAGAGTGCAGTGCCCTCTCCAGCTCCCCGGAATCGAGCAGCGTCTGCGGCGTGATCTCAGAGCCCTCGGGTATGGCGGAGGTCCATTCGGAGACCAGCCTCGATTCCAGCTCGGAGGACAGGACGAACTCGTCCGCATGCGCGTAGATCTCGTCGGCTATGGCCCCGTAGAACGGGTCGTACGCGGTGCTGGAGCCCAGGGATCCGGATATGGCGTCCTCCACCGCCGACATGCCGTCGGCGACGGCTCTGTCGAACAGCTGCGCGAGGGTGTCCAGGAAGGGGGTGTCGTCGTACGGGTCCACATCCACCGAGACCACCCCGAGGTCCATGCTCTCCGCCAGCGAGACGGAGGCGTGCCTGAGCACGTCCAGGATGAACTCCATCACGAAGTTGGTGTCCCCGGAGTACCTCTTCTTGAAGTCCTTCAGCCACCCCTTCGAGAGCACGTCGGAGGTGGGGTTCTCCACCGTGACGATGATCCCGGCGGCGGTGACAGTGGATGTGCCAGCGCCAGGGCTTCCGTACTTGTCTGGGTCGATCCCGGCGAGCTCCATCGTCTTCTCTATGTACGGAACGGCGCTGTAGACCTCCTCCTCCCCGAGCAGGAACGCCGCGAGGGACATGACCGCGTTCCTGAAGGGGTTGAGGGCCTGGTCCAGGCCGTCGAGGATCTGGAACCCCATCACGTAGTCGAACCAGCTCAGGGCGACGTCGTCGATCACGGACATCAGCGCCTGGGAGTACACGGCGGACAGGTCCAGGACGATCCTCCCGTCCTCGGATGCGAGGAGGTCGGAGAGGTCTGCCCGGTCGTACCCGGACAGCGAGCCGTCCCCGTCCCTGAAGCATATCATGGAGGCGGCCTCCAGGGCGTTGCGGTACGCCGCGCGGACGTCGTCGGCCGTGATTATGGACATGGTCCCTTTGGATCCGTACTCGGACATCGCCCCGTATCCGTTCATCACCCTGTACTGAGCCAGACTGGTCAGCTGGTACGTCATCATCTGCGACACCGAGATCCCGCCGTCGCCCGCCATGCTCTCGAACAGAGACTGCCTCTCGGCGGACAGCGGCAGCGCGTAGCTGCCGTCCGTGGAGATGTCCAGGTCGGCCTCCCCGCGTCCCGCGTCGGACCTGACGGTGACGTGGACCGTCCCGGTCCCCTTGAGGTAAGCGGGCGTGTACCCGCCGTCGCCCGCATCAGACTGGAGGGACAGGGCCTCTGCGGTCAGGTCCAGTTCGTACGACACGAGCTCGGCCACGGCGCCGCCGCTCCTGACGGGGAACTGGAACTCCAGCCAGTCCTCCGACCTCTCGCGGAACGCCTCCGCCCTCTCCTCCACCGTGTCCGCGGCATCGGTGACGCCGTCGGAGGCCGTCGACAGACCCCTCACGATCTCGCCCAGACCGCGGTTCACATACGCCTGGACATCCGCAACGGCCATGTCCATGGCGTCTATACCGTCTTCCAGGTCATCCGCTCCGTCCTCGGTGTCCCCGTACTGATGCACCATCGCGACCATCGCTGTCGACGCCAGGAGCAGCGCCACAGCGATGACCGCGAACGGCATCCCACCGAACCTGTCCATCCTGCTCATGGACGGTGTCTCGCCGCAGGCCGACTTAAAGGGGATACCGTGCGGTCACGTTGATTCCCGGAGGCCGCCCGTTCCGCGTCATTCGAGTCTGTTCCAATGCAGTCTACGCAGTGAGCCCTGGTTGTGGCTCAGCCGAATATGTTCCAATAAGTTGCACTAACGCTATCGAATGTCGAAACGATTCTTTAAATACTTCCTCGACGTTCCAACATACATACCCGAACCGAGCCTGATCGGAACAGGCCCGGGGCCTTGCGGCCAGGGTTTGTCCGTCCATCACTGGACGGAGATCTCGATCTCAATCCCGAAGATTGTGATCGAGATGCGGACGTTAAACGTCCTCCGGAGGATAGTAACGGTCATTACTGTTCTCCTGCCGGTCGGGTCTCGAGTGCCCGGCCGGCCATCTCACTTCTCCGCTATGCTTCTTAATGGAGACACCGTGCGGTCACGTTGATTCCCGGTTCTGCTTCCAAAGCATGCATGTAGCGTGTCTTGACAGGTCGTGTGGACCATATTGTCCGGTCAGGCATCCGATGCTCGGGTTCGAAACCGTCCGTTCGTTGACGGCTTATAAAGGGAACGCTGCGGACTTCCGACGATCGACAGGTTGCCAGACGGTCTGTAACATCGTAGAAACCCTTTCGTTCTCTCCCTTTCTATTTTATAATATCAAAGCATCCGACATCTTCAGTAACATGACGATAACAGCGACTAACTATGCAGTGAAGAAGGGTCTTCCCAAGAAGACTCAGTCCATCTGCCCCGAGTGCGGGAAGATCCTCGAGGCGAACATTTTCGCCAAGGACGGCAAGGTTTACATGGAGAAGACATGCCCCGAGCACGGATACTTCTCCGATGTGTACTGGGCCGATGTCGACCTGTATCTCAAGGCTGAGAAGTACGCATACGACGGAGTCGGGGTCCACAACGCCATGGACCGCACCATCGGCGACGATCCCGATGACACGGTTCACATCGTCATCGACGGACAGAGGATCGACATGCTCTCCTGTTCCGCGATCGCCAACCTTGACCTGACGAACAGGTGCAACATGAACTGCCCCATCTGCTTCGCTAACGCGAACGACGCGGGGTACGTGTACGAGCCCTCATACGAGCAGGTCCACGACATGCTCGTCGCCCTCAGGTCCGAGAAGCCCATCAAGTGCACCGCCGTCCAGTTCGCCGGAGGCGAGCCCACGGTGTACCCCAGGTTCGTCGACGTCGTCAGGGATGCCAAGGAGCTCGGGTTCGCCCAGGTGCAGGTCGCCACCAACGGAATCAAGTTCGCCAAGGACTACGAGTTCCTCAAGGCGTCCAAGGAGGCGGGTCTGAACACCATCTACCTCCAGTTCGACGGACTCACGGACGACGTCTACCTCAGGTCCAGGGGAAGGAAGATGATGCACATCAAGATGGGCGTCATCGAGAACTGCAGGAAGCTGAAGGAGGACGGCCTCAAGTCCCCGTCCATCGTGCTCGTCCCCGTCGTGGGAATGGGCATGAACGACGACATAATCGGGGACATCATCAAGTTCGCCTTCGAGAACTCCGACGTCATCAGGGGAGTCAACTTCCAGCCCATCGCGTTCACCGGCAGGGTCACCAACGAGGAGGTCGCCTCCGGAAGGTTCACGCTCCCCGATCTGGTCAGGTGCGTGGAGGAGCAGACCGGGTACGCCACCAAGGACGACTGGTACCCCGTCCCCGTCGTCGCGCCCATCTCCAAGTTCGCGTCCATCATCCTCGGCCAGACCAAGGTCACCTTCACAACCCACCCCCACTGCGGAATCGCCACCTACCTGTTCCAGGACGACAAGGGCAACGTCGTGCCCTTCCCCAGGTTCGTCGACGTCGGGAGGTTCTCCGCAGGCCTCAACGAGATCGCCGACAAGGCCGAGAACTCCAGGTTCAAGAAGATGTACGTCGCGAAGCTGGTCAAGCTTCTGAACAGCTGCGTCGACGAGAGCAAGATGCCCGAGGGTCTGACCAAGATGAAGTTCGTCAACCTCATCAAGGACGTCATGTCCGACAAGTCCAAGGACACGCTCGCGGCCTTCTCGTGGAAGATGATGCTCGTAGCCGGCATGCACTTCCAGGACAGCTACAACTACGATATCGAGAGGGTCAGGCGCTGCGGCGTCCACTACATATCGCCCGACCTCCGCGTCTTCCCGTTCTGCGCCTACAACTCCGGACCCGAGTTCAGGAAGGAGATCGAGGCCAAGTTCTCCGTCCCGCTGGACGAGTGGAGGAAGACCCACGCCGCCGAGGCCAAGGAGCTGGCCGAGGCCCTCATCGTCCCCAAGGACGAGCAGGCCGACTGAACCCGTTTAACCAAACCGGAGTGATGTGAATGAATGTAGATGTCAACAAATGCCTCCACTGCGGAGGATGCGTGGGCTCCTGCCCCAAGAACGCCATATTCCTGAACGACTTCGTTCTGGAGTTCAACGACGACTGCATCAAATGCGGCATATGTGTCAAGCTCTGTCCCGTGGCCGCGCTTTCTCTGGAGTGATCACCCATGAAGACATACGAGTGCGACATAGTCGTCGTCGGGGCCGGACCCGGCGGAAGCATGGCCGCCAGGTACTGCGCCCAGGGCGGTCTGAAGACCATACTGATCGAGAAGAAGGCCGAGATCGGTGCGCCCCTCAGGTGCGCCGAGGGTGTCTCCAAGAAATGGCTGGAGGAGGTCGGCATCGAGCCCGACCCCACCTGGATCCGCGGGGACATGAAGGGAGCGATCATCAAGTCGCCCCAGGGGACCACGTTCCAGCTGGACGAGTCCAAGGCCGGGTCCGAGGTCGGATACGTCCTGGAGAGGCACCTCTTCGACAAGGCCCTCGCCAGGGACGCCGCCGAGGCCGGCGCCCAGATCATGCTGAGGACCTCGTGCACCGGCATCATCCGCGAGGACGGCAAGATCGTCGGAATCAAGGCCAGGAGCATGGGCGAGGAGATCGAGATCCGCGCCAAGTGCGTCGTCGCCGCCGACGGCTACGAGAGCCAGGTCGGAAGATGGGCCGGAATCGACACCACCCTCAAGCTGAACGACATCGACTCCTGCATCCAGTACAGGATGTGCAACATCGACTGCGTCCCCGACTACTGCGAGTTCGTGATCGGTTCCGTCGCCCCCGGAGGATACATCTGGATCTTCCCCAAGGGCAACGGCATCGCCAACGTCGGTATCGGCGTCATGGGAAGGCTCTGCAAGGGCAACGGCGACGCCAAGTACTACCTCGACAAGTTCATCGCCGAGGACCCCCGCCTGAACAAGGGCCAGTGCCTGGAGATCATGGGAGGCTTCGTCTCCACATGCCCCGGACTGGACTGCGCCGTCGACGACAACATCGTCCTCGTCGGTGACGCCGCCAGGATCATCGACCCCATCACCGGCGGAGGAATCTGCCACGCCTGCAGGACCGGAATGTACGCCGGAAAGGTCCTCACCGAGTGCGCCAAGACCGGGGACTTCTCCAAGAAGGCCCTGATGCCCTACGAGAAGATGTGGCGCGACAGGATGGAGGACAAGCTGTTCAGGAACTGGATGGCCAAGGAGAAGCTTGCCTCCCTGGACGACGAGACCATCGACGAGCTCATCAAGATGATCAAGGACTCCGACATCGGCGAGGTCAACGTCTACAACCTGCTGAAGGTCGTCAAGGAGAAGTTCCCCAAGGTCGTCGAGGGCTTCGAGGACCTCATCTGAGACTCACAACTGGGGCCACGGCCCCTCAAACACCTTTCCCGATCCCATTCTTCTTCTCTGATCGCATATCGGGGCGCCGCAAGGTCGCCCGTTCGGTCGGAGCATCTCTGCTAACCTCTGAAATACGATGCCGTCCATATCCGGAGGCATGGCGCGTCGCACCCGTGAGGACTGTTCAACCAGGTCCGCAAGGGCCATCAGGCTGCCCGGGACCTCGAGGGAGATCATCACCAGGGGCGCGCACCCGTCCGGAGCGGAGGGTGTGCCGGTGACATCCCGCTCGCGCGTGGACGCCTCGTCAGCCACGGACGCGGAGATAAAGGCCGCATACAGGGACCTCAGGTCCTCGTACAAGGGGGACCGCTACAAGCGCAGGCTCCTGCGCCGCTACGGCCGCAACCTGGGCAAGGCGATGAGGAGCGACCACAGACGCTCCAGGGCGTACCCCTTGAGGAAGGCCAAGTGGCTCTCCGTCCTGATGTTCCTCTACGGGGGCTACCTCGGGTTCTCCAACGACATATTCGTGTTCCCCATGAGGGATCCGGACAAGCTGTTCATCGAATACATCCCCATGTGGATGAGGGGGAACCTGGAGGGTTTCATGCATTATCTCCCCGACATAGCCCCGGTCGTCGTCGGGCTGTTCGCCCTGGGCGTCGTGCTGTACGCCTGCTCCGTCCTGGCGACGGGGGTTGGTGACAGGAGGATCAAGCGCCGTCTCATGGTGCACGCGATGCAGGAGAGCGTGCCGGAGACGGACGTGGCGCTCTTCAGGGCGGGTTTCTGCAGGAACCGCAGGAGGAGGTTCCTGTACGGCAGGACCAGCGTGTTCAGCATAAGGGATGCGGCGTCCTCGCCGACGCTCAACGACTATCTCCGCAGGATGAGCCCCGGCCCGAAGTACAGGTGAGGTCCTCTTCAGGTCTGGTCTGGCTGTTTCATATAGTCACCGGATGATATCATCAGCATGTACTGTAAGAACTGCGGTGCAGAGATAGATCCGGGGGCGACGTTCTGCCCTTCGTGCGGATTCGACCAGCGTCCGTCTGGCAGCGCCTACACGTCTCCAGGACCTGGAAGCCAGCAGGGCTCGTCATGGACCTTCACGGATTCCTCGTCAACGGAACTCGAGAAGAAGTCGATGATCATCGGTTTCGTGGTAACGCTGCTGCTGTCCCTGATCCTGGGGCTGCTGTGGGCAGTCCTGATAGGTATCGTCCTCCTCGTCCTCTTCATCGTCATCAAGAAGGACACGGGGACGGTGAAGGGCGCCGTCATCGGCGGGATCATAGGACTGGTGGTCGGTTACCTGATCAACCTGTTGCTGGTCGGAGTGATCCTCTCATCGATGTACTGAGAGGCCTTCTGAAACCCCTTACCCTTCTCATTCCCTTCTGATGATGTGATGCCTGAGCGACTCCGTGTCGCCCGCGGCCATTGCGACGAGTTCGGCTATGTGCATCGCAGGTATCCCGTCCGGATGGGAGTCGAACTTGACCTGGCACATGGGGCATCCGACGATTATCCAGTCTGCTCCGGCGCACTCCGCCTCCCTCTCTTCCATGAGGGGGCCGGCCACGGGGGTGTTCTTCCCGCAGCATCCCATGGTCGTGTTGACGACCTCGCAGCCCATGGCCTCCACGACCTCCCTCATCTCGTTCCTGAGGTCCATCGCCGAGCATCCGGGCTCTATCCCCACCTTGATCGGGGACGCGAGTCTCGGCAGGGAGCCGATGCGGTCGTGCAGGAACGCGATGATGTGCTCCGCCTCCACGGAGGACCTCTGAAGCTCCTGGTTGCATCCGGCGCAGAGGGTCACCAGGGGCCTGTCCCCGGCGGTCCTGCCCATGTCGGTCCTGTAAGACCTGCGCTCCATCTCCGTCATCTCCCTGAACTGGGTCGGGTGCATGCAGCATGTGTTCCCCGGGAGCTCCCCGGCCCTGACGCCCATCGCGCCGAAAGCCACCGATGCGGCGTAGATCACGTAGGGGACCTTCGCCTTGGTGACGCATCCGGGCATGACCATGACCTCGTCGCCGGTCCAGACGGGCTCAGGGGTCTGTTCCACGGGCCTCATGGCGTAGCCGGTCTCCCTGAAAGCGGGGGACACGTGGAGGTCCCTCTCCAGGGCCACCAGGTCCTGCATGACCGCCATGGGGTCGGTCCTCCTGCACACAGCGGAGCAGTTGCCGCAGCCTATGCAGGTGGACATGTCGGCCTCGCCGCCCATCATGACCTCCATCGGGTCGATGCCGCCGTGCTTGAGCGAGGGGCAGACCCTGCTGCATTTCCCGCATCCGATGCATTTGGTGCGGAGTCTCTCGATCTCGTCGTTCAGATCCATGGAACCACCTTGAGAAGTGTGATGTGGAAAGGGTTTCACGGGAGCATCATCGCCCCGGGGACGCCGGTCTTCACGACGTACGGCGTTCCTCCCCTGGACCTGATGGCCTCGCAGACCTTCTCGGGCCTGTCGGTGAGGGCGACCATGCACCCGCCTCCGCCGGCCCCGGTCAGCTTCGCGCCGTAGGAGTACGGCATCGAGGCGTTCACCAGCTTGTTGAGCTCCCTGCTGGACACGCCCAGGATGGACAGCAGCTTGTGGTCGTCGGTCATCAGCCTGCCGAGCTCCTCCACGTCGCCGCGGGCGATGGCCTGGCTGCCCTGGAGGGTGGCCTGCTCTATGTCGTCGATGATGTCGTTGGCGAAGCTGCTCCTGTCCCTGAACCTCTTCACCTTGCTCACCAGGGGTCCCGTGGGGGCTCTGATGCCGGTGTTCCCGATGACGAAGGTCATGTCGGGCACGTCCACGTCGGAGACGCTCCACGTCCTCTCGCCGCGGGTGACGGTCCACAGGTGCCTGCCCTCCGACTCGGGGAGGTTGACGGCGATCCCGCCGCCGTGCACGCAGGCCGACGCGTCCATCGGGCTGCCTATCCCCTGGGCGAACAGCTCCGCCTCATAGGCCTCCTCCACGAGCTCGGCCTCGGACATGCGCCTGCCGTCCCTCTCGCCGAGGGCCAGCGCCAGCGCCGCCGACAGCGCCGCCGACGACCCCAGCCCGGAGCCCACAGGTATCTGGCTGGAGGTCTCGAACTCCAGCCCGCCAGTGGCGTTCCTGGTGAGGTACCTTAGATGGGGCTGCCTGCGGAAGTCGATGCGCTCGCCGTTGATCATGTTGTACCTGGACCCGCGCACCGCGATCTCCATCCTGAGGTCCACCGCGAGGACTATCGCGGGCTTGCCGTAGACCACGGCGTGCTCGCCGAGGATGACGAACTTCCCCGGCGCGGATGCCCTGTACCATTCGGTGCCGCTCATTCGTCCAGACCGTACCTTCTCATCTCCTCGCGGATGGCGTCGTCGGGCGTCCTGCCGTTGAGCAGCGGCTGAGGGATGTTCCACCACGCGTCCTCGAGGTCGGAGAGGCGGCGCTCGAAGTCCTCGTCGCTCTCCCCTTCGTTCTGCTTCACGTTCATCACGGCCTTGCGGAGCTCGCCCATCATGTCCACCTGGTGCTTCTTGTTGGTGAGGCTCATGCCGATGTAGCCGTCGAGGCAGGCGGCCACCTCCTCGGCGGTGTCTGGGGCGAGGCACTCCATCACCATGTCCAGGACGCTGTTGGCGGTCATCTTGAAGACGAGCTGCCTCTTGGCCTCCTCCGGGAGGTCGGCGTCCTCGTCGATGCTCTCCATCATCTCGACGCTGAACAGGTCGAAGATGGCGGACGTCCTGTTGGGGTTCTTGCCGAACAGCTGGTTGAGATGGGCCTCCTCCTCGCTCATCTCCTGCTCATCCCCTCCGAAGAGGGCTGCGTTGGGGTCGTATTCGTCGGCCATGCTTATCTCCCCTCGGTGATGACCTTTTTCAATATAGCCATTCCCGCCTCTATCTTCGACTCGTCCGCCGCGTAGGAGAACCTCAGGTGCCCCTCGCCGTAGGACCCGAACGCGGATCCGGGCGTGCATATGAGCCCCGCCCTGGCGAGGTCGTTGGCCAGGTCCGCCGATCTGATGTCCCGGTCGTAGCCGGGGAACGCGTAGAAGGCCCCGCGGGGAGCCTCCAGGTGCATCCCGGGGATGTCGTTGATGAGGTCGGTGATCAGGTCCCTGCGGGCCCTGTAGACCTTCCTGGCGTTGTCCAGGTACGGCCCGATGTGCGGCAGGGCGGCGAGTATCCCGTACATCGGGGGCATCGCCGGGCTGGCACAGACGTGGTACTGCATCTTGATCAGGGTGTCCATCAGCTCGTGCTCGGCGCAGAGGAAGCCCATCCTCCAGCCGGTGACGGCCATCATCTTGGAGAACCCGTTCGCGACGACGGCGCAGTCGAGGCTGTCCATGAAGGACGTGTGCCTCCCCTCGTAGATGAACTCGTTGTAGACCTCGTCCGCGAGGATGGTGATGTTCCTGTCCCTGGCTATGTCGCACAGCGCCTTCTTGGACTCCTCGGTGAGGACGCCGCCCGTGGGGTTGGACGGGGTGTTGACCACGATCATGGTCGTCCTGGGGGTGATGATCGACTGGATGTGGTCGATGTCGGGCTGGAAGAGCCCGTCGTCGGTGAGCCTGTACTCGACGGCTCTTCCCCCTGCGAGCTCCGCGTGGGGGCCGTAGATGACGAACCCGGGGCTGGGGACGAGGACCTCGTCGCCGGGGTCGACCATGCTCTGGGTGATCTCCAGGAGCGCCGTCGACCCGCTTGGCGTGATCATGATGTTGTTCCCATCCACCTTCCCGTACTTGGAGAAGTAGTCCGCGACGGCGTCCCTCAGCTCCATGATCCCGGCGGTGGGGCCGTACTTGTTGCGGCCCGCCGATGCCGCCGCGTTCATGCCCTCGATGGCCTCCGCAGGCGGGTCGAGGTCCGGCTCGCCGAGGCCCAGGTTTATGGAGTCCGGGCCAGCGAGGTCGAACATCTTCCTGATCCCGGACATGGGGATGTCCGAGATCCTCTTCGAAATCTTCATGTCCTCTCACAACGCGCGCGTGTTATTTATTGGCACGCGTGGAGCCGGCACCGGAGGCGGCGGATCGCCGGGACCCGCACGGGCCGGGCGGTATGCCGTCGTGCGCACTCCGGATCTCAATGGCTGTTCGACAATCTGGATTAATTTAGCAGATAGCTTGTCCGTGTTTAGGCCCGTTTAAATACATTCACCCCGTACTCTGAACGCAAGGGAGAAAGGGATGTCCCAAAAGCACTCTACGGATTCCGAAAGGTCGTTCGAGGCCTCTGTAGACGAGGGCATGCTCGGCGACGAGTACGAGCTCATCGGGGTCTACAACGACGAGCCCGCGGACGACCAGGGCTTCGAGTACGAGATCTTCATCGTCTCCGTCGGCTCAGCCGTCTGAGAAGTCCAGGCTGTCTTCGTCCGTCATCGTCCGGAGGCGGCGCCCTCCAGTTTTCCCATCTGATCATTTTTCCCGCGTTCTCCCGCGTCTTGCCATTACCAAGATGTCGAAGATTTCATGAATATCGATGATTACAAAGATTACAGTTTAAAGTAATTATATCGACCCGGACGATGAGGCACACGCATGCGGACCGGATAGGATGGAGGAAGTTCGGATCCGGATGCATCCTCGCAGGAGGTATGTGTCTGAAGAACGGAAACAGCGAATTCGATTTGAGAGAAGAGAACGGCGGAGATCCCACCACGGAGCCGGCATGACCAGCGACGAGGGCTACGAGCTCAGGGACGACGGGTCGGAGTCCGAGGAGGAGTTCGACGAGGACTCCTTCGACACGAAGATGGCGGTCCTGAGGGACATCATGGACGGCTACGACTGGTCATTCCTCCTGGACGTGCGCGACCCGCTGTTCACGTCCAGGATGAGGGAGGCCCTGGGGTTCCTGGGCCTCGGGATGGACCTGAGGGCCGGTCCGCCTGTGGAAGAGGGGAGGTTCTTCCGCTCCGACGCGGAGCTGATCGTCTGCCTGGGTGACGAGACCAGGCGCTACCGCTCGTCGCATGCGTCGTCGGACCCCGTCTGCGCCGTTCTGGCGGCGGCGAGGTCGGCGTTCGAGGCCGCCGGGCTGGTCAGGCGCCCGGATCCCCCGGACGGGGGCCTGAGGGTCTCATTCCGCCCGTGAAACCAAGGGGCCTCCTGCCCCGATTCAACGTTTTAGTATTATGAGCGCATGTAACGCCACATGCCGACGGGATTCGACAACGACATGTACCTCAGGACCCAGTCCGAGCACATCAGGGAACGCATCGCGAGCTCAGGGGGTAAGCTCTACCTGGAGTTCGGAGGCAAGCTCTTCGACGACTACCATGCGTCCAGGGTCCTGCCCGGGTTCATGCCGGACAGCAAGATCCGCATGCTTATGGAGTTCGGCAGCCAGGCCGAGGCCATCGTCGTCATCAACGCCGAGGACATCGTGAGGAACAAGGTCCGCAAGGACATCGGCGTCGGCTACGACCAGGAGGTCCTGAGGCTCGTCGACTCGTTCCACGACAGGGGGATCGGCGTATGCGGCCTTGTCATCACGCAGTACAACGGACAGTCCGCCGCGGACGCCTTCCAGAAGAAGGCCGAGGCGCTGGGCCTGAAGGTCTACAGGCACTACCCCATCGCGGGGTACCCGTCCAACATCCCGCTCATCGTATCCGACCAGGGGTACGGCAGGAACGAGTTCGTGGAGACCACCAAGCCGCTCGTCGTCGTCACCGCGCCGGGCCCCGGCAGCGGGAAGATGGCGGTCTGCCTGTCCCAGCTCTACCACGAGCACAGCCTGGGCAGGAAGGCGGGGTACGCCAAGTTCGAGACGTTCCCCATATGGAACCTCCCGCTGAACCATCCCGTCAACATCGCCTACGAGGCCGCCACCGCGGACCTCAGCGACGCGAACATGATCGACCCGTTCCACCTGGACGCGTACGGCAAGACCACGGTCAACTACAACAGGGACATCGAGATCTTCCCGGTCCTGAACGCCATCCTGACGGAGATCGCAGGGAAGTCGCCCTACAGGTCCCCCACGGACATGGGGGTCAACATGGCAGGCAACTGCATCGTCGACGACCAGGCGGTCAGGCGCGCGGCCAACAACGAGATCATAAGGCGCTACTTCGCGGCCCTCAGGGACCGCAGGGAGGGCAGGGCCGACGACGAGATGGTCTTCAGGTCCGAGCTCATACTCAAGAAGGCGGGGCTCTCCATCGAGTACAGGAGGACTGTCACCGCGTCCAGGGCAATGGCGAAGAGCACGGAGAGGCCCGTCGTCGCAGCGGAGCTCGCGGACGGGACCATCGTCATGGGAAAGGCCTCGCCGCTACTGACCGCGTCCTCGGCCATGATCCTGAACGCGCTGAAGATCCTGGCTGGGATCGACGACGACGTCCTCCTGATATCGCCGGACGTCATCAGGTCCATGCAGAGGCTCAAGGTCGACTACCTGGGCAACAGGAACCCCCGCCTGCACATCGACGAGATGCTGGTGGCGCTGTCCATCGCGGCGAACACCGACCCGGTGGTCGAGAGGGCGGTCGCCAAGATCCCCGAGCTGAGGGGATGCGACGTGCACTCGTCCGTCGTGATATCGTCCGTGGACGAGGGCACCTACAAGAAGCTCGGGATGTACGTGTCCAGCGAGCCGGAGCACCAGACCAAGTGCCTCTTCCACGGGAACTGAGGCAGGATTCATCATCGCAGGCCTAGTGTCTCCGAGAGGGTCGCCGACGGCGCCCTCTCGGTCTCAGCATCCATCAAGAGCGGATCCGGGGTCCGGCACCTTCCCTCTAAAAGCGCTCGCTTCACAGAGATTTCACGTCACAGGACGATGTGCTCGGAGATGACCTTCGGGACAACGCCCCGGAACGCCATGCCGTACAGCATGACGCCTCCGCTCATCCCGTTGTAATACCTTCTCTCATGGATCTGTCTGATGCCATCCTCGGCGTCGGACTTGAGCGACGACTCCGAACCTGACATCTTCAGCTCCATGATTATGGGTTCCAGGGAAGGATCCTTCGGCTTCATGATGATGTCCACGCGTCCGTTCCCCTCGGGTTCCTCGCTCTCCACGTCGTAATTCCAGATGATCCCGTGAAGGCAGAGGTACACCGCCAGCTTGTAGTCGGATTCGTCCTTCAGGTCGAAGTAGCTGCTCCCGTCCAGGAGTCTCCCGAGCATGCGCTCCATCCCTGCCGAGTCCCCGTCGCGGACCGCCACCGCGAAGTCCCTGAACAGGGCGTCGTCGACGGGGACCGTGCTCTTGATGACCCTGTCCAGCATGTTCCTGACCTCCTTGTTCGGTACGGATACGGCGAACCTCCCGTCGGCGGACGGGACGGCCTTCAGGTACCCGGTCATCACCATCAGGGAATGCAGGTCGGAGTCCGTGGATCTGCGCATGTCGTCGTAGGTGATGTCCATGTGTATGTCGGATTCTGCGGGGCCCCGCTGATGATGGATGCGAGGGCGTCCACGGATCCGCTGCCCGTCCGTTCCATCATCCATCTGAACGGTCTGTCGTTGCCCGAGCTTGCCCAGTAGCCCTCCGTCACGAAACCGGAGGACACATAGTTCATCAGACTGAACGGGTTGTACACCTCGGCATTCCCGAAGCGGTAGCCGTCGTACCATTCACGTACCTCGTCGATCTTCTCCGGGTGGCCGTAGTATTCCAGGGTGGATCTCACCTCCTCATCGGTGAAGCCGAACCTCTCGTCCGACATCCTGGAGAGGATGTTGTTCACCCTGAGGTTGTTCACCCCGGAGAACATCCCCGTCTTCGCCAGCTGCATCACGCCCGTGACGTACGCCATCTGGAGGCTGGGGTTGCTCTTCAGGGTGGCCGACATGAACGAGCTCAGATAGTCGATCATGCTCTTCTGATCGTTGGAGTCGATCGTGTCGGTGATGGCGCGGTCGTACTCGTCTATAAGGACGATGGCCTTCCTGCCGTGGTGCCTCTCGAGCATTGTGCAGAGGTCCTTGATGCAGAATATCATGTTGAGGTCCGTGATGTTCCTGTCCAGGACAGACTGGATCTCCTCCTTCTCATCCGCGTAGACGGAGTCCGATTCCAGAAGGTAGCGGAAGACCGTGAACGTGTTCCTCATGATGTTCCTAAGCATGCCTGTGAACGAATCGAAACCGTTCGCGACCGCATCCTTCAGATCGATGCAGATCACAGGGTACGCGTTCCTGTAGATGTCGAATTCACGATGTTCCGATATCTCCAGTCCTTCGAACCAGTCGTTGCCCCTGTAGCCCAAGTTGAAGAAGGCGTCGATCATCGATATGTTCGTGGACTTCCCGAACCTGCGGGGGCGGGTGTACAGAAACACGCCGCTGGGGTCCGTTTCGATGACGTCCGCGATCAGCATGGACTTGTCGACGTAGAATCTGTTCTCGGCTCTCAGCCTCATGAACGACAGTCCGCTTGTGCTGATCTTCTTAAGCTCCTCCATGTCCATAGTATCACTCATCCGATGATAAACCTGACCTGGTGCGTACTCCGAGGAGCATGTCGCAGAGTCGGGTTTCATGTCATCGCGGACTGCTCTCGCAGGGGCGGTATTTCAAGGGAGCACCGTGCACGCACGTGACGGCGTGAATATATAGAATACGTATTCGTTATTAATCTCAGATATGAAAGTATATATCGGTTCCACGGGGTCCGAACCACGATTACGATGCAGTGCGTCAGCCGCATGACCCCGGATGATTCGGAGCATATGAGGGAGAGATACGAGCGGGCGGAGGCCAGGATCGAGAGCGCGCGCGACCGCTTCGAGAGGGCCAGAACGGTCGACCGTCTGTACGACAGGTCCTGGAAGAACCCCTATGCGGCGTTCCGTGCGGGCGAGGTCTCCGAGTTCGGGCTGTACGGGAGGGAGCCGGACACCATGGAGGCGGCCAACATGTACCTCCGCGCCCACAGGCTCGGGGACACCAGGGCAACATGGAAGCTGATCCTCGGCCATCCGCTATCGTCTACGCCGGAGGAGGCCTCGGGGCGGGCGTGGAGGCTGTTCATGGAGGCCGCCCTCCCGGAGCGCAGGAGGTGCGCCGACGGGCTGTGGGCGTACGCCGTCGACGACGGCTTCATCTCCGAGGCCGAGGACAGGGCGTCGGACTTATCCGAGGTCAGGGCGATGCTCGCCGAGGCGCTGTTCAGGGCCCGCGACCCGAGGTGCGCCGAATGGGCGCGCCGTTCCGCGGAGGACGGGTGCGGGGCATCCCGCAGGATCCTCGCCGAGTGCCTGCTGGAAGACGCCCATTCCGCCGAGGACCCGGAGGACGGCGCGAGGATCGCGGAGGAGGCGGCCCCCATGCTCGAGGAGGCGGCGGAGGACGACTGGAGGGCGCGGCTCGCGCTCGCAAGGGAGGCGTTCTGCTCCCGCTTCACAGAGGAGGACGACGCGGCCGCCCTGGACCACCTCCTGAGAGCGGCATCGATGCCCGCCGACCCGGAGGAGAGGAGGGCTGAGGTCCTCCCGTACCTGGAGTACTACGCCGCGTCACTGGAGGACATGGTCCCGGAGACCAGGATGCTGTCCAGGTCCGGCGAGGCCCATCTGCCGGGGAGGAGCATCAGGACGCCCGTGCCATCGCTGGACTTGTGCGCCGTGCCGGAGTGGGTGCTGCTGCTGAGGGTGACGCGCACCCGCCAGGACTTCGTCACGGACATCAGGGAGATGAGGAACCGCTCGGGCGGGTACGAGGACGGGACGTTCGCGATACTGCCGCCTTCGACGGAGGGTGCCCTGCCAGACGCCCCGGCGGCGTTCATCTTCAAGCCGACGGGGCTGGAGCTGGAGCTCGGGGAGGAGCCGGCGGTCATAGCCGCCGAGTACGAGGACCTGGATGAGTCCCATCTGAGGGAGGTCTTCCTGATCTGCGTGGACGCGGTCCGGGAGGACGTCGGGAGGCTGAGGGCGTGAAGGTTTCGAGGATACCCGGGGCGCTGGCCGCAGGGATGGACGGGGACGTGTCGGAATGGGAGGAGTGCCAGGGCAGAGCCCCGGGCCACCCGGTCCGCAGGATGGACCTGGGTAGCGGCTTCAGGGTCGGGCGCCTGGCCGACGGCAGGACGATCCTGTACCTCGACGACGGCTTCTCGCTGACCGCCGAGGTGACGTCGCTCGACGACGGGACGCTCTCGGGGCCGTCTGCCGAGGCGGTGTTCGGTGCCTTCGGGGGCAGGAGGACCCACGCCCCGTTCGATCCCGCCGAGTACGGCAGGTTCGCCGCGCTGACGTTCTACCGCGACATCTCGGTGCTGGAGGGCGGGGTGTCGTTCGTCGTCACCGACGAGCTGGAGATCGACCTGGACGAGCCTACGGACGGCGTCGTCCCCAGGTTCCCCTGCACGGTCACATACGTCACGAGGGACGGGAAGGTGTCCCTGGAGGCCTCCGGCGAGGCTGTGCACCTGCCCAACGGCCCGGCCGTGGTCGGCGACGGGTTCACGCTGCTGTTCCCCACGGACCTGCTGGCACTCAGGAGGTTCAGGGAGGGGAACATGCGGAGGACGTTGGACACTGCCGGATGGCTGTCGTCGTCGCGCCGCTTCGCGGGAAGACCGGAGGCCGCCGCCGGGAGGAGGGGCGAACTGGCGTCCGCGCTGTCCAGGCTGAGGCCCGGGTCCAGGACTGTGAGGGTCCCGAGGGACTCCGATGGCGGGGAGGATCCCTGGAACGAGCCACGATGAGGATGTTCCGACGGACTTACCAGAAAAAGCGTAATGGCGTTTTTTTCTTCGATTAAGCCTGAAAACTGAAACGTGGGAAGGGGTTTTCCGAAGTTAACCGCATTATTTTCTTCGATTAAGCTTGCGGATGGGGTCTACCTGGCTCTGATACGGAGGGCTACAGGACATGCAGTGTCTCACGAACAGGTCCATGTTGGTGTTGCTGTTCCCGTCCAGATCGAGCAGGAACTTCATCGGGTCGACGATCTCGTCCATGATCCTGGCGTACGATCTCACCTTTTTGCTCTGGATGGAGCCCAGTCCTATCTCCTCCATCACACGGTCCATGTTGGGTGTGTTGATGATCGGGACTATGCGGTCGTAGAACGGACTGTTCCTAAAGAGGTCGCCACTCAAGTAGCTTTTGCGGTTCCTGAAGTCCATGTCCTCGTCCATTATCGTGAAGATCACGAGACGCTCCATTCTTGTGGCTCTCTTCATGTTGTACTCGATGGATGGAAACGCCTTGTGCAGGCTCGTTTCCGATGAGAACTATCCTGTGGAGAGGATCTCCGGAAGTTGCGATATCGTTATGGCCTCCTTTCCTCTTTCACGTGAGACGATCTCCATGGACATCCTCAGGAGCCTCATCATCCTCTGACAGAGGGCCATCTCGCATTTACCGTGAACCACGACGAGTGTGTTCGTCATGGATCTCTCCCGAGTTTCTCTCCGAGAGTGTCAGAGATGTCTTTCAGATCCATCATGCCTATGTACGGTACGCCTCCGAACATTCCTTCTAGGTACCGGGCGGTGTTGTTGTGGCTCTTCTGTGTGCGTGTAACCGCGTCGACTGATCTGATGTCCTTGTTACCCACGGCATCTAGGTCGATCACGTAGACTTTGGATGGATCGGTATCCTTGATGAGTGATGTGTTGTGCGTAGTGACGACCATCTGTCCCTTCACGGATGGAAGGACTTCCTTCATCAGATCGTGAATGAGTTTGTCATGTATCCCGCTGTCCAGTTCGTCCACGAACACCACGGATCCATCCACGCAGGAGAGCAGAGCGGGCATCATTGACAGGAGCTTCCTCGTCCCGGTGGATTCCATCGTCGCCGGGACCTCGCGGAACGTTCCCGATATGCGTTTGCTGAACATCAGCATGTATGCTATGTTCCCGTCTTTCTCCGCCTTTTTGTAGTACGTCTTTCCCACATCCGTGTACATGCGGGTGAAGAACGTGTCTATGGCCTCCTCGTATGCGTCCAACAGATGTTCGGATTCCGACGGGATTGTTCCGGAAATCGGTTCGAACGGCCACACCCTTGGATCGCGCCCATCGAGCGGGGTGCTCACGACGATGTCGTCCAGATACGAGATGATCATCCCCATTCCCTGGCGGACGTTCTCTTCGATGTACTCGCGGTTGGACCTGCGGTATTCTGCGTACAGAATGGACATGAAGGTGTGGTTGCCCCAGAACTTCTCTACGAGCTCTTTCATCTGGGCTTTGAATCTCCTGTTGGTGAACAAGCCGTTTCCGAAAAGGATAGTTGCAGGGCCGTTGCGTCCGTCGATCTCGAAGTATCTCCCAGAGCGGCTGTTGATGAAGTAGTTCAGTCTCTCGTGGACGACCTTTCCGTCATCGGAGAACCTCAGCTCGTATTCGGCTTCCTTCCCATCGACGATGAACGAGTACACCAGACGCATGTCCGTGTCCGATCCTATCGTCTTCACGGTACGCGCGTAGTCACAGATGCTTATCGACGATGCGGCCATCTCTATCTCCTCGAAAGCCCGGTCCATCAGATCCATCGATTGCGACAGTATGGAGGACCCGTCCTCGACGTCACGTAGATTTTTCAGAATTGCCCTCTGTCTCGCTATATCGTCGCCTATCACAAGTGTCCTCATGCTCTGTGTGAGGAACGAGACGGATTCGATTAGGTTTGTCTTACCGGATCCGTTCTCTCCGTATATCAGGGCATATGGTTTCGCAGTGCCCCCCTTTCCCCCGAGATCCAGAGTGGCCTTTGTGAAGGATCTGAAATTCTCGAGATCGATCCGTCTGAACATAGATGATGTAAGGATTTTATTGTATAATAACATCTGTATATGAAATAAACAGTAGTTTAATTATTAATTAAAATTTGATTGATTGTGTCGAATTTGTCAGCGGACGATCTACCAGAATATGCGTAATAGCGTTTTTTTCTTCGATTAAGCCCGAAAACTGAAACGTAGGAAGGGGTTTTCCGGAGTTAACCGCATTTTTTTCTTCGATTAAGTCTCGGGACGTCCATCCATCCGGAACGCCGGGCCGCATAGTCCTGGGTGCACCTCGGACATGTCGGAATGGGAGGAGTGCCGGGATGGCGTCCCGGACTACGAGGGTCCCGAGGGACTCCGACGACGGCCGCTGGGACGAGTGAGGATCACTCCGGTACGACCTCCACCCTGAACCTGCATCCGCATGGGCAGGAGTAGTACTCGGTCAGGCCCTCCCCGTCCAGATGGTTCGATCTCATCATCCATCCCTCCGCGGGCTCCCCGCAGGAGGGGCATCTCACCGACATCACGGCGTCTTCGATCATGGATTGACGATCGACGGCGCCGGTACTTGCCGATGATCCCGGCGTCAGTCGTCACCTTCCCAGAACGACACACCGAACAGGGATTCGATCGTCTCCCTCGACCACTCGTCGTGGGGCGACCCGAACCTCCCGCAGGAGTCCCAGAGCTCCCTGAAGAGCTCATCGCGTTCGGCATCGTCCCTCACGGTCCCGATGATCGTGCGGCCGATGCTCCTGATCTTCCGGTCCAGGACCTTGTCCTGCATGAAGTTGCAGAAGCGCGTCGTCGCGGTGTTCTGGTCGATGTCGTAGTCGTACGGGTCGAAGCTGGTCCCTGCGAATCCAGCGATGTGCCCGCGGACAGCGTCGGCGCTTGCGTCCGGCCTGAACCCTATGCGGTCCATGTACACCGCGGCGCAGTGCTTGCATCCCATCGGTTTCACGGTGCAGTCGCAGGTCGCGTCGAAGACGCCGTTCCTGTCGCGGTAGATCACGACCTTCGTGCCGGAGTCCCTGACCTTCGCATATCCCGCGGTCCCGCTCAGTTCGATCCTCTCGATTATGGCGTCCTTCTCCAGCAGCCTAACACCGGCCTCGTAGGTCCTGTCGCCAAGCTTCGCTCTCAGTTCGATGGAGTCCATCCCATCCATGTGCATCCCGAAACCCGCATGGCACGACCGCTATTAATGGGGATGTGTCGGCTCCGTTGTGACCGAACGAATGACGGGTTTGCATTCATGCACATGGCACTATGTCGATCATACCGAATTGTGAGGTCTGAACACCTCCGGCATCTGGCCGTAGATGATGCGGTAGCGCAGCATCTTTCTGATCAAGCTCGGAATTTCGTTTGCCAGAGTTCCAAAGTAATCGGTACGGACACTGGTCTTTTTCAGGTGTTCGAAGGCGAACGTGGAGTATCTGGTGGATCCTAGCACTGTGGCGATGCAACCATTGTGATTCGTACCGATTTCAAACGGGAGGTCATCCTCCGCTTCCTGAGTCGGAGGTAGCAGTCTCCCTCCTCTGAACGAAAGGTATCTGGACACATTGATTCTGAAATACAGAAGGGATGGTTGGCTGGTACCATTGTAGAGGAACTCTCCGAATCCGTTGTACCTGGTGGACCATTCGGCACCATACCTCTTGTTCCTTCCGGCCAGGATGTCAGATATTGCTGCTTTCATCAGATCCCTGTTGAGTACGTCCGTGGTCCCGGGGTGCAGGTCCAGTCTGCCAACGCCTTTTCCCCACGAAGATTCGGTAACAGCGAACATTATCAGCGCCGAGGGCGACGTCTGCAGGAGACACAGTGTCGGCAATATCGCGTACTCGTCGATGAGCGACGGGTACCAGCGGAAGGCCTCCTCCGCAAGGAGTTCTTTTTCGACGGAGTCATCAGCCAGAGGATGCCATTCGTTCTGAGTCAACACCTCTACTCTTGCATTAGACCTCACCATTTCCAGATCGTCTTCGTCCAATAACAGGTCCGCCCACGTCGATTCCGACCTGCGGGTTCCATCCGGATCGTTCTCGAACCAGAACCTCGGATTGAAACAATCCTGGGATTCCTCCGCTATGCGATTGAGGGTATCGATCTCTTTCTCAAAAGAATCGATCACTTCGGATAGGTATCCAATCGACACCTCTCTGACATGTTTCGCATTCCTGCGGAATTTCCTGTCTTTCAACAGTTCTCTGTCCGCCGACTTCAGGTTAAGTGCGATTTCAGCATCGTCAAGACTCGATATGTACTCCAGAAGTACTCTACAATCGGAGACGAATGATTCCAGTTGTTCAGTGTCCTCGTACACCCTCGGATAGTGACCCACAACAGGAACGGTTATTCTGTAGTGTTCATCCTCGGAGTCCAGATACAGGGTCACCTTGACGCCCAGGTTCTTCAGTCTGGAGAGGATGAGATTCCTGTTGACCATTATGTGGCTGAACTTCGAACTAAGCAATATGTCTCCGACCTGATATGTGCCATCGAAATAGTCCGCGGAACCAGTGGCTTGTTTCATCAAGGACCTCAGGATTCCGTCAGTGTCGGTTTCCGGTCTGACTCTGATGGGGCCACCGCTGAACTCGGAATACTCGGAGACGATGTCCACAAACGACCTGAACCCCTCCTCGGTCTCATTCGGGAAATACAGCTTGCGGTTCCGAACGTTGTGGCCGTTGTCTTTAACCAGTATGCCTTTAGACACATACGATTCGAGGGTCTTGCGTACATTCTGCTGGTTGAGGATCCCCTCGTATTGGGATTCCGAACCTTCGTTTTCCTCCATGATCAGAGGCCCTCTTGAAAACAGGCCGTCGTAATGGACCCTCACGATCCCGGTAACGTCGTTGTATCTGTAGTACGTGGGGAATTCCTGGATTCCGTATTCCTCTGGTTTCTGCTGGGACACCCCTTCCGGATGTTCCGAGTACACATCGTTCATCAGGTGCCGCAGGACCATTATCCTGGCTGTTGACAGTCTGTATGATTCTTTTCTGTCTCCCATGCGGCACCATCCGCGGGTAATGTTAAAAGAGTTATTCAGTTTGAAATTTTAAATCGAATTTTATAAAACTTATTCCATATATGAACTTGAATCCGATTCATGTTTTTTCATGGAGTCTATGGAACGTACCGGGAGAACCGATGCGACAGAGTATACGACAATAGGCGCGTTCAGATCGGCGAACGTGCACCTTACGTCATGCTGTAACTACAGATGCGGGTTCTGTTTCAGCACGAAACTGGATAAGCGCTGGCTTTCCGCTAATGAGTGGGTTCCCATTCTGAAGAAGCTTCGTCATTCAGGAATTTGTAAGATTAACTATGCCGGCGGAGAGCCGTTCCTATATCCAGAAATCGCGGAGCTGTGTAAAGTCAGCAAGCGCATGGGATTCATGGTAAGTATTGTTTCAAACGCCTCACTCATCGACGAGGATGTCTTGTCGGACTTGGAGGGGTCCCTCGACTGGCTGGGTCTGTCGGTCGATTCCATCTCAGAGGACACGGAGCGGACGTTGGGCAGAGGTTGCAACGGTGGAAATCACATCGAGAATGTGGTGTCGGTGGCTGATATGGCGCACCGTCACAAGATCTCGGTGAAACTGAACATAACCGTGGTGAGGCAGAGTGTTGAGGATGATTTCACAGATTTGATTCGTCGGATCGATCCACAACGCGTGAAGGTCTTCCAGATGCTCAGTCTTAGGAACGTGAATCCGGATGCCGATGCATTGTACGGTGTCACCGACGAGGAGTTCGAATCCTTCAGGAAGAGGCATTCGGAGATAGTCCTCTCCAATGGGGACCCTCTGATTTTCGAGGATAACGACGTGATGGAAGGCTCGTATCTCATGCTGGATCCTTTGGGAAGGGTGATGACCAACAGCGGAAGGGTTTTGGACTATCGGAGTCTGGACAGCATATCAGAGGATTGGTCTGCGGTTCTGGATGATCAGAAATACATTCTACGTGACGGCCTGTACTTCATGAAGTGATCTCTGCTTTTACGGTGTATTATCACTCAAACTCGGCAACGTCGGAGGCTGATACCTAATGTTGCCGAGTTAGAGTTTTAATTGAACACATGGTAGCCCATCAGATCTTTCGAATAAATTTGCATCCGTTTCTATAGTTGGAGCAGCCCATGAACTTCCCATATGGTCCTTTACGAAGGACAAGTGTGCCTCCGCATGCAGGACAGATCATGCCACCAGTGTCTGTAAAGGAAGATAGTTCTCTTACGAATTCAGATTCGAGCCCTCTGAGTGTTACCAAATAGGCAGCTTTTCTTGCCCGGGTCATGGCGACATAGAATAGGCGTCTCTCTTCGTCAGTCTTTGTTCCTGAATCACTTAGGAGCATACTTATCATAGGAGGTTCCCGTCTTTTATCTGGGAATCCGTTTGGTCCTTTGACATTGTTCAGTATGAAGACGTTATCGAATTGCATGCCTTTAGAACCATGAATTGTCATGAACTTGATATTACGGCCTGGATTTCTGCGATCGATAACTGTGTATGTCTGGCGGCCAACATCAGGTTTCCATGTGAAGCCGGAGTCTTCCAGAGAGACGATATCATGACGAAACCGACCGAGAATGGTAATGCTCTCCTCCTCAGGTATCTTGGATATCCTGCTAGACATCTCTCTTGCACAAGCGGAGCGGCTATCGCAGTCTATAACTTCCACAATTCCACGTCTATTCATGTTAGAACGTAGATTCTTATGCAGCTGGTGCGGACTGCGATTCATGAAGTTGTTGCTCTCCTTCAAAATGTCCCCAGAGAAACGATATGTGGTTTCTATACGGCAGATGGCGGATGCACCCCAGTATCTCTCGAAATCCAGGATGTATCCTACATCGCTTCCGTTGAAGCGGTAGATGCTCTGCCAATCGTCGCCGACGCAGAAGAGTCTGGCATCAGATGAGTCACGGAGTGCCCGGAGAAGATGGTATCTCGAACGGGAGATGTCCTGATACTCGTCGATGACGATCCATTTGTACGAACTTTGGAACCTTCCTTCGCGGACGTACCGGGCAGACTCATTCAGCATATCTTCGAAATCGATTTCGTCTTCTGATGCTAACCTTGCCTGATATGCGTCGTACACCGGGTTGAGAATCCTGATCATACGTTCAACGGCCCGTCTCGATCCACAATCCTTGATTTCAGCGAACACTGAGGAAGGGAGCTTGCCAGTGCTCTTGATCAGACCGATTGCTGTGGTGATCTGGCTAACCAGCAGTTCTAGCGGGCGGTCATCCCCACCGGTGATTCTGGAGTATGCCTCGGCCGGGGTCATCTGATGCATGGCCACCTTGTGTTTTTCAAGTTCTTTGTCAAGTATGTCTAGAAGATTCCCTTCGGAACGTTGGTATGCGAACAGTTCAATCATCATGGTGTGATTGGCGGCATGGAGCGATCTCTTCCATTCAATGCTATTGCGATACTCTTCCGATGGATCTCCACCTTTGGACGACCTCATAAACTGTGCGACATTGCCGTTGCGGTCTATTCCGAAATACTCGATGTAGATATCAGTGCCTTTGATATGGAAATCTGGATGATATTGACCGTACTCTTCGGTACGAGTGTCTGTTTTGTAAGGTGCTTCGTATTCGTAGTCAATGCCGAGCAGGACTAGGTGATTCGCTATGTCGGCCTCTCCGAAGCTCTTCACTGTTCTACCATCTAACGTGATCAGCGGATTCTCAAGGATGAACCGCTCGTATTCCTCGTTCGTTTCGAAGTCCGATTCGTCTGCAACGTATCTGCAATCACGGGACAGATACTCGTTTATCAGTGTCAAATATCCGGCATTCGACATTCTGCGAGTGATCTCGTTCTTGACGAATCCATTCACATCGATTTGTGTGATCCTGGGCATGACGCCGCGGGCACTTGCGATAATTTTTAGACCCAAACGATGGAATGTCGTAACATCCGCCCGTTGTCCGATCTCTGTCTCTATACGTTTCCGGAGGTCATCTACTGAATTGTTGGTGAAAGACAGAAACAATATCTCGTCGGATTTAGCCTTTCCCGACAGAATCAGGTATTTCGCCAGACCTACGATGGTTGTTGTTTTTCCTGTTCCGGCACCTGCTATGATCAGCCTGTTACGGACGTCCATGGCGATGGACCTTAGTTGTTGTGCATCCAGATCGTATCCTTCGACAGGATTAATTGTGACCCCTACGCCCTTCGCCAAACGATCCGCCAGTTCATCGTTGTGTTTTTTGATACGTTCCGGAAGAGAGTCATACAACTCGATGAACTCTGGGCCGATATCTTTCAGATGTTTTGACGTCAGTCCAATTTTGAAGAGGATGCTCTTTGTCCTGTCTTCAATATCCTGTCTGAGATCAGATAGAGAGTCCAGGAGTTCTGACACATCTCTCGGTTCGCAGAATCCGGGTGTATCCAGGATCGTTTTTAGATCTGAGATAGCATCAGAACATTCGAGCTGTTTTTCCTGCTGGTCACGATTCATGGTATGAACTTTGAAAAGACATATGGTATGAGTTAAGACGGTTATGGGTGCTCGTTCGAATAATGTGTTGTTTGGTATTAATCAAGTTTAGTTGCTTGTTTCATTTTTACAGCGATTATTCATAAAAACAATACAGATCTTATGCGTCAATGAACACATAAGATGCCAGTATTAAATTGGTTATTTTAGGATGGGGTTGGGGGTGACCCCAACCGAATTTGAATTCTAAATCAGTTTTGATTATATTTAGGCCACCTCAAGAGTACCTTTTTCAGTAGCTCGCTTTGTCTTTCATTAATTTCCTCTGGTCCCCATTTATCATATTTGGCAATCTCACGAGTATCAATGATGTCTGATTTGAGATAGCGTTCCTTCTTTTGATCGAAGAGGTCATTGCTTGCGGATATGTTCTTTTTGCCATCCAAGAGTACCATGTTTCCGATGCGATCTTTATATTCGATCCATGTGTCGTCATCAATATTCCACGTTCCTTTTGTTTGGGGCATAATGTGTTCAATATGAACAGCACGACCACTGTTTATCTTAAGTTCCGGATGCTCGTGATTATACAGACTGGTCAGGATCATTCTGCCGACCATTGTGGACTTAGTCTTATATCCCTTGAAAGCAGCTTCCACTTCTATATCGTTTGATGTGTTTGAGGCAATATTTTGCATGACTTCTGTTGCAGAAAGCTCTCCTCTGGATACGGCCTCTGCAGTTCTTGAGAAGAAGACCTCATTCTTGTTTGCAGTCTTTTTCATGATAGCCTGGTTTCTGAACACCATTGTCTCAATCTGGACAAGAACTGCTTCGATGATATCATCATCATTATTTTCAGATTTTAGTGCGAATATCAATGGGAAAAATGAAGTTGCACTCATTGTGCGTAGATTAGCTAAGGCCTCAACACTTCTGTCTGTGAACGAGCCACCAATCCTAGGAGATATCATTTCGATGTATAGGGCAGATGTCTCGACTATTCCATCGAATGTGGATTTGATTTTGCTGATATTTTTCTCCTTGGAGATTGCTGGAAATAGGTCATCATCTCTGACAAACGGATTTTTAGAATTCCAGTAGTATCTTATGCACTGAGACAGGTCGCCTTTTACTTCACTGATGTCTGTCATCATTTTGATCCAGTTGTTTTTGATGTACGGCCATTTGTCTCCAAGTCTGCTGAAGAAATAGTTCTTAAGAAGATCCTGTACGTCTAGTGGCATACCACGTGAATTCAGAGTTTCGAAGATTACAAAAGCCTGGCTCAACTTTTTAGTCTCCACATATGACACATGGAAGTTTTGAAGAAAGTTGTCAGTAAGATGCTTCAGTGCTTGTTGAGGATCTTCAAAATTATCAATGTAATTCAGGACAAGGTGATTGAGACATTGGTATGCATCTTTGATTAGGATGTTGGATCTTGATTTTGCTTCTTTGTAGTGATTGGAGCACTGCACATATTCTCTAAAGAATTCTTGGTTGAAGTTACTGAGTTCAAGGCGGAATCCATCATCTTCGTCATCGAATCCGATTGAATTGTATACCTTGTTCAGGAGTGACATAAGGTTGTTGGGATATCTGTTGAGTATGATGTCCCTGACGACGCACAAGAATATTGTAGATGTGGTGAGACGTTGCTGCCCATCAACCACATTTCTGCGACCATTGTCAGAATGTATGATGATTTGTCCGAATAGATAAAAATCATCATATTCGGGATCATCGCGGTTGATAAACTGGACAAGGTCGCTAAAGAACTGCTCCACTTGCTGGGATGACCATGCATACGGTCTTTGATAATCCGGTATGATAAGTTTTGATGTAAAGAGTTCAGAGAGAGATTTGTCTGAGCAGTCCATGGATGTAGCACTGGATGTAGATCTTTAATTTTGTGATCTAATGAACAAATCAAAAAGATTCAATGGTATGTGCCTGGCATATGGCTTTTTTAAGCATCAAATCTATTATTTGTAATGTTTGGATCATATTATTTCATATGAACATCACTCAATATTGTGAGGATTACTCTGAATTGAAATAGTCATATAAGTCCTGTCTTACATCATTTTTTAGTTTGTATTCGATTTGAACAGGTTTATTATTATCAATAAATTGTACAAACATCATTTTTCCAAGGTAGTAGAATTCTTTAGATCCTTTGTCGTTTTTGTTCTTTCTGACGAAAAGATGAATACCAACCTCATTCGCCATTGAATTCTCTACTACTTTCATTCTAGCCGAATTACGGTTATCATTAGACTTAGACAGAGCAATCAATGTATTTCTGTTCTCGAAACGATCTTCGTACTTTTGAGACTCAACTACATCTTCTCCTTTAACATAATTAATGAACACAGGAAATGTCTTTGTTTCTTTATGGTAGAAATATCCGCCCATATTCTGTGCATTCAGGTTCTTCGGCCAGTTCAGAAATCTGCAGACATCCTCATACGTATACCTCATGTTCAGAACAAGATCTGTTCCTTCATAAGTATTAGAATATAGTTCGGTCCAGTTAGACCGTCCTAGTTCTATAATCTGTATAACATGTTCAGAAAACGCTGCATCATTCATCATCATTCTGAACTTGTTAGATGCGTGATATTTTCCTTCACAGCTCTCAACAAGCACAACGTTACTTGTGTAGAAGCTACCATCTAATACTTGAATTAGGTTTTTATTGGAAGTTTCAACTCCAATGCTTCTTAAATCTGATTCAAGATCTATCGTGCCATTCATCAGAAGTTCAAGAGCTTCGACTTCCAGTCTTCTTTTTCCAGCAGCAGCTATTTTTGTAATAAAATCCAAATATTCTTCCTTGTCCGAATCAAAGGAGATAGAATACTGATTATCCTTTGTTTTCAGGAAATTATGGTATGATTTGTATTTCGAAAGAAGATTCAAGGCATCAATCGATCCATACTTTTTGAAATCAGTCAATTCTGGAATTCTTCCAAGACGCATCTTCAAGCTTTTGTAACCATCCATAATGATCTTAGCTTCGGTAAAATCAGAATTATCGATGGATTCGTAGATTTTATTTCTAGAGATTTCATCAAAACTGATTGTTGAATTACCTGGAATAATCGAATCTCCTGCAGCAATGAATCTTCTTGCTTCCGATTTGTTGTATGATCTGTCATCGGAAAGAGCTAGAGGAATGTTGTAGTTCTTCTCATAATTGCCTATGAAGTCGAGTATGACAACATATTCCTTTCCGGGATGGTGTCTAAGGCCTCTTCCGAGCTGTTGGATGAAGATAATTGGCGATTCAGTCGGACGAAGCATAATCACTTGGTTGATGGCAGGAATGTCCACTCCTTCGTTAAATAAGTCTGCTGTGAAAATGTAGTCTAGAAGATTCGTTCCTTCATCAGCTTCCAATCTCTCAATACAAGTCTCCACCAGATTTTTGTCCATCATTCCGGAGACCCACTCGGTTTTGTATCCGTGTCTGTTGAATTCTCTGGAATAATCTTCTGCTTCTTTGAGATCCCGGCAGAATACAAGCCCTTTGAGTCTATCTCCACAGTATCCAAAATATTCAGCATTCTCCAAGATGTGGTCAATCCTCTGATCCATTTCTGTCTTGAGAAATTTGGTTTTATCATCCTCAGAGACTTGGTCAAAGGTAAGATCTGATATTCCGAAGTAATGGAAAGGGCAGATCAATTTGTATTCCATTGCTTCTTTCAGTCTAATGTCGTATGCAATGTTGTAGTTGAACAGTTTGTAGATATCATAATCGTCTGTTCTATCCGGAGTTGCTGTCATTCCCAAAAGGAACTTTGGTTTGAAGTAATTGATAACTCTCTGATAAGTCGGAGCACCAGCGTGGTGTACTTCATCAATAAGAATGTAATCAAACCAGTCTTTGGGGATTTTGGCCAATACATCTTCTTTAGTTATTGTCTGAATCGTGACGAAGGTACAATCTGCGGTCAGATCATTGAGAACTGGATCATACTTAGCTATTGTTTTTGTTCCTTCCATCACCGCTTCAAAGCTTTGCATGCTTTTGTTAAGGATAGGATTTCTATGAACGATGTAGAGGAATTTTTTGGAAGCGATTTTTGCGTCGAAGGCAGAAAGATAAGTCTTTCCGGATCCAGTTGCTGAGATGACTAGTGCTCTGTCCTCCCCTTTAGCTCTGATCTCTTCTAAACCTTTCAGAGCTTCCGCCTGCATGCGATTGGGTTGGATTCTTTTTTGATCAGCTTTTGGAATCGCCGGTATGCCTGTTTTCAGAGCCTGTCTGAAATGTTTCAAATCGTTATAGATTAGAGAGTACTCTTCAATCCAAAGATCATCCACCGGTGTAGCAATCTCGTAGTTTCTTTCAAACTCTGAAAGTATGTTGGCTATGATCTCTCCAGAATTTTTGGAATTGAATTTAAGATTCCATTCCATGTTATCGCAGAGAGCACTGTTGGTGAGGTTGCTACTTCCAATAATTACATCATACGAGTCCCCGTGTCTAAAGATGTAGCATTTGGTGTGCATTTTGGAGACTTTTTCAGTGATTACGCGAAGATCGATGTTTTTGTTTTTTCTGAGATCTTTAAGGGCTCTGGGCTCGGTAAAATTCTGATACTGTGAGGCTATTATGCGTCCTTTGATCCCCTTCCGATCGAGCTCTCTAAACTCCTGGGCTAATGCGTTAACTCCTCCTGAATTAACGAATGCGACGGAAAACATGAATTCGTCACATTTTTCCATTTCCTGTTTCAGAGTAGTGATTACTTTCTCTTTTCTCAAGGGATTGTTTGTTATGAGCTGTGGTTTGAATTCTTCACTGGCAGAGACTGAACTATCTATGAAACCATGCTCCAGGCCCAATCTTAGAGACTCGTCACTCAATACCTTCACGCTCCAAAATATGTGCTGCTTTTAGATCAGCACCGGCCCAATCTAACTCGGAAAGTAAGTGAAGGGGTTTCCAAACTGCGGATATGTGTTCATTAAGTGTGAATTTCGGATCGTAATCGTATATGATGAAGTAATGGATCAGTACTGTGAAGTCATCATATTTATGAATTATGTCCCTGTACTGCTTGAATCTGCAATCTGATATATCTAGGTCAAGTTCTTCTTTCAATTCACGAATTAGAGTCTGTTTTGGAGTTTCTCCCTCTTCTAGTTTACCGCCAGGGAATTCGAATTTGTAGGAGAGGTAGCTACGCTTAGATAGTCCTTTTTGAAAACAAAGAACGTCAGTTCCATTTGTGATGATCGCAGCAGATACCTCAATCACACTTTGAGGATGCGAGTTTAAATCTTCAATTTACCGGAGTTCCAACAGGATGTTTGCAGAGGGTTGCCCACATCATAGGCCTCGTTTCTCCTTCTCCATCTGTCCTGCGGATACGTTTACAGGACTTCTGTTTTGCTGAGTTTTTCAGAACTCATCAGAAGATATTGTCTGTTGAGCCGATTCGGCGGCGTCCCTTACTGTCTCCAACATGAACCTGATGAACGGTGATGTGTCCCTGATCTGCCTGGACGATCTGATCGCCTTGTAGTAGCGACCGCGTCTGGCCAGCACCTCCGTCTCATACGGGACCCATTTCATGCAGCCCTTCCAATCCAACATTATGACGGACTGCCACAGCCTTCCCGTGCGGCCGTTCCCGTCGGAGAAGGGATGAATTGTCTCGAACTCGTAGTGGAACACGCACGCCTTCACTAAGGGGTGATGCTCAGAGGTACGCAGCCACTCCATCAGGTCCGACATCATCTGGGGTACCATGTGCGCCGGCGGAGCCTTGTAGATGAGCCTGTCTCCCGACCATATGCCGACACCGCAGTCGCGGTAGCGTCCCGAATCCTCCTGCAAACCCCTTGTCATCACGCCATGGGCCCGGAGGAGATCCTCCTCCGACAGCGGGTCCAGGGATGGTCTGATGCGGTAGCACTCGTGGCAGTTCAGAACTTCCCTGACATGACGCGGGTGGCATCCTGTCTCCCTACCGGCGACCGCGAGGGCCACCTGCTCCACCGTCATGGGGTTGTCCTCTATGGCCGTAGATGCCTGGGCTGATGCGATCATGCTCGCCTCGATCGTCTCCTGGTCCGCTTCTGGTCCGGATCCGAGTGCATCCGCGAGCTCGCTGATTTCGGCGACCAGGGACATGATGCCCTCGTCCAGGGTGAAGTCCTGAACGTATCCGTCCGTTCCATGTGTAACCGGTTCCTTTGATGACATGGTTATCGTATAATTAATGACTATATAACAATTAAATGTAATCAAACATTGTTATATAGGATGTCTGAAACACACTTAACTTAGTTGGAGAGTCGATGTCAGACGTTTTCAAGAAGATCCGGGTCACAGCTCGAAGTCCCAGTCGATCCTCCTGGCGCAGAACGCGTCCGCCAGGAGCGCCTCGGGAACGAACCCGTCGTACTTCTCCAGCCTCAGGGACTCCCTGTCGTCCAGCAGCGACACCGGGTCGTCGTCCCGGCGGATCGACTCCAGCGCCCTGCGGATCTCGGTCACCGTCAGCCTGGTCGACACCCCGATGACCAGCGGGCTGTACGCGTACGACACCCTCACGCCCGCGACGCGCCCCAGCATGCGCCTCAGCGTGTCGAACTGCACCGTGCCAAGCCAGGGGTAGATGTCGAACCCGCTCTCGGTGGGCACGAACACGTCCCCGGCGCCGGAGGCGCGGAAGGCCCTCCTCGATGCCCCCAGCTCCTCCCTGGCCGAGGAGTCCAGGTACGGGTAGTCGTCGTCCGAGAGCAGCACCTCCCTGACCTTAGACATCACCCTGGTGTGGATGTCCGGCGGGTCGGACCTCCACCTGGCGTCCGCCTCGCCGTCCGTCTCCACCGCCTCGGCCCATCCGTCGCCGCGGCGGACGACCCTCCAGACCCTGCCGGCCAGGGCGACGGTCGCCCCGGGCTCCGGGCTCCCCTGCACGGTGCCGATGGTGCTCCCGCCGGCGCGGATCTCCGTCTCGTCCCTCACCTCGAACACGGCGGAGAAGTCCCTTCCGAAGGCCACGGGCTCCGCCTTCGGGCCTATCAGGAGCGTCAGGTCCTCGGTCTGGATGAGCGTGCGCTTGTTGATCATGTGCTTCAGGAGGAGCCTGTAGTCGTCCGTGGTGACCGATGAGAACGGGCTCAGGGACAGCACCTCGTCGCAGAGGTCCCCGAACCTCATGTACCTCCGGGCCCCCTTCAGCGCGGCCAGGGTCTGGTGGAACAGCAGGCCGAAGGGCAGCGGGTCCGGGGACACGGGCTCGGTCCAGCCTTCGCCCAGGTACAGCTCGGTCTCGGCGATCCCCCTGGCGAGCTCCAGCGAGACCCCCTCGATCCCGGGGCGCCACTCCCCATCGTCGTCGTTGCAGAACATGACCATCTCCTGCCTGCCGTTCCTGCGGCCCGACCTGCCCATCCTCTGCACCAGGCTGGAGCAGGAGTACGGGGCGCCGATCTGCACCACGCGGTCCAGCCCGCCTATGTCCACGCCCAGCTCCAGGGTGACCGTGGCGACCACCGTGGCTGGGAACCCGCCCCTGAGGTCGTCCTCGGCGGTCCTCCTCATGCTGCCGGACAGGGAGCCGTGGTGGACCCTCACCGGGTTGCGGGACCCCTTCGCCTCCGACACCCTCGCCAGGGACCTGGCGGTCCTCTCCGCCCCGGCCCTGCTGTTGGTGAACACTATGCACGCGTAGGGGTCGGTGAGTCTGAACAGCTCGGAGTAGTACCTGGAGACCTCCCTCCTCCTGCCTCCCTCGGGGTACTCCGGGGGGAAGCGGAAGTGCTTGATGCCGACCCGGCAGGACCTGCGGTCGTCGGAAGCGACGACCTCGGCCTCCCCCTCGGCGCCGGACGTGAGCCACTCCGCGGCGGCAGCGGTGTCGGAGAGGGTCGCGGAGAGCCCGATCATCCTGGGGGCGCATCCGCAGGCCCTCCTGATCCTGCCGATCTCGCACATGAGCTGCAGCCCCCTGTCGGAGGCCATGAACGAGTGCACCTCGTCCACGATGACGAACCTCAGCGAGCCGAACATGCGCGGGACGTCCTCGGAGTGGTTGTCCAGGATGCCCTCCAGGGATTCGGGGGTGATCTGCAGGATGCCCTCGGGCTCCGCCAGCAGCCTCTCCTTCCTGTTGGCGTCGACGTCCCCGTGCCATCCGTTGACCAGGATGCGGGACTCCCTGAGCATCCTCTCCATGCGCGCGAACTGGTCGTCGATGAGGGCCTTGGTCGGTCCGACGTACATCGCGCCGATGCCGTCAACCGGGTCAGAGAAGAGCGAGGACACCACCGGTATGAGCGCGGCCTCCGTCTTCCCGGAGGACGTGCCCGAGGCTATCAGAAGATGATGGTCGGTGCCGAAGAGGACGTCGAACGCCCTCTCCTGGACATCGCGGAAGGCCGTCCACCCGCTCCTGTGCAGGTGGTCGAGGACGAAGCCGGGCATGCGCCCGGTGTGGTCCGTCATACCTCCAGGTCCTCGATGAGGTCGTCGTCCGGGTCGCGGTCCGGCGACACCGTCCTGTTCTCCACCAGCTGGGAGAAGGTCACGTCGGGGTTCTGGTGCATGGTGTCCAGCAGGCTGATGAAGTCCCTGGTGATCTCCCTCGGGGTGACCATGCCCTGGCCTATGGCGCAGGTCACCGTCTTCAGGTACGTCTCCAGCATGGCGTCGTCGATCTCCGACCTGTAGCCGTAGCGCTGCTCGTGCATCCCGCGCAGCGTCCTGAGGAGGACGAAGACCTCCTCGTTGGTCAGCGGCCTGAGGTTGATCACCGGGCCGAGGTAGTTGTCGTAGCCGTTCTCGAACCTGCCGGCCACCAGCCTGGACCTCAGCGCCTCGTAGCTGTAGAGCCCCCTGTCGGGGTCCTCGATGAACTCGGGGGTCCCGCACACGTACACCGAGAGGTGCGAGGACTTCCCCTGCATTATGTCGTTGAACATGGACAGCAGCCTCTCGTAGTTGTTGCTGCGCGCCACCCTGTTCTGGATCTTGTACAGGACCACGCCCTCGTCGATGAAGACGACCAGCCCCTTGTATCCTATGCGATGGGCGAACTCCGCCCAGATCTTGATGAAGTCGTACCAGTTGGTGTCGTTCACCATGTTCGTGATGCCGAGGTCCCTGCGGACGTCCGACCTCAGCTCGTACTCCCCCTTGAGCCAGCGCAGCGAGGGCATGTCCTCCCTGCCGGAGGAGACGTCGCGCCAGTATGCGGAGACCACGGCCGCGAAGTCCTGGTAGTATGTCAGGCCGCTCATGGCGGAGGTCTCCCTGGCGAGCCTCTCTGCCACGTCCCCCGCCGGGATGTCCTTCAGCGGCAGGTTCCTCTCGGCGGACATCCTCTGGCGGACCTCGTCGATCCACCTCTGGAGGACGAGCTCCAGCGCCCCTCCGTCGGGACGGGACTTGACCGCCATGTTGCGGACAAGCTCCCTGTAGGTGTTGAGGCCCTCCTTCTTGCTGCCGGTGAGCCTGCGGTTTATCGCCAGGTCCGCGTCCATGACGACGAACCCCCGGTCCATGGCGTAGTTGCGGACCATCTGAATCATGAAGCTCTTGCCGTTCCCGAACTTCCCGGATATGAACCTGAACGCCCCGCCGCCCTCGGCGGTGTCCTCCAGGTCGTTCACGAAGGTCTCGGTCTCCCTCCTCCTCCCGACGGCTATGTATTCCAGTCCCCTGCGGGGGACCACACCGGAGGACAGCGCGTTTATCATGGTCACGAGCGTCCTCCTGGGTATCTCTGTCATCAATCTCTCCTTACTCTCTCGGTATCTCTCATCCGATCTCGACGGGATGCGCCGCGAGTATGCGGCGGACGTCGTCGGCGTATTCGTCGAACACGTTCCCGTCCTCGATTATCTGGTCGCCCACGGTGTCCATGGCGACCGCGTTTATGCCGTCCTCGAAGCGGACGGCGGTCGTTCCCGCGTCCCTCGCGAACTCCTCGCCGCGGCCGTCCAGGGATGCCGCCAGGTATCCCCTCTGGCCCTCGTCGAGGCTGTTCCCCAGGTCGTCCCAGGGTGTGGTCTCTGTGGCCTCCGCGGGTGCCGGGGGCACCTCGGACGCGTGCTCGGGCTCGGGGGGCTCCTCGTCCTCCGTGCCCATCATGTCCCTCACCGCCGCCAGGTCCGTCTCGGCGTCGGTTACCAGCGCCCTGTCCAGCACTATGGAGGCGGCCTCCCTCCTGATCCTCTCGACCCTCCTGGCGCGCTCCTGCCTCTCGGTCCACGCCATGAGCTCGGACTCCATTATGAGGAGGCACCTCTCCCTGATCAGGCCGGTCGGGCGCCTCGGGGCCCTCAGGCCCTGCGGCACGTTGACCGCCCTGATGGCAGCCTTGAGGGCCGCGGTGAGGATCCTCCCGCCGCCGTTGGTCGGCCTGATGTCGCAGATCGTCATGCTGCAGCTGCCCCAGTCGGATGACAGTCCGGGGAACAGCTTCCTGTACACCGTCTTGGTCCTCCCGGTCATGCATTCGGCCAGGCTCTTGCCGGTCCTGTCGTAGATGTTGGAAGACAGCGCCTTGAGGGCGATGTTGAACGCGGCGTCGTAGTCCGACGGGTTCTTCATGTACGACGTCACGGAGGGGTCGGCGTAGGGCAGGGCCATCTCCACGGGGATGCGCCCGATGGGGACGATGTCCAGCTTCACCCAGAGCAGGAGGAGCTGGTCCCTCTCGGAGCCGTCCCACGGCGGGTCCTGGCCCGTGGCTATGGCGTAGTCCTGGGCGGTCCTCGTGATGAGCCCCTTGATGGAGTCGGATGACCCGCCGTAGGCCCTGAGGACGCCGTTGAGCACCGAGAGCCGGCGGTTGGGGTCGCTCTCGGAGTCCACGGCCTCGCACAGGAACAGCCAGAGGTACCCGCGGTCGGTGTCCCTGTAGACCCCGTTGAGCGCGTCCGCCCTCCATGAGAGGTAGTACTCGAGCTGCTCGTGGGTCATCTCGTCGTAGCTGGCGCACCAGTGGTCGGACGGGACGTACGGGACGTCCCTGCGCCCGGACTGGCCCCTGTGGATCCTTATGGAAGCCCTCAGCGAGTCCTTGCGGGGGTGGGACATCTTCGCCCTCATGTCCTCGAACACGATCGGGTTCAGCGGGTAGTCCCCGTCCTCCTGGACCGCGGGCCCCCACTCGGCGGGGTCCCTGCGGACGAGGCTCTCCCCGTCGCCGGAGGACTCGTCCTCCATGGCGAGCCTGACCCTCTCGGCCTGGGCGTCGGTCAGCAGCAGGGCCTCCCTCCAGGGGATGTCGTCGTGGTCCCAGTGGACCGCCGAGTACACGGTGGCGGCCAGGCCGCGGAGGATGTCACCCCAGCGCCCGGGCCCGTCGCGCCTCAGCACCTTCGCCGAGGCGTACTCCGGGTCCCCGTAGTAGGCGAACCCGTCGAAGAGCAGGACCTTCCTGTCCGTGAAGCACTCCCCTCCGAACAGGTGGGGGTCCTCCGTCCTCTCCATGGCGACGATGTACCCGAGGCACTTGGAGAAGGTCTCGGAGAACGCGTCGCGGTCCTCCACGTTCTTCAGGCAGTCCATCCCGCAGGCCCTGGAGATGACCCCGAAGGGGATCCTCGGCACAGGGTCGCTCAGCAGCGCCTCGGCCAGGGACGCGTCCCTGAGGTACCCTCCGGTCCACAGGACCTGCTCGGGCCATCTGCGCCTCATCAGGAGGCAGATGTCCTTGGCGGCGCTGGCCGTGAGCACGGACAGCGTGTACGAGTCGGAGAAGCGGCCGTTCATCCACAGGACCTCCGAGAGGGCGTCCTCCCACTCGGTTAGCGGGTCGTTGATCAGCTCGCAGATCCTCAGCCATACGAAGGGCTAGTGCGGGGCCGCCTCGCCGTGCTCCGAGACCTCTGCCCTCCAGGTCAGGTAGCTCTGCAGGATCTCGCCGTCCATGGTCGCGTGGAACAGCGGCCCCTCGGGGGGCACGGCGTGGGATGGGTGCTCGGGCGGGACCCCGTGGTAACGTATCACGTCCCCCGGGAAAGAATCCGGAGGGTCGAACCCGCAGGAGCCCGACCTTCTCTTTATCCTCGCCTCCATTCTCCCTCGCCTCTTACTTATTTTAAAGAGGGCGACTGAGTATTTCATACAGCGCAGAGTTGGATGGGTGACCCTAAGGAATTTTATAGCCGATACCGCCTATTTCCAGCTTTCAGGCGCGTTGACACCCCGTTATGGACATTCGCCGCCGATGTCGGTCGACGCTCCCGCGGGGGCGACTGTTATGAACACGTAACGGTTCCGGGGTGGGGATGACACCGAAGGACCTGTTGAAGAGCAGCGCTTTCATGATGTCCATGGCGCTTATCATCGCCCTGCTCACGAACGTGGTGGGCGTGTTCCCGTCGCAGACGCTGACCACGGACGTCAGGTCGAACCTGACCGTGCTTCTCCTTGCCGTGATGATGACACTGTCCCTGTCCAGGTACACGTTCTCCAACCTGAGCCCGGTGGCCCATTGGAGATCCGTCCTCAGGGCCGTCTTCATGGGTCTGGTGCTGTCGTCGCTGATCCCGCTCGCAGGGTACTTCCTCCTCAGGGACACCGAGTTCGGGAGGGAGGCCGCCGGCCTCGTGTTCATCGCAGCTACGCCCTTCGCGGCATCCGTCGCCCCGCTTTCCTACATCCTCAGGGGAGACATGGAGCACGCCGCCAGGGGAACGATATACGTCTACGTGGCGTCCCTCGTCTGGGTGCCGTTCGTCGTATGGCTGGCACTGGGGGAGGAGGTCGACATCACGCAGGTGGTCCTCGCCGTCGTGGAGATCATCGGCATCCCGCTGGTCGTGTCGAGGCTCCTGACCAGGTTCCAGCTCAGCAGGGACTTCATGGCGATCTTCATGAACTGCTGCATTTTCGTGCTCGTCTGGCTCTCCGTCGGGTCCACCAACTTCTCCTCGTCCACGCCGGCGATCCTCGCCGCGTTCGCCGTCATAGCGGCCCTGAGGTCCTTCGGCCTCGGCAGCGCGATAGAGGTCACGGAGAAGAGGGCCGGCCTGCCGTGGGGCCAGAGGGTGGCGGACATCCTGATGGCGTCGTACAAGAACAAGGGCATAGCCATAGCCCTGTGCGCCGCCACGCTGGGTCCCCTCGCGGCCTACGCCATGGTTGCCATAGCCACGTCCATAGTCGTGGAGATATGCTGGGTCATCTTCATGGACTCCGTCCTCTTCAACCGCAGGAGGATGGAGAGGGAGCTGGCCAGGGAGGCGGCGTCCGCCATGGACCGCCCCGGGGACGGACCAGCATGACTTAAGAACGGATGACCCGATGCACACGTCATGGATGTCGCGGTAAGGGCTTATGGACCGGGCGATTTGCCCGAGATGGCTGCGATATGGAACGCCGTTGTCGAGGGCGGTATGGCCTTCCCACAGGAGGAGCCGCTGACGCCCGAGGAGGCGGAGGGTTTCTTCGGGTCGCAGTCGCACTGCGGTGTCGCGGTGCTCGACGGCAGGGTCGTGGGGCTGTACATCCTCCACCCCAACAACGTGGGGAGGTGCGGGCACATCTGCAACGCATCCTACTGCGTCGCCAGGGGGATGGGCAACAAGGGCATAGGCTCGATGCTGGTGCGGGACTCCCTGTCCGTGGCGAAGTCGCTCGGATTCAGGGTCATGCAGTTCAACGCCGTGGTGCAGGAGAACGCCTCCGCCATTCACCTGTACGAGAAGGAGGGCTTCAGGCGCCTGGGTATGATCCCGGGCGGGTTCAGGGCCTCCGACGGCGAGTACCACACGATCATCCTGTTCTACCACGAGCTGTGATCGGATGGATGCTAAGAAGTACGGTAGGAGCTTCGTCAGGGCTATCCTGGCGGGGATGATGATCTCCATCGGGTGCTGCGTCTTCCTGGGATGCTACAACGATGTGAAGTGGGTCGGGGCGGTTCTCTTCGCCATCGGCCTCATGACGGTCGTCGCGTTCAAGCTGGACCTGTACACGGGGAAGGTCGGGTACATAGTCGAGAACCCGCCCTCGTTCCTCTGGTACATGCCAGTCATAATCGTCGGGAACTTCGTCGGGTGCCTGATCACCGGGCTGATGATGCCCTACGACGTGGCGACGACGCTGGTCGACAACAAGCTGGCTCTGGAATGGTACTCGGTGCTGTTCCGCGGGGTCTTCTGCGGTGTCCTGATGTTCATCGCGGTGGACTTCTTCAAGCAGAGGAACAGCTTCCTCGCGCTGCTGTTCTGCGTGCCCGTGTTCATCCTGGCCGGGTTCGAGCACTCCATCGCGGACATGTTCTACTTCTGCTCCGCCGGCGTCTTCACCCTGGACGCGCTGGTGTTCATACTCCTGGTGATCGTCGGCAACGGAATCGGAGGCATGATCATCCCGTTCTGCAGGAAGTACATGTACGACCCGGAGCCGGAGGCGCCGAAGGCACAGTGATTCCCAAGCGGGGTCGTCCCCGCACCCTTCCAAACCCCTCCATCCCATATCGTCGGTGTGTCCCCGCGCACACCTTATCTAGGGCGCCGTCGTTCCCTCCATCATGTCTGATGAGGACTACGCCGGATACACTCCGATCATGGACGAGGACGAGGTCGCCGACTTCGCCCAGGCTAACGGTTTCAAGCTGACCGAGGTAACGGACTTCCTGGCTCCCGACGAGGCCTTCGCCATCCTCGGGGACAACACGCCCGAGTACATGGCCGAGTTCATGAAGACCCACGGGATCGACTCCCTGTTCTACGAGTACGACTATCTGGACGAGACCGACGCCTACGTCTACCCCATGGACGACGACGTCACCGAGGGGATGGAGCCCGACGTGGCCGACGCGGTCAACCAGGCGTTCGATGACTGGAACGACGAGGTGGACGAGACCGACTTCTCCGCCCCCGCGCTGCTGTACTTCTACGCCATCTACCAGGGCAGGGTCTTCGGCATCGAGATGTGGAACCCGGACTTCGAGAAGTACCTCGAGGACGACCCCATGCTGACCTGCCTCTGCCAGTGCCTCGGAGGGCTGAAGCTCCCCGAGACGGATGACTGATCCAAAACCGTTCAGGGGGCTCCGCCCCCGCTTACATTCTCATGCTCTGCGCGACGCCGCGGGACAATTCACGATGCGATATCGATTGGATGCAAAAGATGCTCTCGGAACGGGAGACGGTGTCGAACAACAGGGACTGTGACGAAGAGAATCGATGAAAGAAGAGAGTGGTGGTCCCAATGCGATTTGAACGCATGACCTTCCGGTTATCAGCCGAACGCTCAAGCCAAACTAAGCTATGGGACCAGCAAACCCCATGATAGACAGGTGGAATATAAATCTTTGCATATGTCGGAAACCAGTCCAGCATCTCGTTTTATCTATCCACAGGATGTTCGTCGGAGGCATGGAACCTCTCTACAGGGAGTCCCGCCCGATACTGCCGAGGAACCTCGCGTATCTCGCGGCGGCCGTCCTCATCGCAACCCTCGCCTTCATGGTGTTCTCACAGTACGTCCTGGACACCCAGATGCCATCCTGGACGATCCCGGCGTCGGCCATCATATTCGTGATAATAATCGTGGTCCTTCTCGTCCTGAGGCTGGACCTCGAGGTCTACGAGGACAGGGTGGAGATCACCTACGTGTTCAGAAAGACCGTGGTGAGGGGAGAAGAGGTCATAGACGTCCGCCAGGGCGACCTGACCGAGATCAGGAACTACGGCAACTGGAACCTGAAGGGTGTCAAGCACAGGTCCTTCTCCCGCGTGGGGGACGACGAGGGTGTCGCCATGAAGCTCATGGGGAAGAGGGTGGTGGTCGTGTCCACGTCCGAACCCGAGAGGGTCTTCGGGCTCATCCCCAGGGCGCCGGACGAGGAGCCCGCGGAGGATGCCCAGGGATCCGGCGACGTTCAGCAGGAGGCCGAGTGACATGCCGGCCACAACGTTCCATTGGATCAGGGTGCAGACGTTCTGCTACGCCACCGAGAGGAAGGAGCTCCTGGAGGAGGTTATGGAGGAGCTGCTCGGCGACGCCGAGTACTCCGAGGAGCCGACCGAGAGCGAGCACGGCAACACCATGACTATCCTCGAGGCCAGGCTCACCAAGCAGAGGCAGTTCAGGGACCTGTTCGAGAGGCTAGGGCCGGAGATCAGGGAGTGGATCGTCGCGGACATCGGGAACCGCGTCGACGAGGACTGCGTGTTCTACATGAGGCTCGACAAGCAGAAGGCCGTCCTGGGCTCGTACGAGGTGGCCCATCACGGCGATGTCATAGCGATAACCGGCAAGGTGCAGTCGCACCCCGCCAGGAAGGAGGTTGCCGAGAGGATCCTCACGGAGTTCCTCTCGGGTCTGGAAGGTCATTCGTCGGGTTCCGGGGACTCCTCCTGAGGGAGGACCTCGAACTCGCACTCGGTGGCCCTGCGTCCCTTCACGGCGGTCACCTTAATCCTGACGTTCCCCACGTCGACCGTGTCGCCCCTGAGGGGTGAGCGGTCGAGCCTGTAGAACACGTAGCCGGTCACGGAGTAGTCGTCGTACTCTCCGGGGTCGAACTCGACGCCCAGCTTCTCCATGGTGTCGAAGATGTTCGCGTCCCCCTTCACCTTGTATCTGTTCTCCCCGATCGGGGTCACGTCAAGCTGGATGACGTCGCTCTCGTCCCATATGTCGCCGACGAGCTCCTCCAGGATGTCCTCCAGGGTGACGATGCCCATCGTGCCCCCGTAGGAGTCAAGCACCACGGCCATGTGGACCTTGGACTTCTGGAAGTCGCTGAGTATGTCGGCGATGCTCATGGTCTCGGGGACGTACTTCATGGGCTTCATGATGCTCCTGATCGTGAACGGCTCGGTGCCGAACAGGGCGGAGAAGAAGTCCTTGGAGTAGACCACTCCGATGATGTTGTCTATGCTGCCGTCGTAGACCGGGATCCTCGAGAAGCCGGTGGAGTTGAACCTGACGCGGAGCTCGTCGTTGGAGGCGCCGGCGTCGATCCCCACGATGTCGACCCTGGGGACGAAGACCTCGCCCACCTGGGTGTCGTCGAACCTGATGGCGGACTTGATGAGCCTGCTCTCGCTCTCCTCCAGGACGCCGTCCTCCTCGATGTCGTCGATCATGACCTCGAGCTCGTCCTCGGTCATCGTGGCCTCGGACGCGCCCACCCTGTTGCCGATGGCGTTGGTGAACTTCGTGAACAGCCATGAGACCGGGGAGAACAGCTTCTCGACAGCGCTGACGACCCCGCACACCTTGAGGGCGTACTTCTCGGGGTTCCTCTTCGCGAGGGTCTTGGGGGTGATCTCACCGCATATCAGCACGATGATCGTCATGACCACGGTGGACACCAGTGAGACCGAGGAGTCGTTCATCCACACAAGGATGATCGCTATGGTCGTGGTGGCCAGGGAACTCGCTCCGATGTTGACGAGGTTGTTTCCGATGAGGATCGTGGTGAGGAACTTGTCGTAGTCCTCGAGGATCCCGAGGGCCTTCTCCGCCCTCTTGTCCCCGTCCTTCGCCATCTTCTTGAGCCTCACCTGGTTGGCGCTGGTGAAGGCCGTCTCCGACATCGAGAAGAACGCGGAGCACACGAGGAGCACCGCGATGATGGCGATGTATGCGATCGTGATTGGTTCCATGGGCTCACACGCCCCTCGGTTTCAATGATTGTCGTGACAATTCCATCAATCCGTGATTGACATTCTACTCGCCAGGGATATAACCATTGCCATGAGGCCGCGGACCATCGGAAGGATCCCGCGGCGGTCGTCCCTATTAAGAAAAAATAAAGCTTTAAAATAAAGGCGTGCATTCGCCCGAACGGGAAAACGATGGTCGAAATCAAATACGAAATCGTGGAGAAGATCGCGGTCCTCTCCGAATCATCCAAAGGCTGGACAAAGGAGCTCAACCTCATCAGCTGGAACGACAGAGACCCCAAGTACGACATCAGGGAGTGGTCCCCCGACCACGTCAAGATGGGGAAGGGCATCACCCTCTCCGACGAGGAGGTCAGGTTCCTGAAGCAGGCCCTGGACTCCAGGGACATCTGAAATCATCTTCCAAGGGGCGTCCGATGTCCGTAACCAAGGTCGAGTACTTGGAGCGCTTCATAGAAGCGGTGGACAGGGTCATCGCCGGTCGCCCCGGCTCGATCTCCGAGGACCGCTGGCTTGTCAACTACTACGATGCGGAGAAGCTCCCCATCGTCAGCGGCTACCTCGACTGCGATGACGAGCGCGTGAGGGCCGAGACCGTCCTCCTGCTTTCCGACGTCCATGAGAGGGCGGTGCTCGGGAAGGTCAGGGAGATGAGGCAGAAGGACTCGGAGAGGGTCCGTCTCGCCTGCATCGGATACCTCAGCACAATCCAGAGGGACGACGAGCTCATCCCCCAGCTTTTCGACGTGATGGACCACAGCTCCGGGAACGAGTTCATGAAGGCGGCCGCCAGGATGGCGTCGGTCGCCAGGGAGGAGGACGTCCCGCACCTGCGCAGGATCTACGGGCAGGTCGGCGGCGAGATGAGGTCCGCCGTCAGGGTGGCCCTCGACCGCGTGATATCCAGGAATCCGTCCCTGCAACCCAAGCGGGACCTCATACTGTCCGTCCCCGTCTATCCGAACGAGGGCGAGTTCGAGAGGTTCCTGGACTCCAGCATCGAGTACCTGGACGTCAGGTACAGGAACAACGTCCTTCCTCTGGAGAAGGTGAAGCTGGCGACGTTCAACAACGTGGCCCGCGCCCTCGCCAAGATGCGCACCCGTCTCTACAACGAGACGGACAACCTCCAGTTCTACGGTCCGGACAAGACGGACCGCGCCAGGGAGCTCAACTCCCTGATCGCCTGGGCCAACGCCGACCTCTCGAAGAAGGAGGTCGTGGGCACCGAGAGGAGCCGCTCCCATGTCTGTCCCAGATGCGGCGAGATGATGGTCTGCTACAAGGGCATGTGGATCTGCCCCGACTGCGGGACGCTGTGACATCCCCGTCGCGTTCCAGCCGTTCCCCAATAAGTGAATTATATCCGAGCCGAGATTCACCCCCAGAGGCGTTCTGGTAAAATCCGGCCCTTCGGGACGGAGCATTATTGGGGTACCTTCCACCAAGAGGAGATAAAATGGCATACGGAGGCTACAGGGACAGGGGATACGACAGGGACAAGCCCAGGGAGTTCTTCAAGGCGGTCTGCTCGGACTGCGGAGCGGAGTGCGAGGTTCCCTTCAAGCCCACCCAGGGAAGGCCCGTCTACTGCAGGGACTGCTTCAGGAAGCACAAGCCCGAGGAGAGGGACAGAAGCAGGTTCTGACACCACAACGCGGGCTCACGCCCGCATCAAACAACATAACGATCGAAAGTTTTTGAGTTAAGGTGTTTCTCAGTCCTCCCTCGGAGGCTTCGTCCTGTCGAGCCAGTGGCTCATGTCGTAGGCCGAGAACAGGCGCGTTATGGACAGGGAGATGACGGCCACGACCATGCCCGCGATGAGCATGACGACGCCGCCCGCCTCGCTCCAGAGCATGTAGACGGCTATCCCCAGGACCATCACGACCGCGCCGACGAAGAACAGGACGCGACTGATCTGCCTGAACCTGACGATCTCCATCAGATCACTCTGTTGCCGGAGGTGCTGGATGCGCTCTCGTCCCAGACCTCCAGGGCCTCGAACTCCCACACGGCGACCGTCGCCATGTTCATGCGGTCCAGGAACCTGGACATCCTGTCGAACTCTGGACCGGATGTCTCCCTGGACACGGCCCTCGCCTTGATCGAGTAGGCGGAGTTGCCCTTCCACACAAGGAACTCGACCTCTGGGTTTGCCTCGAGGTTCTTGACGGTCCTGTACATGTAGGCCTCGCCCACGACGATCTTACCGCTCTCGGAGACGTCGAGGCTGCCGCACACTATCATGTGGGGTCTCCCGTCAGGGGAGGCGGTCGCCAGGACCTTGTTAGTGTCGGGATGCTTGATCATCCTGACGATAGGCTCGGTCAGCTGGACCAAGGGGCCCACCTCACTCTGAGTCGGTCTTCTTCAGGTTGGCGATGCCGAGGATGATGAAGTAGATGGCTCCGACGGCCATGACCACGAGGTAGTCAGCGATTTCGAATGTCATGCGGCGTGAATCCCCTCTTCATTTAATTAAGGTTGTGTCGGCACGACCGCGGGGCAGACGGGGCGCAGGTGCTGGACGACCAGCTCCAGCTTGCCGTTCTTGTAGTACGGAATGGCGGAGCAGTCGCACTGGATCCCGGTGCCGGGGATGACTCTGCGCTTGATGCTGTTGACGCGGCTCCCGACGTTGGAGGCGTTCACGACGCAGTCGGAGCATGATGTGGTGTTGCCGAAGAGCTCGTAGCACTTCATCCCGATGACCTCGTCGACGTTCCTGCCGAACGCCTTCTCGCCGGCCCTGTTCATCCAGATCACCGTGTGCGCGGAGTCGTGGAGGATGATGATGTCGTCTATGGCATCCAGAATCATGTTCATGATCGTCTCGGTGTATATCTCCGACTGTTCCATGTTTACCCCTGCAACGTAATCTGCTCTCATTCGCTATAAAGGAGTGCCGGGTCGGGTCCGGATTATAGACACGTTTACATCGTCCACGGCTCCGGCGTTGTGCTGATTGTCACAACGCGGCTACGATATTCGTAGAAAAAGCATCGTGATTCTGAAGAAATTGCCGAAATTGAACCAGCTATCGAATTAAGGGCATCCATATTTTTATATTAAGACATGATTTCGTGGCTCCAATGTGCTATGACGTGGTAATAGTTGGAGCAGGTTGCGCGGGCCTCACCGCCGGAATCTACGCTAGGTCGAAGATGATGAAGACCCTGATCATCGATTCCGCGCGCGTCGGAGGACAGCTCGTGAGCCTCTACCCCGAGAAGGGTATCCACAACTATCCCGGTTTCGAGACCATCCAGGCCAGGAAGCTCTCCGACAAGCTCTACGCACAGGCGGAGTCCGTCGAGTGCGAGATCAAGGAGAACGAGAGGGTCGACACCATCGTCAACGGGGACGGGGAGCTCATCGTCAACACCGACAAGGGCTCGTACCACGCCAAGTCTGTCATAGTCGCCATCGGGATGGGCAGCTTCAAGCCCAAGAAGATGGGATGCCCCGGGGAGGACGAGTTCTTCGGGAAGGGCGTCACCTACATCCTGCCCCCGAAGGAGGAGATCGTCGGGAAGAAGGTCACGATGTTCGGAGGCGGCAACAGCGCCATCGACATGGCCCTCATCGCCGACACCGTCACGGACACCACCATAGTGCACAGGAGGCCCGACTTCAGGGCCGACGAGTCCACGGTCCAGAGCCTTCAGAAGAGCAACATCAGGACTGTGATGAACGCCAACCTCGTGTCCATCAACGGGACGGACCACGTCGAGTCCGTGACCGTCTCCCAGGACGGCAAGGAGTTCGACATCCCCACAGACCTGGCGGTCATCAACATCGGCATCTCCGCCGACCTGGACGACCTCAAGAAGTGGGACCTGGACCTGACGGACGACGGTCTCGTCAAGGTGAACTTCGACATGTCCACCAGCCGCCCCGGAGTGTTCGCCTGTGGCGACGTGGTCAGCTACCCCGGTAAGTTCAAGCAGATCACGACGGCCATGGGAGAGGCCACCACGGCGGTGCTCATGGCGTACAAGTTCGTCAAGAAGCCCTACTGGGCATGAGCCCGGATGGGTGCTAAGGTGGGGGAGGGGTCGTCCCCGTTCCCCTTTTGTTTTGTTTCCGTCAGTCTCACTCGGAGATGGCTCCGGCGGGGCACTCGTCGACGCACACACCGCAGTCGACGCACTTCGAGGCGTCGATGACGCTCACGTCCTCGACGGTGATCGCATCCTGGGGGCAGGCGTCCGCGCACGCGCCGCAGGCCACGCAGAGACTGGAATCTACTGTCGGCATTTGTTCACCTGGACTTTCCACAATTCTCCAGAACTTAAGGGTTGTCACCAACTGTTAATGAATCCAAGTGGCATTACGTCCGCATGGAATGTTCTGGCAGCTACGCACTGGAGGGCATGGTCTCCGACAGGAGGGGGTTCCGCCCGGGTTATCTGATCGTCGAGGATGGCAGGGCGGTGGAGGTCGGCGGCGGGGAGTGCCCGGTCCGGCCAGACCGCAGGGGGATAGTCCTCATGGACACGGTCAACGGCCACACGCACTGCGCCGACTACGGCCTCCGCGTGCCGCCCGGGATGTCGCTGCAGGAGCTGGTCGCCCCGCCGGACGGGCTGAAGCACCGCTACCTCAGGGAGGCACCTGACACGGAGATATCATCCAACATGTCCCGCTTCGCCCGCGACTCCAGGGCCTCGGGCGCGGTCACCTTCGTCGATTTCAGGGAGGGAGGGGCCCGCGGATGCAGGATGCTGAGGGAGAGCGCGCCGGAGGCGGTCATCCTCGGCCGCCCGGTGTCCCCCGAGTTCGACCCCGAGGAGATCGACGACATACTGTCTGTGGCGGACGGGATCGGCATATCCAGCGTGTCTGACATGGACCCGGGCTACATCGAGGCGGTTGCCGACGCCATCAGGGAGCGGCGCATGGTGTTCGCCATCCACGTCAGCGAGAGGGTCCGCGAGGACATAGACTTCGTACTGTCCCTGGACCCGGCTTTCGTCGTCCACATGTGCGAGGCCACCGACTCGGACATACTGAAGTGCGCCGAGGCGGAGGTCCCGATCGTCGTATGCCCCACGTCCAACAGGTACTTCGGGAAGGTCCCGCCGATAGCCAGGGCGGAGGCACTCGGGGCGGATCTGGCGATAGGCACGGACAACGGCATGATACGCAGCCCGGACATGGTCGCCGAGGCGCTTGAGTTCGCCCGGACGGCCGAGGCCCAGGGAGGGGATCCCGAGACGGTCTGGAGCGCCCTATGGAAACTTTCGGGCAAGATATTAAATCAACACAGGAACATACTGAATCACAACGGAACGGACGTGCTGTCGGTCATCCCGACGGAGGATTTCGACGCCCTGTCGGCCCTCGGCGGGAAGCCCGAGGCTGTCGCTCTGGATGAAAATACAAAGAGGTTGTGAAAATGAGCTTTACAAACATTCTCGTGCCGACGGACGGAAGCGAGTACACAAAGGCCGCAGTGAAGAAGGCTATGGAGCTGGCCAAGCTGTCTGGCGGAAAGGTCACAGCCCTGTACGTCCTCGATCAGACCATCCTGACCAACATGCCCATGGACACAGCAGTCATGAACGTGTACAACACCCTCGAGAAGGAGGGTAAGGAGGCCGTGGACTACGTACGCGACCTCGGAACGCAGGAGGGAGTCGAGGTCGCCATCTCCGTCAAGGAGGGAGCACCCGTCAAGGTCATCCTGGACGAGTCCGCTAACTACGACATCATCGTCATGGGAACCCTCGGAAGGACAGGCATGTCCAAGCTCCTGATGGGAAGCGTCGCCGAGAGGGTCGTCAGGGCCTCCCAGTGCCCCGTCCTGGTCGTCAGGGCAGAGGACGCCAACGCCAACTGAGGCGGGGAAGCAGATGAGCGGGACAGTAGCAGACATAATGACGGCGGCCCCCATCGTGGTCGAGGTGCCCGGGAGCCGCAGCGACGCCATCAACATCATGGTAAGGAACGGGCTCACCGGACTGCCGGTCATCCGCTCCTCCGACGGCAAACTCATGGGAGTCGTGTCCAGGAGGGACGTGTTCAGGAAGTTCGACGAGGACCAGCTCTCGCTCATCATGAAGAAGGGCTGCATCACCGTGACGCCCGAGACCACGATCGAGGAGGCCGCGAGGATCTTCAGCACCAAGAGGATCCACAGGCTGCCCGTCGTGGACAACGGCAAGCTCGTGGGCATCGTCACACCCACCGACATGCTCCGTCTCGTCAAGGAGATGAAGACCGACCTGCTCGCCGAGGACGTGATCCGCACCACATGCGTCACCGCGTACGAGGACGAGCCCCTCACCTACACGATCCCGGCGATGAGGATCAGCGACGTCCCCGCGCTGCCCGTGCTCGACGCACAGGGGAAGCTAGTGGGCATCCTGACCGACAGGGACCTGTTCAGCGACCAGGTGAAGAACACCGACGACCTGAAGGCCCTGGGTATCGCCGACGTGGGCAACATGGCGGGTGCCAGGAACGTCCTCCCGCTGTTCTACACGGCGACCGACAAGTACATGTCGGACGACAGGAAGGTGAAGGACTTCATGGTGAAGGACCCCTACACCGTGTTCAAGAAGACGAACGTATCTGAGGTGGCGAAGATCATGCTGACCAACGACTTCGGACAGATTCCCGTCCACGGGAACAAGGACGAGCTCGTGGGCATGGTTTATGATGTAGACGTGCTATGCGCCCTCTCAGGTAATATCAATGAGTGATTCAAACGCCAACGACCTGATGTCCCTCTGCAAACGCAGAGGGTTCATCTGGCCTTCTTTCGAGCTCTACGGCGGCGTGGCCGGCATGTACGACTACGGCCCGCTGGGATGCTCCCTCAGGAACAACATCGTCGAGGTCTGGAGGTCCATCTACAAGGGCCGCGAGGGCTTCGTCGAGATCGACTCCGAGACCGTCAACCCCAGGGAGGTCTTCAAGGCCTCCGGGCACGTTGACGAGTTCGCGGACCTCCTCACCTACTGCACCAAGTGCCAGGCGCCCTTCAGGGCCGACCACCTGGTCAAGGACTTCTACGAGAACGCCGACGTCCTCTCCGCCAAGCAGCTGGAAGAGGCCTTCGTCGAGCACAACATCAAGTGCCCCGACTGCGGCGGCGACCTCGGTCCGGTCGAGGAGTTCAACCTCATGTTCAAGACCCACATCGGCCCCGGGTCCACGCGTGTCGGATACCTCAGGCCCGAGACCGCCCAGGGCATATTCGTGAACTTCCCCAACCTCTACAGGTACAACAGGGAGAAGATGCCCCTCGGGGTCATCCAGACCGGCAGGAGCTACAGGAACGAGATCGCCCCCCGCCAGGGTATGATCAGGATGAGGGAGTTCAACCAGATGGAGGTCGAGCTCTTCGTGGACCCCGAGGACAAGGACTGGCCCAGGTTCCACGAGATCGAGAACGAGACCCTGGACCTCATCCCCAACACCACCTGCGAGCCCGTCACGATGACAGTCAAGGAGGCCGTCGAGAAGGGCGTCATCGCCAACCGCGTGCTGGCATACTTCGTCTACACGACGAAGCAGCTCCTGACCCGCGTGGGCATCGACCCCGCCAGGCTCAGGTTCAGGGAGCACCTGCAGGACGAGATGGCCCACTACGCCGCCGACTGCTGGGACGCCGAGGTCCTCCTTTCCTACGGATGGACCGAGATCGTCGGTATCGCGGACAGGGGATGCTGGGACCTCTCCAGGCACGCCGAGTTCTCCGGCGCAGACCTTACGCACTTCAAGAGGTTCGACGAGCCCCGCGAGATGGAGGTGGAGAAGATCCGCGCCAAGCACAAGGCCCTCGGACCCACTTTCAAGGGCAAGGCGAAGGCGATCGCCGCGGCCATGGAGTCCATGGATCCCTCCGCCGTCAGGGACGGGAAGCTCACCGTGAACGTCGACGGCGAGGACATCGAGCTCACCGACGAGTACTTCGAGGTCGCCAAGGTGACCGAGAAGGTGGCTGGCGAGCGCGTCATCCCCCACGTCATCGAGCCCTCCCACGGACTGGACAGGATCTTCTACTCCGTCCTGGAGCACGCGTACTCGCACGACGAGAAGGAGGACTACACCGTCCTTAGGCTCGCCCCCGCCGTCGCCCCCATCAAGGTCGGCGTCTTCCCCCTGATGGAGAAGGACGGCCTGGACGACATGGCCAGGGACATCTACGCCAAGGTGCACTCCCACAGGGTCGAGGCCTACTACGACGGCTCCGGAACAATCGGCAAGAGGTACGCCCGCATGGACGAGGTCGGCACCCCGTGGTGCATCACCGTCGACTACGACTCCCTCCCGGGAGGCGCCGCCGAGGGTACAGTGACCATCCGCGACAGGGACACCACCGAGCAGAAGCGCATCCCCGTCGACAGGGTCGCGGAGATCGTCGACGACCTGCTGGCTGGCAAGCCCTTCGCCGAGCTTTGAGATATTTAATACCTCGCAGTCACCGTCGCTCCGGCGACGACAAACCCCAACCACAAACCCCTTCCTTTTCGGATTCCGCAGTCCGGACCTGGTTTTACGTAGAACCGGATGTTACAATTAACAACCATTATATCCGGAGCACATCGTATCATCATCCAGAGGTGAATTCTATGGCTGTAAAGGACCTAGAGGATCTGAAGAAGATTACCATGCTCAGATCGCAGATCGACGGCATCTCCATCGAGAGGGTTATGTCCGTCGACTTCCCGACTGTTTCGTCGGAAGACCGCATCTCGGATGCGCTGTCGGTCATGAGAGAGACCAAGTACCAGGACGTGCCCGTCGTCGACAACGGGGAGTTCGTGGGGATGGTCAGTTACGCTTCTATCCTCAGGAAGAAGAGCGTCACCCTGGATGCCAAGGTGAAGAACTTCATCCGTCAGCTCCCGTCCGTGTCGCCCGACATGGAGATCACCAAGATCTCGGAGCTCATGGTCTCCAACAACTGCAGGCAGCTTCCCGTGGTAAACGGCAAGAAGGTCGTCGGTGTCATCAGGAGGACGAAGCTCATCGAGATCGTCAGGGACATCAGGGCCCTGAAGGAGATCAAGGTCTGGGAGATCATGAGCAACCCCGTCGAGTCCGTGAAGGTCAACGACCTGATGGACGACGCCCTGGAGATCATGATCCGCGAGGACTACAGGACCATCCCCGTCGTCAACGAGACCAACAACGTCGTCGGTATCGTCGGAATGAGGGAGATCATCGACAACAACTGGAAGAAGGACAACAAGACGATCGGGGACCTGGAGAAGAGCGCCCGCTCCCAGATCACCGTCGAGTCGATTGCGCTGACATCCGTCAAGACCATCCCGTGGGACAGCGACATCTCCGTCGCCGTCGACATGATGATGGACAACAAGATCTCCACCCTCCCCGTGGTGGAGGGTAAGGACCTGGTCGGAGTCATCACCGAGTACGACATCATCGAGCTGCTCGCCGCCTGCAGGGAGAGGGACATGCTCTTCGTGCAGATCAGCGGACTGGAGGACAACGAGAAGGACGCCGTCGACGCCATCTACAAGGACATCGAGGCCATGGTCGCCAAGATCTCCAAGATCTACAAGCCGGAGTCCTTCAACATGCACGTCTCCAGGTACAACGACGATGGGGACAGCTGCAAGTACAGCATCAGCGCCAGGCTGTTCATCAACGGCGAGGCCGTCATGGCCAAGCAGGTCGGATGGGACCTCATCCAGACCTCCAGCGACCTCATCACCAAGCTCGAGGACGCCGTCATCAACATGAAGGACTCGAAGGTCACCTTCCGCAAGAGGAAGAAGTGATCGCATTCCACCCGCGCGGGGCCGTGCCCTGCGCGGAAATCCCTTCCGTCACTTTTAGCGATTCTTGAGAAACACGCCCCTCCTCCCGGAGGGTAAAAGTCCCCGGCGGTTCCCCGCCGGGGTTTAGGCTCACTGCTTCTTGTCCTTGAGCATCTTGCCGCACTTGGGGCACCAGTCCGCGTTGGAGGGGACGGTGCTTCCGCACTCGGGACAGACGATGCTCTCGGTGGAGATGTCCTCGGTTCCGTCGGCGTGGACGACGACGTTCTCCTGGGCCTCGTCGAACTTCGCTCCGCACTTGGGGCACTCGGTCGCGTCGGAGGGGACCTCCGCACCGCATTCGGAGCACTGGAAGAAGTCCTTCTTCTTCACCCTGAGCTCGTCGGGGACGTCGATGTACGCCCCGCACTTCCTGCAGTTGACCTCTCCGGGCAGGACCATGGCGCCGCACTGCTTGCACCTTCCGTATCCCTGGGGGTACAGCCTTCCCTCGGCCTCCATCTTGGCGCGGGTCTTCTCGGCGCTGCTCCTCATCATGGCGGAGAACACCAGGATCATGAAGAACAGGATCGCGGCGAACGCGACGGTGTAGGCGGTTCCGGTCAGGCATATCATGGTCGTGTCCGCATTGTAGTCGTACCAGAACACCAGCGATGCCGCCGTGGACTCCGACTCCGTCTGCGCGTTCTCCATGATGCCTATGCCTATCTGGTAGTACTGGCCGTCCTGCAGCCCGAGGCCGGTTATCGTCCCGTGGTACCATCCGTCCGATTCCAATGTCATGCTGGACGGTTCAAGGTACGTGTTCACGGCCTCCGAGCCCGCACGGTTGGCCATTCCGAAGGATATGCCCACCACGGGGACGTACTGCACCAGGACATCCCAGTCCTCGCCCTCGAGCTCGGGATTGACGTAGAACTCGATGGTGTCCGTGGCCTCGTCGTAGGTCACGTCCTTGATCTGGTTGCTGTCGGTGTTGATCAGATTCTCGTTGCTGGCGAGGGTGCCTGAGAAGGCGAACGTGCCCAGCAGGAGGGCTGCCACGATGAAGATCACTCCGACCACGGTCTTGACCTTGACCGACATGACCTTCAGGAGGTGGGGGATCATGTACAGCACTACGGCCACCACGAGGAATCCCATGCAGTTCGTGCCCATGTAGATCTCGAGGATGAGCGCCAGTGCAATGGCGGCGACGATCCCAAGCCACTGTTTCGGGGTGAGGGACTTGAAGTCGTCGATGAATCCCGCCATCGGTGACTTCTTGCCCTCCACTGTTTCAGTCATTGGTCATACGTAACAGGTACTGTTTATAAAGGCATTGGAGGGGACGGACATGCTTCGCGTTATGTCAGCGCATCCGGACCGAGGGGGATATAACGCTGGACGACGATGGGGAGCGCATGGCCATCCTGACCCTGATATGCCCCGGATGCGAGAAGAGGACCCTGATCGACGACGAAGACGAGAGCAGCTACTGCATGCACTGCGGACAGAGGTTCGAGGACGTGGCGGTGGAGAACGCCGTGCCCGTGGAACCCGTGGTGGAATCCGCCCTGAAGCTCTCCGGAGCCATCGGGGACGAGTCGTTCGAGCCCGCGGACTACAGCGGGGAGCCCTGGTACCCCGACGTCCAAAGGATAGAGTCGATGCTCATCGAGGGGGACGCCGAAGGGGCGGCGGACGAGCTCGCGAAGCTCCTGGACGCCAACAAGGACGCCAGCACGGAGATCGAGAAGTGCATGCACGACGTGGTCGCCGGATGGCTTGTGGACTGCATCGCCGACGGGGAGGCCTACGCTGGGGGAGTCGCCGACATCGCGAGGCTCATCGAGGAGTACGGGGAGGACTCCGGACCCAACATGCTCATCGCCTCGCTGTTCTACGCCCTCGCCCAGACGCCCGAGCTCATAAGGGTGCCGGAGGACGCCGCGATCGTCGCGGAGACGCTGTTCAACCTTCTCCTGGACTACCCGGAGGTGGAGCCCGACATCAGGGTTCAGCTGGAGCTGTGCACGGACTTTATGCACGTCAGCGGACTGCTGGTTGACCAGGCGGACTCGATGTCCGGTGACGACGACGAGATGAACGACATCAGGGACTGGATATACTCCCTGCAGGACTTCGTGAGGATCTTCGGCGACGCGATTTACGATGCATGCGACGTCGTGGGCGACGAGGCCATCGACGGGCTCGTGCAGAGATGGCTCGAGGAGGACATCTCGACCATCGGCGCCAACGTCAGGGACATCGCCGACTCGTACCTGGACGGGGAGATCGACGCAGACAAGGCCAAGGAGCAGGTCGCGGAGTACCTCCAGATGTACTCCAGCTGAACAAATGCTTAATACGCGTTGGGCATGGGAGAGTCCCGGAGCGAGTCATGGCAACCATCGAGGAGCAGATCAAGGAATTGGAGGACCAGATCTCCAAGACCAAGTACAACAAGGCTACCGAAGCTCACATCGGCAAGCTCAAGGCGAAGATCGCCAAGCTCACCCTCGAGGAGGAGAAGAGACGCTCCTCCAAGGCGCCAACCAAGGGTTTCTACGTCAAGAAGGCGGGGAACGCCACAGTCGCTCTGGTGGGATTCCCGTCCGTGGGAAAGTCCACTCTTCTCAACCAGCTCACCGGCGCCAAGTCCGAGGTGGGTGCATACCACTTCACCACCCTCGACGTCGTCCCCGGAGTCATGGAGTACAACCATGCCAAGATCCAGATCCTGGACATGCCGGGACTGATCAAGGACGCCTCCCGCGGAAAGGGAAGGGGAAGGGAGGTCATCGCCGCCGCGAGGTCCGCGGACGTCATCCTCCTGGTCGTCGACATATTCAACCCCAACATGAACGTCCTGTTCAGGGAGCTGTACAACGCGGGCATCCGTCTGAACCAGAAGAAGCCCGACGTCGTCATCACCCACTCCGACCACGGCGGGATCCTGGTGAAGCCGACTCTGAAGCTCACCAAGATCGACGTGGACACGATCAAGGACATGACATCGGCCTACGGACACGTGAACGCGACCGTCGTCGTCCGTGAGGACATCGACGTGGAGCAGATGCTGGACGTGCTGGCGGGCAACAGGGTGTACATCAAGGCCGTCATGGCCATCAACAAGGTGGACCTGGCCAAGCCCGGACAGCTGGAGGCCGTCCTGGAGATGCACAAGCAGTACCGCTGCGTCCCGATCTCGGCGGCGACCGGATACGGGGTCGACGACCTGAAGCAGGCCCTCTACGACACCATCGACATGATCCGCATCTACCTCAAGCCCCAGGGCCAGGAGGCGGACATGGACATCCCGCTGATCGTCAAGCGCGGGAACACCGTTGGCGACGTGTGCGAGCTCATCCACAGGGATTTCAGGAACAACTTCCGCTACGCGATGGTCTGGGGCAAGAGCGCCAAGTTCCCCGGCCAGACCGTGGGCATGGACCACGTCGTGGCGGACGAGGATGTCGTGTGCATCATCGTCAAGAGATGAGCCTCTGTCCAGAGATGGACAACCGTCTTTTCCGTTGTCCATTATAGCACATAATAGTGAAATACAATCCTTCGGATGCCCCAGCATGGCAAAGAGAGACCTGATCTCAGTTTCTGACATGCAGGACGAGTGGCCTCAGCTTGTGGATCTCGCCATCAAGCTCAAGGCCGAGCGCGGACACCACGGCGACCCCCTCAAGGGAAAGACGCTGGCCATGATCTTCGAGAAGCCCAGCACCCGCACGAGGATCTCCTTCGACGTCGCCATCACGGAGCTCGGGGGACACGCTCTCTACATCGACGAGTCCAAGATGCAGATGGGTGTCCACAGCGAGACTGTCGAGGATACCGCCAGGGTGATGAGCCGTTTCGTCCACGGAATCATGTACAGGGCGTTCGACTACAAGATGATGGACAAGTTCGGCGAGTGGGCGACCGTCCCGGTCATCAGCGGACTCGACAATCTGGAGCACCCCTGCCAGGCCCTCGCCGACATGGTCACGATCAAGGAGAAGCTCGGAGGCTTCCGCGGAAAGAAGCTCGTGTACCTCGGGGACGGGAACAACGTCTGCAACTCCCTGCTGTACGCCTGCGCCATCATGGGCATCGACATGGTCGCATGCTGCCCTGCAGTCCGCATGCCCAACGCCGAGATCATGTGGAAGGCGTCCAAGATCGCGGAGGCCAACGGCTCCCAGATCATCGCATCCCACGATCCCCAGGAGGCCTGCGTCGACGCGGATGTCCTCTACACCGACACATGGATCTCCATGGGAGACAAGACCTCCGAGGAGGACGCCATCAAGCTGTTCCAGGCCTACCAGATCAACGACCAGCTGCTCTCCATCGCGAAGCCCACATGCATCGTCATGCACTGCCTGCCCGCCCACAGGGGACAGGAGATCACGAACGAGGTCATCGAGGGTCCGCACAGCGTGGTCTTCGACCAGGCCGAGAACAGGCTCCACGCCCAGAAGGCCGTCCTCTACACCCTGATGAAGGACTGAAAACAACTTCCGGCGGATTCCCGCCGGTTTTTTCTCATCGCGGACCCGGTTCGCAATCTCCGATGTCTGGAATCCCTCAACAGGAGACTCTCACAGCGATACGAGATTCAAAAATGGGAATCCCCCCGAAGGGGGAAATGGTTTGTTATAGCCTCAGATTCAGTTTCCGTAGGACTTGACGGTGTCGACCATGGCCTTCATGTTCTCATCGGGAGTGGCCACAGCGATTCCGCATCCGGAGGAGATGACGTTGAATCCGGCATCGACGGACTTCTTGGTTCCCTCGATGGTCTCCTCAACGGTTCCCTGGAACAGGGGCCTGACGGATCCGACGTTTCCGACCAGGACGGTCTTTCCGCCGACCTTCTCGACAGCCTTGAAGGGGTCGACCTTCTCCTCGATGGAGATTCCGGTGACTCCGGTGGCGGCCATCTGGTCGAGGATGGGGTAGGTGTCTCCGCAGATGTGGAGGACGGTGTACTTTCCATCCTTGGGCTTCAGGGCGGTCTTGACGTGGTGTCCGGCGGCCTCGTCGAACATGTCGGGAGCGAGCATGTCGGTGGATCCGGAGGGCTCGGAGCACTGGACGACATCTGCACCGGCGTCCATCAGGGCGTGGGTGTAGGCGGTGACGATGGGGTTGACGGCGTCGACCCATTTGTCGACCTCCTCGGGGCACATCATCATTCCGAAGACCAGGTTCTCGGTGTTGACGAGGTTTCCGGTCAGGGTGAAGGGTCCGGTGTTTCCAGCGACGATGGCGTAGTTCTCTCCGTGGGACTTGGCGAGGAGCTCGATCGCCTGGATGGCGATGGCGGGCCTGCCGCCCTGGATGAACTCCTCGGGGGACATCAGGTTGGCGGGGTCGTCGTACTCGCTGGTCATGGGGTCGAATTTGAAGGGGTGGGCCTTGATCATGGGGGCGGCGTCCTTCTTCTCGACCTGGACGGTGGCGCCGAGCCTCTCGGACTCAGCGGTCAGGCAGAAAGGTGCCCTGCAGCACTCGTAGCCGAAGATGTCGGCCTGAGCGGCTCCGAGTTTGGCCATGAGCTCAGCGTTCTTGTGGGCCTCGGGCCAGGCGGCTCCGGTCTTCTCCATCTGTCCGAGGGTGGCGGACTGGGTGAAGATGGCCACGGGGGGCCTGTCCAGAGATTCCTGTTTCATTGCAGCGAGTACTCTCTCTTTAGGAGTCATTGTCATTTTGAATATCTCCTTGGTTGAAGCAATGTCTTTCTCATATTAAAACAAAGGGGACATCGGTTGCGGCTCTTTATTACGCGCGCGTTCTAAGGAATCACTCACGGGTCATATGACGACGTCGGACAGGTCCCTGAGCGTCCCGAGGTCCATGAGCCCCATGTCAGTCACGCCGTAGATCTCCGCAGAGGCGAAGTCGGAGTCCCTGAGGGCGGGTGCCATGACGCACTCCTTGTCCAGGACCAGGTCGTTCCCGGACGAGAACGGGCTGAACGGGGGGAGCACGATCACGCCGTCCCTCCTGGCGTGGACGAAGCACTGGATCTTCATCCCGCCGCCGACGGCGCCGGGGATCCTGACGGACGGGTGCTCGTGGCCGATGATGACCGGCCTCACCCCCGAGTCCACGTGCCCGTGCTCCAGGCGGTAGCCCATGATGTCTATGTTGTCGACGGCCAGTATCCCCATGTCGCCGATGATGTTCTGGATGTAGTTGTCGTGGTTCCCCTTGATGACCACGGTCTCCGCGGCCTCGGCGAGCAGCCCTATGATCCTGCGCACCTCGCGCTTCTCCTCGAACCCGGCGCGCTTGAAGTCGTGCTTTATGTCCCCCAGCAGGACGACGCGCTCCGGCTCGTACCTGCACAGGATGTCGTTCAGGGCGTCGCGGATGGACTCCGTGTTGATCCTGGGTATGTACATGCCCTCCTGCTCGAGGGCGCGCTCGTAGCCGAGATGGAGGTCGCCCATGACGACGGTCGGCCCCTCCTCCAGGATGAGGCACCTGTCGCTGGTGATGCGTACTCCCGGCAGGATCTCCTTGTACCTCATGATGGCGGTGAAGAGCGAATCACAATAAGAAAGATGCTTCCCGGCCCCCTCATGGCAAGCGGAGGGGCCGGGCGCTCGTCTCAGTTCCCGGAGGCGACGGGCCTGTCCACAGGCTGTCCGCATGTGGGGCACATCGAGAACGGGTAGAGCGCAGGGATTTCATGTCCGCAGTAGGTGCATCTCATGAATCTTCAATCCCGGGCGGCGGTTAAAAGGGGTTCCCTGCTACCCGTTCGGGCATAAACAACCACGGAACGTTGTTGGATGGATGGTCCCCCGGAGGTCTGGCACTTCGGATAGGAACTACCTGTTTCCGAGTTGGTCACGGGAGGTTCTGGACAAGCTTATCACCGAGTAGAATCTACACCCCGTGTCCATGATAACCCACACATTCCAGATACTTCCGTCGGTCGGTTCCAAGAAGGAGAGGGCCATCTGGGAGGACGGCGTCCGCAGCTGGGACGATTTCCTGTCCTCCGAGACCGTGAAGGCCATGAGGCCGGATGCAAAGGAGCGGGGCGATGTCCTGCTGACCCAGGCCTCCGAGCTCCTGGACGACGGCGACGCCCGGTCGCTGGCCGACATGATGCCGAAGGGGGAGGTGTGGAGGATGTACCGCCACTTCAGGGACAGGGCGGCCTATCTGGACATCGAGACGGACGGACTCTCCAGGGACGCCCTGGTGACCGTCGTGACGGTCCACAGGCCCGGGGACACGGTGACCCTCACGGAGGGCATCGACCTGACACCCCAGGCGCTGACGGACGCCCTCGACGGGGCAGCCGTCCTCGTGACGTTCAACGGAAGCTGCTTCGACGTGCCCGTTCTCAGGAACAGCTTCCCCGAGGTCGACTGGGACATACCGCAGTTCGACCTGCGCTTCGCCTCCAGGAAGGTCGGGTACAGGGGAGGGCTCAAGCCCCTGGAGATCGAGCTGGGCATCACCCGCGCCGAGGAGATAGAGGGCGTGGACGGCGCCGAGGCCGTGCGCCTGTGGAAGTTCTGGGAGAAGCACGGCGACAACGGCGACAGGGACGCGCTGGACATCCTCACCGAGTACAACCGCGCGGACACCGTGAACCTCGAGCGGATCGCAGACATCATCTACGACAGGCTGGTGAGGGAGCATGCCGGCTACCGCTGGTGACCTCCGCAGGATGCAGAGGGACCTGGACGCCGCGGCGCGGACCCTGCGCGACGCCGGGACGGTGCTGATCGTGTCCCACATCGACGCGGACGGGATATCGGCCGGGGCCATAGCGGACATCACCGCGGAGAGGCTCGGCAAGGACCACACCGTGAGGTTCGAGAAGAAGATCTCCGAGGAGACTTTGGAGACGATCAACTCCAGCTCGGAGGACGTCGTCTGGATATGCGACCTGGGCAGCGGCTACCTGTCCGAGTTTTCCCGGGACGGGATTATCGTCACCGACCACCACGTCCCGGACCCGAGGTGGAGGAGGAAGCAGACCGTCCTGGACAGCTTCTCGGGAATAACCCATCTCAACCCCCACTCCTACGGAATGGACGGCTCCTACGAGATCTGCGGCGCGGGCATGACCTACCTGCTGTCCAAGGCCGTGGATCCGGCCAACGTCGACCTGGCATACCTCGCGGTCGTCGGGGCGGTCGGGGACTTCCAGGACTCCGGGCACTCGGCCCTGGTCAGCATGAACCGCACGGTCATGGCGGACGCCCAGGCCAACGGGGACCTGGTCGTGGACCAGGACCTGAGGTTCTTCGGCAGGGAGACCCGTGCCATCAACCAGTACCTCCAGTTCAGCAGCGACCCCCAGATCCCCGGACTGAGCGACAACGCGGCGGCCTGCCTCCAGTTCCTGGACAGGATGGGGATAAAGGGAAAGGAGGGCGGCAGGTGGAGGCACTGGGACGACCTCTCGCAGGAGGAGAGGGAGAGGGCCACCGAGGCCATCCTGGACATGATGCCGGAGGGCGACAGGGAGCGCGCCTTCGGGGAGATGTACAGGTTCCCCAACGAGCCAGAGGGCACGGGCCTGAGGGACGCTAAGGAGTTCGCCACCGTCCTGAACTCCTGCGGGCGCTACGACGACGCCGAGACGGGCCTGAGGATCTGCCGCGGCGACATGACGGCCCTCAAGGACGCCGAGAGGAACCGCGCCGAGCACAGGAAGCACATCTCGTCGGCGATGTCGTACATCCGCGACAACCACCTCCTGAGGGAGAGGAGGTTCATCCAGTGGTTCGACGCAGGGTCGGAGATCAAGGAGACCGTCGTCGGCATAGTCGCGGGGATGGTCCTCAGCTCTGGCGAGTGCTCCAGGAACATCCCAATAATAGCGTTCGCCGACTCGGACGACGGGGTCAAGGTGTCTGCGAGGGCGAACAGGAGCCTCGTGGACAAGGGGCTCGACCTGTCGCAGGTCATGAAGACCGCCTCGGGGCTGGTGGGGGGATACGGGGGCGGGCACACCGTCGCCGCCGGGGCCACGATACCTCCTGACAAGAAGGAGGAGTTCCTCGACATCGTGGAGGACCTCGTGTCCTCGCAGGTGGAGTGAGGTCTCCGCCGGCGGATGAGGACTCCCTAACTCTACTGAATTTAGGGTTGGTTAATCATATACGCCCCGATACAATTGCTGTTCAGCAGTTATGTGGAAGCATGGCCAGACGTTCCTGAAACGTATGAAATCGCAGTTAGGAGCGGCTAATAAAAAATCGGTATTTTCAGAGATTCCTAACTCATAATTAGGTAGATTTATATACTCTCCTCTGAAATCACTATTTCAGAGGTAGTCCAAATGACAACAATCAACGCTTCCGAGTGCGTCGCATGCGGTGCATGCGTCGATGTCTGCCCCGAGAACGCCATCACCTGCGAGGACGTCGCCGTGATCGACACCTCCAAGTGCAGCAACTGCGGAGCCTGCATCGACGAGTGCCCCTCCAGCTGCATCTCGGCATGAGACCGTCCGCGATGCGGGCGTCATGACCGCGCGGCACCCTTGAACCGCGTGGAAACCTCCTTGCAAAAAGTCTTCGTTCTATCACCGGCCCTCCGGGGCCGGACCTTGTGTGAAAAATGGAAGTTGGCGGGTCGCCCCGCCGTTTGGTCTCAGAGCGTCCAGCCCTCGGAGCTGCTCTGCAGGCGCACCATGTTCGAGAACGTCCCGCCCTCGGCCATGAGCTGGTCCGGGCTGCCGTCCTCCTCCACGGTGCCGTCCCTGAGCACGACGATCCTGTCCGCACCCTCGATCGTGCGCATCCTGTGCGCCACTATGAGGACGGTCTTGTCCCTGACAAGTTCCGAGATCGCCTGCTGGACCTGGGTCTCGCATTCCGTGTCCAGGGATGCCGTGGCCTCGTCAAGCAGGATGATCGGCGCGTCCTTGAGCAGGGCCCTGGCGATGGAGATCCTCTGTCTCTCCCCGCCGGAGAGTTTCGCCCCGTTCTCCCCGATGACGGTCATGTAGCCCTCGGGCATCCTCGACACGAAGTCGTCGCACTTTGCCGCCCTCGCGGCGACCATGACCTCCTCGTCGGTGGCTCCCCTCCTGCCGATGCGGATGTTGTCCATCACGGTGGTGTTGAACAGCGTCACGTCCTGGAACACGATGGAGTAGCAGGACAGGAGGGTCTCGGGGTCGATCCCGGAGATGTCGACGCCGCCGACGGTGATCCTCCCGCTGTCGAGGTCCCAGAACCTTGCCGCGAGCTTAGCAGCAGTCGTCTTGCCCTCTCCCGACGGCCCGATGATGGCCGTCACCTCGCCCTGTCTGGCGGTGAACGAGACGTCCCTGAGGACGTCCCTCTCCCCGTCGTAGGAGAACCGGACGTGGTCGAACACGATGTCGTATCCGTCCGGCCTGAACTCGGAGGAGCCGCCTTGGACGGGCTGGTCCGCGATCTCCTGGAGGCGCTCCATGTTGTACTCGGCGTTTATCATGGCGGCCAGGTTCTGGAGCGCGTTGTTCAGGGGGTCGTACAGTCTGGATATGACGATGAGGAAGGCGATGAACACGAAGATGTCGAGGCTTCCGGAGACCATCATGTAGCCTCCGGCGAGGGCGGTGGTGACGATGCCGAACTTCAGCACCAGCTGGGCGGACACCACGAAGATCGCCACCATGTACTCCGCCTTGAACTCAGCGCCCTCCACCCTGTCGAGCTTCCCAAACAGGCCGTCGAGGTACCTGCGGCCCGCATCGTTGACCCTGAGGTCCCTCGAGGTCTCCAGGAATTCCTGGACACCCTCGGTGGCCTCCAGGGTCCTGTCGAACTTGTACCTGTTGTACTTGTCCTGGAACCTCTTCGACAGGATCACGATGGCGAACGACACCGGTATGGGCCAGAGGGATGCCGCACCCATGACGGGGTCGAACGCCAGGATCATGATCCCGAGCATGGAGATGCAGATCATCGAACCGATGAGCTCGGGGAACCAGTGGGACATGGACTGCTCCTGCATCGTGCAGTCCCCCATGATCCTCACGGTCAGGTCGGTGGGGTCCTTCCTGCCGAAGTAGGACATGGGCAGCCTCCTCAGCTTCTCCGCCAGGGCGATGCGCTTCGCGGAGCTCTCCTTGTAGGTGTTGAAGTATGTCTCGTTGTACTCGAAAACGTATGTGACGGCGATCAGGGCCGCGGACACGACGATCATCGCGATGTACGCCCATGCGCCGAGGTCCAGGTCGTAGGGGTTGCCGGGGCCTCCCATGATGTCACAGACGAACATGAAGAGGACCATCACCGGGAACATCAGCGCCAGGTCCTTGAGTATGCAGGCGAGGGAGCTCCTGCAAAGGTATCTGTACCCGTCCTCGGACAGGGCGAACCTGCGCATCACGGAGACGCGCAGGCTCACTGTGCCACCCCCGCGACCCTCCAGGACAGGGACCTCTGGTAGTCGTCCCACATCCTCCGGTACTCCCCGTCCTCTTTCATCAGTTCGGCGTGCGTGCCGGTCTCCCTGATCCTGCCGCCGTCGACCACGCAGATGCAGTCAGCGTCGCGGACGGTGGTCAGGCGGTGCGCTATTATGAGCACCGTCCTGTTCTCGGCGAGCCTCTCGAACGCCTGCTGCACCAGGTGCTCGTTCTCCGGGTCGGCGAAGGCGGTCGCCTCGTCGAGGATGACGATCGGCGACCCCTTGAGGATGGCCCTCGCGATTGCGACCCTCTGCGTCTCCCCTCCGGAGAGGTACACGCCCCCCGGCCCGATCACGGTGTCCAGGCCGTCGGGCATCTTGGCGACGATGTCGTCGCACCTGGCCTCCCTGAGCGCGTCGGCGACCTGCTCGGGTGTCGCGTCCGGCCTCCCGAGGCGGACGTTGTCGAGCAGCGTTCCCTTGATCAGGGAGTTGCTCTGGAACACGTAAGACTCCAGCCTGGCGATGTTAGCCGACCCGATCTCCCTGAGGTCGACCCCGCCGATCGATATGCTGCCGCCCTGCGGGTCCCAGAACCTGCTGGCGAGGCTGGCCACGGTGCTCTTGCCGCTGCCGCTGGGGCCGACCAGAGCGGTGACGGTCCCCGGCCTCATGGTGAGGCACAGGGAGTCCACTACGGGTGCGGCCGTTCCCGGGTAGGAGAACGTCACGTTCTCGAACCTTACCGTCATGTCCTCGGGCATCCTGGGCTCGGAGGGCTCAGGCAGCTGCTCCATCGCCAGGAGCTCGTCGATCCTGTCCAGGCCGTCGTCGACCTTGTACCCGTCCTCGCTGGAGTACATGATCCTCATCATCAGGATCGCCACCAGCGGCGAGAATATGACGTAGAACAGGAAGTCGCTGAGGAATCCCGGGTCGGCGGCCTCTATGCCTCCGTTGATGGCCATGGCCGCGAGGATGAGGAACGCGAACGCCAGGTTGCAGAGGACGACGAAGGCGACCATCCTGCCCCTGCACCATCTCGCGTACTCTGAGGCGAATTTCCCGTACCTCATGATGGCGTCCTTGAACCTTTGGAACGTGTGTACGCTCTGCTGGAACGTCTTCACCACGGAGACGCCGCGGACGTACTCCACCGCCTCCCTGTTCATGTCGCCGAGCGCGGTCTGGTAGATGCCCATGAACTCGCTCAGCGCCTTGTTCCCCATCATGGTGTACATGACCGCCATCGAGGAGGCTATCGGGATGATGCATGCGATCCCCAGCCTCCAGTCGAAGAAGAACAGCATCACGATGATGGCGATGGGCAGCACCACGGAGCCGGCGAGGTCCGGGAGCTGGTGTGCCGCATAGGTGTGCGTGGCCTCGGCGCTGTCGACGATGGTCCTGCGCACCTTGCCGCTGCCGATCATGTCGAAGGCTCCGGGGGGAAGGCCCAGGACATGGTCGAGGGCCCTCTTCTTGATGTTCTTGGAAATGCGGAACGCCGCCTTGTGCGAGCACATTAGGGCGGCGATGTAGAACGCGATGGACAGCACCGTGAACGCGAGCGCCATCCACCCGTTGTGGACGATACCTGATGCGGATTCCAGGTCCGGGTACACGGCCAGCACCTCGTCCAGTATGCGCCATATGTAGTAGTACGGCACGACTGACAGTGCGGCGCTGACCGCAGACATCACCAGCGCGGCGTAGGTCAGCCATCTGTACGGGCCGGCGTAAGCCGCGAGGCGGTCCAGTCTGGATCCGCTCTTGCTAGATTTCTCCATGAGGGTGATTTAGTTATTCCTAAATTTAATTTTTCGGTACTCCTAAAATATTTATATCACGCCTAACCTAACTCGTTTCAGAGACCGATGCAAACCTATCGGAGGCTAATATGAACAAGAGGGAAATCATGGACGTCACCTTCATCGGTGCCGTCATCGTGATCCTGCTCGCCGCGTTCATCTACGTCAATGTGGCGGCATGAGGCGCCGGTTGCGGTAGGCATCAGAAACCCTTTCTAAACCCTTTAAACAGATTACTGGGACGGCATCGCGTTCCGGGCGGCCAAATAGTTTTTAGGAATACCTAATATTAAATACGAATCCATCGATGGTGTCGGTGTCGGAAGGTTCGGAGTGGCTCCTCTGAAGGAGGAATCACGTGAACAGCAAAGCAGTGGCCGCGATAGCAATCGTGGCAGTGGTCATCGTCGCGGCGGTCGCCGTATGGCAGCTTGCAGGTGATGACGGTGGAAGCGATGAGCCCAAGGGCGATTCGATAACGGTTACAGATAGTTCCGGCAGGACGATCGAGGTCTCCCTGCCGGTTGAGAGGGTTGCGATATGCGACCCGACGATCGTTGAGATCTTCGCGATGTCCGTCGGCGAGGGGTGGGAGGACTACGTCTGCCTTCTGCCGGAGGACATCAAGACCAGGGAGCCCGCGAAATGGGATCTTCTGTTGGAGAGCTATCCGGAGCTCGCCGACGTCCCCATGTGCGGGGACGTCTTCAGCACCGGAGCGATCCCGGCGCAGCTCATCTACGAGACCGAGGCCGACCTGGTCCTCCTCGCGGGGGCGACGGTCAACTACATGCCAGGCATGGAGGAGCAGATAGAGGCGCTCGGCGACGGAATCTCCGTCGTGTACCTGGAGTTCTACGACAAGTCGTTCACGGACGGCATCGCCGAGAGCAACTACGGCATCCTCGGGGATATAATGGGCACCTCCGAGACCGCGGACAAGGTCGTGGACTTCTACAACGAGAAGCTCGACTATGTCATGGGCGCCATCGCCGGTGAATCCAGGGAGTTCTCGTACTACGTGGAGCTTCCCGGTTCAGACCAGTCCGTCTACGGGAACGTCGTCGCCATGGGATGTCCCGAGTTCAACGTCCTGGGAGGGAACAACATCTGCGACAGCGCGGCAGGCGTGGACACGGACTGGAACCTGGAGAAGATGCTGGAGCCGGACGGCGACGGCCCAGACTACATAGTGCTCGTCTGCACGCCGTACTACGGGGGATTGTCTACGCTCGGTTACGGGGCGTCGCCAACCGACGGGGAGCTGGCGGACGCCGTCTCGGGGTACCTCGACCGTCCCGGCTGGAGCGACCTGGGTGCGGTGAAGGACGGGAACGTCCTGCTCTGCTACGGGGAGCTTAGGAACAGCGTCTTCGGCCTGGTGGACCTGTACAGCGTCGCTATGATGATCTACCCCGACCTGGTCACCCAGGAGGACCTGGACGGCGTAATCGCCGGTCTGGACGAGCTCTCGCCCTTCGGCTTCGAGGGCACCTGGTCCTATCTCGTCGGAGCATGAGACGATGGGGGCCTCGGTCGGGCAGTCGATATACAGGGGAATGGTCCGCCGCAGGAAGGCCATAGTTCTGGCCATGGTAGCGGCGGCCGTCGTCCTCTTCATTGTGAACACAACGTTCTTCATGAGATGGAGCCCGTCTGAGGCCCTCCAAACGCTTTTCGACCCCGGTTCGGCGACCACCGGTCTGAGGAACACGGTGTGGAGCTACCGCGTGCCGGAGAGCTGCTTCGCGCTTCTCACGGGTGTCGCCCTGGGCATGGCCGGGGCGGAGATGCAGACCATCCTGAACAACCCCCTGGCGGAGCCGTACACCCTGGGAATATCGATGTCGGCGGCCTTCGGTGCGTCCCTGGTGATAGGGTTCGGCTGGGGTTCCGAGATCCTCGGCGGGTACGCCACGATAGTGTGCGCCTTCGTGTGCGCTATGGCCGCGTGCATGATGATATACGGCGTCGCGATGAGGCGGTCCTCCAGCAGGACCACGATCGTGCTCACGGGTGTGGCCCTGCTGTTCCTGTTCCAGGCGCTGGTGAACGCGGTGCAGGTGCTGGCGGGAAGCGACGCATCCGCATCGATCTCGTTCTGGATGTTCGGCAGCGTCTCTAGGTACGTCAACATGGACTACGTCCTCGTCATGCTGCTGGTGGTCCTCCTGGTCGGCGCCCTCTTCGCGTCGAACCTCTGGAAGCTCTCCGCGCTCAAGCTGGGCGACGCCAAGGTCTACAGTCTCGGCATAGACGTGTCCAAGCTGAGGAGGAACATGATCCTGGGGATCTCGGTCCTCACGGCGACCGCCGTGAGCTTCACGGGGACGATAGGGTTCGTCGGTCTCGTCGGACCCCACGTGGCCAGGATACTGGTGGGGGACGACCAGAGGTTCCTCCTGCCGATGTCCGCCCTATGCGGGGCGGTCTTCCTGCTCGCCGCAGCTGTGATAATCAAGGGTGCGGGGATCTCGATGCCGATAGGGGTCATCACATCCCTGGTGGGCGTGCCGTTCTTCCTGTACCTGATACTGTCGAAGAGGAGGGCGCCGGTATGACCCTGGAGATAGAGGGGCTGGGATTCTCCTACGGCGACCGCAGGGTGCTGGACGGTCTGGACCTGGAGATGGGGAAGGGGGTCACGGCGATTCTGGGCCCGAACGGTGCCGGCAAGTCGACCCTGGTCAAGTGCGTCGCCGGGGTGCACAGGCCGGACAGCGGGACGATCAGGTTCGACGGGCAAGACCTGCTCTCCGGCAGGAGGGACGGGCCTAGCCTGGCATATCTGTCACAGGAGCTCCCGCGCACCGTCGGGGCGACGGTGCTGGAGGTGATGCTGCTGGGACGTGTCAGGACCCTCTCCATCTCGGTCACGGAGGAGGACATCGAGAAGTGCTACGGGGCACTCGAGCTGCTGCACCTGGAGGATCTGGCGCCGAGGGACCTCGGGGAGCTCAGCGGAGGGCAGTGCCAGATGGTCATGGTAGCCCAGTGCCTGGTGGCCGACCCGGAGCTGATGCTGCTCGACGAGCCTATGAACAACCTGGACCTGCGCAGGGAGCTGGAGATGTTCGAAACCGTCTGCGGGATCACCCGCGAGCGCGGCCTCACGATCGTGGCGGTTCTCCACGATATCAACTTCGCCGCCCGCTACGCGGACAGCATAGCCGTCATAAGGGACGGGGAGGTGTACGACCACGGCGCTCCCCGGGACGTCCTGACCCAAGAGATGATCCGCGACGTCTACGGGGTGGAGGCAGAGGTGAAGGTCGTCAGCTCGGGCAACGTCCGCGTGGACCCCATCCGTCCCATGGCCCGCTGGTGATGCTGGGTCTAACGCCATTAAACTTCTTACCTTCTTTAGAACCAATATATAGATGGGACCTGAATCCATCATCCATGTCGGAAATTCTCCAGAAGAACAGAGAGTACGCTGAGGCCATGAAGACCATCATGAAGCTCAGGGGCGAGCCGGTCGCCGTCAAACTCGTCCGCAGGGGCGAGGCGTGGCCCGAGGGATACACCGAGCCCGAGGCCCAGATGAGCCACTGCCAGGCCATCTTCAAGGCCAGGGAGGGCGCCTCCTTCAAGCTCCCCCTGAAGGCCGAGAACTGCATGGTCGGATGCTCCGCCCTCAACATGACCGCCACCCCCGAGAAGGTCGCCAGCGGGGAGTTCCACGCGGGCATCGGCATGCACGACTCCCCCGCAGCCGCCGGCAAGATGATCGGAGACCGCATGGTCCCCCCGTTCGAGAGCGAGGGAGAGGTCGTCTGCCCCCTCAAGGACGCGGACTTCGTGCCGGACGTCGTCACCATAGAGGACATCCCCGAGAGGGTCTACTGGATCGTGCCCCTCGCCACCGCAAGGGAGGGCGGAAGGGTCCAGTTCTCCACTTCCCCGTTCCAGTGCGCCTGCGAGGACATCGTCGCCGTCCCGATATGCACCGGGAAGCCCAACATCTCCCTCGGATGCTTCGGATGCAGGAAGAAGACACCGATGGCCGCAGACGAGATGGCCGCCGGCATCCCCTACGACATGATCCCCGACTTCGTCGAGCACCTCAGGAAGTACGAGACTGGTGTGATGACCAAGGCCAAGCGCGACTGAGTCCAGTAACACTCACAAACATATTGGTATCACTTACAGCACCATCGCAGTGTCTTTGTTATGCGATGGTGCTGGCTCATCCCCACTTTTAAATAATATAACTAAAAGCGGAGCACCGGAATCCGGTAACACGCGGGTCCGCCGGAGACCCGATTTATAACGTTTTTCTTCAATTTGACACCGTTTTTCCCATTGTTTTATATTCAGAAAGCAGGTTATACCGACTGCAAGGGGATGCCCGGTCCGAAAGGGCCGGCAAAATGAACAAGGAGGTATGAAATGCCAAAATACGAGGACGTAGTTGACTTGTATGACGACTGCGGCAAACGCATCGCTAAAGACGTTCCGCTCGAAGCCATCAGTCCGCTGCGCAACAACGCGATCAAGAAGATCGTGTCCCTGACAAAGAGGACCGTCGCCGTCAACCTGGCCGGCATCGAGAAAGCCCTCAAGACCGGCTCCATGACCGGAGGCGGAGTTGTCATCAAGGGAAAGGAGATCGACATCCCTCTCGTCGAGAACGCGGACAAGATCGCCGAGATCGTCAAGAACGCAGTTCAGGTCTACGACGGAGACGACACTGTCGTCAAAGTGAAATCTGGCGGAAAGAACCTGGTCGTCATCGTCCCCGAGGACAGGATGAACGCCGGTGTCGAGTACACAACCGGATTCACCGTCACCGCCGCCGCGACCACCGAGGCCATCATCGACACCTTCGACGTTCCGATGTACAAAGCCAACATGGTCAAAGCCGCCGTTTGGGGAAGGTACCCCCAGACCATCACATTCCAGGGCGCCAACGTCAAATCCATCCTCGAGGTCCCCCAGAACAACGAGGGAGCCGGATTCGCCCTGAGGAACATCATGGCCAACCACGTTGTCTCTCTTGTCAACAGGAACGCCATGCAGGGAACCGCCCTCTCCGCCATCTTCGAGCAGTGCGGATCCTACGAGATGGGAGACACCATCGGCAACTTCGAGAGGGGCGCTCTGCTCTCTCTCGCCTACGAGGGACTCAACGCCAACAACATGGTCTACTCCCTCGTCAAAAAGAACGGAAAGACCGGAACCGTCGGAACCGTTATCGAGTCTCTGATGGGAAGGGCCATCGACGACGGAGTCATCCGCGTGAAAGAGACCCTGCCCAGCGGATACAAGGTCTACACCACCGACGACCTTCCGAAATGGAACGCCTACGCCGCCGCCGGAATGGTTGCCGCCGTTATGGTCAACGTCGGAGCCGCCAGGGCTGCCCAGGGTGTTCCCAGTACCATCCTGTACTACAACGATCTTCTCGAGCACGAGTCCGGACTTCCCGGTGTCGACTACGGAAGGGCCGAGGGTGTCGGAGTTGGAATGTCCTTCTTCTCCCACTCCATCTACGGTGGAGGCGGACCCGGTCTGTTCCACGGAAACCACGTCGTTACCAGGCACGCCAAGGGCGTCGTGATTCCCGCCATCACCGCAGGAAACTGCCTGGACGGCGGAACCCAGACCTTCTCCGCTGAGGCTACATCCGGTCTCTTCAAAGAGGTCTTCGGAGACATCGAAGAGTTCAGCAAGCCCATGCAGTACGTCGCTGCCGAGGCCAAGAAGGTGAAGAAGAAACTGTGAGGCATGAGTATGACGAGTAAATCCGCTCCCGCAGCCGACTACGCCGGGGTACCGCTCCCGGAGGTCCAGATCCTCACGAACCGCCTGCTCAGCGCGGAGACGACCGAGAAGGTGCTCAACGCACTGGACATCATCCCGAACATCAGGCAGATCAACATGACCGGCGAGAGCCTTCCCAAGACGATCAACAGCGGACCTGGCAAGGGCCTTCCCAACAATCACTCAGAGCGCAAGGTGATCCACGTTGGAGGTCAGGAGGTCGAGCTCCGCTACCTGGTCGGAGGGTTCTACATTGAGCTGGATGTCGAGGACGAGGAGACTCTGGACAAGAGGCTGGAGGAGATCAAAGAGGCGTGCAACGCGACCATAGAGCACGGTTACACGCTTCAGGTTGGAAGGTACTCGAAATACAAGCCCACGCTTCATGATTACAGGAGTGAATAAAATGGCAGCTTACAAGAGGCAGTTCTATCCGGGAACCACTACACCTGCTAAAAACAGGCGCAGATACATGGACCCGAAAGTCAAACTGAAGAAACTTCGCGACGTCGCCATGGATGACGTCGTCAGGATCATGGGACACAGGAACCCTGGAGAGGACTACAAGTCCATCCACCCCCCAATCGAGGAGGGAAAGGAGCCCGACTGCCCCATCAGGAAACTCGTCGTCCCCATCGAGGGAGCCAAGCACGGAGACCGTGTCAGGTACATCCAGTTCACCGACTCCGTCTACTTCGCCCCCATCTCGCCCTACCAGAGGGCTTGGATGTACCTCTCCAGGTACAGGGGAGTCGACACCGGAACTCTCTCCGGAAGGCAGATCATCGAGGTCCGTGAGAGGGACCTTGAGGTCATGGCCAAAGAGATGATCGACAACGAGACCTTCGACCCCGCCCTCACCGGAATCAGGGGAGCAACCGTTCACGGACACGCCTGCCGTCTCGACGAGCACGGACTGATGTTCGACGGCTGGCAGAGGTACGTTTGGGACGACCAGAAGAAAGAGGTCGTCTATGTGAAAGACCAGGTCGCCATCCCCCTCGACAGGAGGATCTCCGTCGGCAAGCCCGCCGCAATGTCCGACCTGAAGAAGAGGACCACCATTTTCAGAGCCGATGGTGTCGACATGAGGGACGACAAAGAGGTCACCATGTACGGACTCAGGATCCACAAGCTGAGGACCCTGGGCGGATACCAGCCCTGGAAGGTTAAGGGAGAGTGATTACCATGGCAGGAAAAGAGAAGCTGTTCATGGAAGCATGCAAAAAGAAGTTCAAAGAAGAGCCCACCGACATGACCACCAAGTACTACTGCTATGGTGGATGGAAACAGTCGAAGTCCAAGGTAGAGTTCCAGAACTCCGCCATGGAGATCGCCAAGAAACGTGGCATCCCCATGATGAACGAGGACATCGGAGTTCCTCTCGGACAGAGGAGCTGGATGCCCTACCAGCTGTCCCACACCGACATCTTCGCCGAGGCCGATGACCTGCACTGCGTCAACAACTGCGCTATCCAGCAGGCCTGGGACGACATCAGGAGGACCATCCTCGTCGGACTGGACTCCCCTCACCAGACAATCGAGAGGAGGCTCGGAAAAGAGGTCACACCTGAGACCATCAACACCTACCTCGAGACCGTCAACCACACCATGCCCGGTGGAGCTGTCGTTCAGGAGCACATGGCCGAGGTCAACCCTGCCCTCGTCTGGGACTCCTACGTCAAAGTCTACTCCGGAGACGACGAGCTCATCGACGAGATCGACCCCAGGTTCGTCATCGACATCAACAAACTGTTCCCCGCCGAGCAGGCCGAGCAGCTGAAGAAAGCAATCGGAAAGACCCTCATGCAGGCTGTCCGTGTGCCCACCATCGTCGGAAGGCTCATGGATGGAGCTACCGTCTCCAGGCATGCCGCCATGCAGATCTCCATGGCTTTCATCTCCGCCTACAAACTCGCAGCCGGAGAGGCCGCCATCGCTGACTTCGCGTACTCCGCCAAACACCAGTCCCTCGCCATGGGAACCATGATGCCCGCCAGGCGTGCAAGGGGACCCAACGAGCCCGGAGGAATTCCCTTCGGATACATGGCTGATATCGCTCAGTCCGACCGTGTCTACCCCGACGACCCCGGACGCGCCGCCCTCGAGGCTGTCGCCCTCGGAGCCGCTGTCTTCGACCAGGTCTACCTCGGTGGATACATGTCCGGTGGAGTCGGATTCACCCAGTACGCCACCGCTGCGTACACCGACAACATCCTCGAGGACTACGTCTACTACGCCATCGACCAGATCAAATCCAGGTACGGAGGATTCTGCAAACTGGACCCCACCAACATGGATGAGCTCATCAAACTCGGTGACGATGTCAACGCCTACGCCCTCGAGATGTACGAGCGCTACCCCGCCGTCATGGAGACCCACTTCGGAGGATCCCAGAGGGCCACCGTCTCCGCTGCCGCCACCGGTATCGCCGGAGCTATGGCCACTGGAGTTGCCGACTGCGGTCTGAACTGCTGGTACCTCTCCATGCTCCAGCACAAAGAGAGGACCGGAAGGCTCGGATTCTACGGATTCGACCTCCAGGACCAGTGCGGTTCCGCCAACTCGTTCGCCTACAGGTCTGATGAGGGTCTCCCCATGGAGGTCCGTGGACCCAACTACCCCAACTACGCCATGAACGTCGGTCACCTGTCCGGATACACCGGTATCCCCAAGGCGGCCCACGTCGCTCGCGGAGACGCCTTCACCGCCAACCCGTTCGTGAGGGTCGCCTTCGCTGACCCCGCTCTGGTCTTCGACTTCGCCAACGTGACGAAGGAGATCGGACGTGGAGCTCTCAGGGAGTTCCAGCCCGCCGGAGAGAGAAGCGCAGTCATCAAGGGATGATCTCGTTGAAGGTTGGCGACCTGCTGAAGTACACCCCCACTTCCACTGTGGGCAAGGTGACTGACGTCCAGGAGAAGGACGGGAGGGTCTGGGTCAAACTGGACTTCACCGACCTCTACTACGACGCCACGACCCTGATCCCCGCGGATCCGTCGGAGTACATCGAGGTCTCCTTCAAGGAACGCAAGGTGTCCGAGCGTGGACAGATGAAGTCCATCGAGGACATCAAGCGGGAGACACAGGAAGTCGACATCTCCGAGATGATGCCCTCTGGAGGCGGATAAACGCTAACTCAAACCTCTTACACAGGGGTGATCCCCCTGTGGTCTCAGTTTTTTTGTTTTGTTTCCCTTCGACCCTCTCCGCTTCCATAACGCCGTCATCCGATCCACAGGTGCACGTGTGGTCCTCTACGGTTTCCCGCGGTCATGTGGGCAGGATGTAACCGCGTCGATGAGGGGAGTGAAAGAGAATGTGTCCCGGCCGTTCCGGGGTCTGGGAAAAGAATGATGGGGCCCCCGGCACGTATAGGTGCCGAGGGCGGTTGTTCGATGGACCTCAGTCCATTCTGCACATGTCGATGTACTCGACGATGAGCCTCGCGCTGTTCTCGGTGCCGATCCTGCCTGTGTTGACGGAGATGTCGTAGTTCGATACGGACCCCCAGATGCGGCCGGTGTAGCGGCGGTAGTACTCCGCGCGCTCCGCGTCCTTCCTCCTCACCCTCTCCTCGGCATCCGCCTCGGATATCCCGTTTCTCGACGTCGAGCGTCTGATGCGGTCGGGCATCGGTGCGGTGACGAAGACGTTGATGACATTGTTCTTGTCCCGGAGGACGTAGTCGGCGCATCTCCCCACGAACACGCACGGTCCGTTCGATGCGAGCGATCTGATCGTCTCGGACTGCTCCTCGAACATGGGATTGGATGAGGGTATCCCGCCGAAGTATAGCGGGGAGCGGCGTCTGCTCTCCTCGGACCTCTCGACCTCCTCCACGCTGACCCCGGCGTTCCTTGCTGTGGCCTCCACGATCTCGCGGTCGTAGCACTTCACTCCCAGCATGTCCGCGACTATGCGGCCGACCTCGCGGCCTCCGCTGCCGTTCTCCCTGCCTATCGTGATTATCAGGTCACTCATCGGTGGCACCTCCGGATCTCGTCGCCTCAAGTCTGCGGATGTGGATCCTCTTCATCACGGCCCTGGCCGCAGGCTGGGCGATTATGAGCCCGATCATGAACGCCACGCAGAAGTTGTACGGCCAGTTGTAGGGCCATCTGAGGACCTGATCGAAGTTCAGGTTCCCTCCCACCACGGTCCCGATGACGGGCCCGAGTGCAGACATGATCATCGACATGCAGAACACGCAGACGACGATGTTCGCCAGGATCCTCGCGTTGGCGCTGTCGGACGGCAGGAGGTACCTGCCTATCGCACGGTCCGAGATCCTCCCGACCACGAACGTCATGAGTAGCATGACCACGACCCAGGCGACGATGTACGTCGGGATCGTCTGATACAGGTATTCGGGCTTGAAGTCCCCGATGGCCCTGCTCATGTTGAAGAGGACCATCAGATAGGCGGTGATCCCGGCGATGATGCCGCCGTAGAGCAGACCCTCCCTGTCGTTCCATGGAAATCTAAGTTCCTCCATCGTTTTCCTCCGATTCGGACGACACGCTGTTTCCGGTGGACGATGGAATCTCACCTTCTGTTTTACGCGTGAGCGCCGGTGTAGCCCTGAAGGGCTCGGAGGGACGAATTACGAAGTCTACTTGAAGGTGACCCGACAGATCATAGTTCTGAAAAGATACTGGAATGTCCGACCCGGGACAGCGCCCGGGCCGGGATTAAAAGTGGATCACTCCTTGATCCTGTTGAATGCGACCAGCACGGATGCCAGCTTGGGGTCGTCCTTCAGTCCGTAGTACTTCCTGATCATGAGATCGCAGGTGGGTGCGGGGCTGCAGGATATGACATCCTTGCATCCGTTGCTCTCATTGAGCTCGGGGAAGGAAACAGGGGGCATGATGAACTGCTCTCCGCCGTCCGCGTGGACAGTGGGGAACAGCACGAAGCCGTCGGACAGCCACACGACATCCTGCCTGTTCTCGTACTTGTGCATGGTGAACGGGAACACCTCCTCTCCGAGGCGCTGCCCGTCTCCGGCGTCCAGCACGACGGTGGGTTCCGGTGGCGGTCTGAACCTGGGGTCCTTGACGATGCATATCACGCTCTCGCGCTTCAGGGCCTCGGTGAAACCCTGGTTGTCGACGGCGATGTTTCCCATCGCACGTACCTTGGCCTCCTCTTCCTTAACCTGCTCCAGGATCGTCCTGTCAAGGTAGAACGCATGGACGACCCCCCTCAATCCTCTGATTATCTCCAGCTGCTTGTCGCCGGGGGCGTCTACATCGGTAGTCATGAAGGTAGAATTAGTCTGAAGTTGTATAAAAGGGTTTGTTAAAGCTGGATGTATGCCCGGCTCACTTCAGGCCCGCTTCGCTCTCGTCGTTGACGAAGCTGATGGAGCTGTCGCGTTTGAGGCCAAGTCCTCCGGCGACCTCGAGGGCCTTCACGATCCCGGCGGGGACGGGGCATGCGGTGTGGGGGATGGCGTCGTTCGCCAGCTTGTAGACCTCGGACTTGTGGAACTCCGCCTCCACCTCGGCGTAGGGGCTCATGGGTTCCAGCCTCCAGGACATCTTCAGGATGTTGGGGCAGTCGCTCTTTATCTCGATCTCCACCATGCCCATGTCGTTCTCCTTGGCTATGATGAGGGTCTTCATCTTGCAGACGCCTGCGTCGACGCAGACCATGCACGGTTCACTCATTGTCATCACTCCTAAGCCTAATCAGGTTGTTGATCCCCGCCATGGAGCGGATGTCCACCACCCCGATGGCCGCGATGATGCGGTTGTCCAGTTCGATGGGTGTGACTATGACCCTGATACCCTTGTAGGGGCCGGCTGTTGCGATCTTCCTGATTGTGGTACCCGCATTTATTACCTCTTCGAGCACGGGTCCGCTGTAGGCGTTGTCGATGACCGCCCCGTTCTCGATCCTTATCCCGAGGTTGTCCCTGCTCTTCGCGCATACCGGCAGTCCCCCGACCAGGTCGTGTATGGCGAACGCCAGGGACAGGAGCTCGTTCCCGGTGCTCCTCTGGGTGAGGATGTCCTTTAGCTCCCTGTTGAACTGGAGGCCGCCCATTATCGTGAGCCCGGCGATGACCGCGCCCACCTCCGCGGACTCCTCGGTGGGTCCGGTGCCGATGATGACCACGTCGTCGTTCTTGAGCGAGAACACGGATCTTATCTTCGACTCCACGTCGGGGTCGACCGGGTAGTCCGATCCGGGGAAGATGAGCTTCCCGTTGCTGTAGATGAGCGTGGTGGCACCCGTGGCCCCGGACTTGATCGCGGCGTCCCTCTCCTCGCATCCGTACTTGACGTTCCTGGCCATCTTCGGGACGCGGACCGCGCAGTCCCTGTCCCCGATCGTCAGGTCGCTTATCGAAACGTCGGCGACGTCCATCTGCACAGTCTTCTTGAACTCGGCGCCGGTCTCCGTCAGAAGTATCCCGCTCTTCCCGATGGTGATCATGTTCTGATCCTGCATCATGGAGAGGATGGTCCTGGTGCTGCCCTCTCCAATCCTGAGGAGCTGGGACAGTCTCTTCCTTCCGACGGGGTTCGTCTCATCGAGGCACTGGAAGGCCTTCCAAATGTGGTAGTCGTTGAACTTCGGCACGGGACCGCCTAGGTTCGATGGGCGGGAAAGCATATGGATGTATCATTCATCCAATAAATAAAGATATGTACTCTATATAAATAGTAACCCATCCTTATTTCACGACGTTAACGGTTATTTCTTTCAGGGAAAATCCGCGATAGTTTATATCGGTGTAACCGTTCGGAGAAACATGGCTCAAGAGTCGGTAGACCTACTGGTTATCGAGAACGTCTCCAAGTCGTTCGACGGGCGCTGTGTGCTCAAGGACGTCAGCGCCAAGCTCTCCACCGGGAAGATCCTCGGTCTCATCGGAAAGAGCGCCGCCGGTAAGAGTGTTCTCATTCACATGCTCAGGGGGAGCGAGGAGTACGCTCCCGACAGCGGACGCGTGATCTACAACGTCAACCGCTGCAAGAAATGCGGCGACCTCGACCTCCCCATTAAGGGAGCGAAATGCTGCAAGTGCGGAGGGGAGACGGAGACCCTCGCCGTGGACTTCTGGTCCCTCAAGGTCGACGACCCCCTCAGACAGGCCGTCAAGGGACACATAGCCATCATGCTCCAGAGGACCTTCGCGCTCTTCGGCGACATGACCGTCGTCGAGAACGTCATGGAGGCCATCCCCGCGGACGTCCAGGGGGACGACCGCATCAACAGGGCCATCGACATGCTCAAGCTCGTCAACATGACCCACAGGACGACCCATATAGCCAGGGACCTGTCGGGAGGGGAGAAGCAGAGGGTCGTCATGGCCAGGCAGCTCGCCAAGGAGCCCCTGTTCTTCCTGGCTGACGAGCCCACCGGAACCCTCGACCCCACCACAGCCGAGATCGTCCACAAGGGACTCATCGACTACGTCAGGGAGAAGAACATCTGCATGGTCTTCGCCTCCCACTGGCCCGAGGCCATCGAGAGGATGGCCGACGAGGCGATCCTGCTGGACGCCGGAAACGTCGTCAAGCAGGGCGAGCCCAAGGAGGTCACCACCGAGTTCATGAAGGACTACCACTTCGAGAAGACCCAGCACGGGGACCTCGGAGACCCGCTCATCGTCCTCGACAACGCCGCCAAGCACTACTTCTCTGTCGTCAGGGGAGTCGTCAAGGCCGTGGACGGAGTGTCCTTCGACATCAAGGAGAGGGAGGTCTTCGCCCTGGTCGGGTACTCCGGAGCGGGGAAGACCACGACATCCAGGATGATCGCCGGGATGACCCCCGCCACATCCGGGTCCGTCAAGATCAGGATCGGAGACGACTGGGTCGACATGTCCGAGTCCGGGTTCGCCGGGAAGGGGAGAGCCACCCCTTACATCGGGTTCCTGCACCAGGAGTACACACTGTACCCCTTCGACACCGTCCTCCAGAACCTGTCCACATGCATCGGCATGAAGATGCCCGCCGAGCTCGCCAAGGTCAAGGCCATCCAGGTCCTGATGAGCGTCGGGTTCGAGAAGGAGCACATCGAGAAGCTCCTGTACACCTATCCCGACTCGCTCTCCGTGGGAGAGTGCCAGAGGATCGCCTTCGCGCAGGTCCTCATCAAGGAGCCCCGTATCATCATCCTGGACGAGCCCACCGGAACCATGGACCCCATCACCAAGACGATCATCGCCAAGTCCGTCATCCGCGCGAGGGAGACCCTCGGCGAGACGTTCATCGTGGTCAGTCACGACATGGACTTCGTCCTCAACTGCAGCGACCGCGCGGCCTTCATGAAGGGTGGCAAGGTCGTCGCCATCGGTAAGCCCGACGAGGTCCTCGAAGAGTTCGCAATGGAGCCGGTCCCAGAAGGTGAATGACCATGAAGCAGAAGATGGGAAGGCATCTCAGCTTCGTGGAGTGCAGGGAGTCGATGGGTCTCGGTGTCGGAGGGGGGCTCGCCCAGAGGGCGACCATCTCCGAGTCCGGCAGGGACGTCGTGGCCATAGCCATGGGCCCCGGCCGCAGGCACATCACCAAACCCGTCTGCGAGATCACGTACGCCCTCAGGGAGGAGGGGATCGACACGAGCGTCCTCGTCGTCAACGCCGGATCCGGCGTGCCCGCGGACGCCCCCGACGTCACCACCGGGTCCTGCTTCGGACTGGATCCCATCGAGGCCGACAGGATCCAGCAGTACAAGGTCGCCCTGATCCACCTGGGAAACGTCCGCAACCACATAGTGTACAAGGCGAGGCTGATCCTCAGGAACGTGGACGTCCCCGCCATCATCGTCGCGCAGTGCCCCGTGGACTATGAGGACTTCGCAGCGATCGGGTGCAAGACGAAGTACGTCATGCCCCCCGAGGACAAGATCCAGACCAAGGGCGAGATCGTGGAGATCGTCACCGGCGTCGTCAGGGGGGTAACGACCCCGCAGGATAAGCTGGACGAGATCGTCTCCAAGGTGCAGTCCATGCTGCCGGAGGGTGAGCACAGATGATCGTAACAGTCAACGGCGTGGAGAAGAAGCTCAGGGCCGGATCGACCCTCAAGACCGCCATCGCCGGCGAGCCCTACGTCAAGGGCACCCTGATCGCGGTCCATCTCTCAGAGGAGAGGGTGGTTTCCGAGACCAGGGACTTCGAGTTCGAGACCGAGCGCGGGTCGTTCGTCATGCATCTGAACGACACCCCCGAGGCCGAGATGTGGAGGACGCAGCTCATCGACAGGATGTCCAGCGTCAACACCAGGTGGGTCACCCACGAGATCGTCGCCTTCGGATCGTTCCCCACGGAGCTGGAGACCGACCGCGGCACGTACTCCTACAGGACCTACGACTGCTTCCTCTCGCTCGGAGGATTCGACAACCACACCACCTACCTGATGATCGCCCGCGACAACCACTCCGGCAGCTACGGTGCCGGCCAGGGCGTAATAGGGAGGATCACCGTCGGCAGGCACATCCTGGACGACATCAGGGAGGGCGACAAAATCCTGTCCGTCCACCCGCTGATGTCCGAGACCAGCACGGAGAACGTGAAGGTCACCGACGACCTGAGCATGAAGCTCGAGGACGGCTACAGGGTGGAGACCAACGTCAAGATCGTCCTGGACCAGGAGTCCCCGGAGTCCGCCGAGCACCTCCTCATCCTCTCGTCCGAGGGGACCATGGGGGTCACCGAGGCCACCGGAAGCTTCCTGGCATGCTCGGAGGACATGGATGTCGACATCCCGCAGGAGGACAGCAAGGTAAGGGATGTCGGAGCGGTAACGGTCAGGTACGACGGCGTCGGAGGCGGCCGCCTCTACATGTACAAGGAGAGGAGGCAGGTCTCGCTCTCGCACAACGCCGCCGGACAGGTCGCCATGGGGCGCGCGATCGTCGCCCACGCCCCGGCAGGCAGCAGGATGACCGTCGTCACGGAGCCCGCCAGGGCGCTCTCGGTCGGGATGACCCAGGCGGAGGGCGCCAAGTTCCTGGAGTCCAGGGGCATAAAGCAGGTCAGGACCGGAGACACGTCGGACGACGCCATCATAGCGGAGCAGGGTCCGGAGAACACCATCGAGGCCCTGAAGAAGGGCGAGGTCGAGACCTTCGGGGTGCCGAAGGACAGGGTCTTCAGGGTGCAGATATCCAAGAAGGACCCCATCAGCGAGCACTACTTCAAGAAGGTCACCGGGCTCAGCCACAAGCCCATCGGGATACTGAAGGTCCAGTTCACCTTCGAGGGACTCCCGATGGTTACTTTCTACGGGGACGAGGTCAGGGGGAAGAACCTGTACCCGCAGGACCCGTTCAAGAAGATCAAACGCGGCGACATCGGCCTCACCAACCAGGCGAGGCCCCACCACGGGCTCATCGGTATCAGGCTGGAGGACAGCAAGGACTTCGGACCCACCGGCGAGGAGCCCTACGGAACCAACATCGTCGGAAAGTTCGTCGACGACCTCGACAGGCTAATGAAGGACCTGAAGGAGGAGGACGTCGTCTACATCACGGAGGAGGAACTATGAGCGAGGAGAGGGAGACGAGACTGTTCATGATATCGCCCAGGTCCATGCTCACGCCGGACCAGCTGTCCCGCATGGTGCATTCCTACGGCGAGGCGGCGATCATCAAGGAGACATGCTACGGGTGCCTCGTGGAGGCCCCCAGGGAGACCGTGCTGCGCATCCTGGCCAAGGTCAGGGAGAAGTACCCGCACGAGGTCTTCTCGAAGGTCAGGGCATACCCGTGCAGCGACCCCCGCAGGTGCAGGGCCCAGCACGGGACCAGGCCCGGATACGCGCAGCTGGAGGAGGAGTGGGCGCTGCTCGCACACATCCAGTACGCCCTTGACAGGGTCGAGGAGGGCGCCAAGTACGTGCCCCCCGCGGAGAAGAAACGCATTCCTGTAAACGATTTCAAGAAGATTTGCGAGGTGCAGTGATGAAGGTCTTCATAGATCCGCCGAACAGCCTGGTGCTGTTCGATCTGGTTGAGAGGTTCGGGCATGAGCCCCTCAGCGCGATGGCGGCCATCCAGGAGAGGGTCGACAACCTTGAAGTGGACATGCCACCCATGAACGTTACCCTCGACGACGTCGTCAAGGGTCTGAAGTACGCGGGAGTCGAGGTCCCCTCCGGAATCAGGGGAAGGCTCGCCCTGTGGGGGCCGATGATCGATGAGGCGGACGCCGCCATCATCATGGACGACTGCCCCTACAGCTTCGGATGCGTCGGGTGCGAGAGGTCCAACCTCATGGTGAAGTACCTGATCAAGAGGCGCGGAATCCCCGCGCTGCACGTGAGCTACCCCGAGGACGACGAGCAGGCCGTCAACTTCGTCGCTCAGACCAAAGAGTTCCTGGAGGGACTGCAGTGACAATCAAGATCGCACAGCTTTCATGCGGTACCGAGTACAGCAGCGTACAGTACGAGATAGAGAAGGCCGCCAGGTCGGTCGGAGCCAAGATCGTCTACCCCGACGTGTCGGCCGCGGACATCGACGAGGCTGTCAAGAGGTTCGGGTTCAACCCCCGCTCCCCCCAGCTCAAGCTGATGATCGCCAGGGCCGTCCAGCTCGCGGACGAGAAGTACGACGCCGACGCCGTGTTCATCACCACCTGCTTCAGGTGCGCCGAGGCCGCCCTCGTAAGGAACGAGCTGAGGAGGTTCATCCAGGAGCACACCAGGCTGCCCGTTGTCACCTACTCCTTCACGGAGAGGCTCAAGGCGTCCCAGCTGCTCACGAGGATGGAGGCCCTCGTCACCATCGTCACCAGGAAGGAGCTCCTGGCCAGGGAGAGGCAGACCGGTCTCACCGCCGGACTCGACTCCGGCTCCTCGACCACGAAAGCGGTCATCATGCAGGACAACAAGATCATCGGAAAGGACTGGACCCCGTCGGGCGACGTCGTCAAGTCCGCCACCCAGGTCCTCGAGAATGCCATGAAGATGGCGGGCGTCGAGCTGAAGGACATCGAGGCCATCGGAACCACCGGGTACGGAAGGTTCACCCTCGGCGACCACTTCAACGCGAAGCTGGTCCAGGAGGAGCTGACCGTCAACTCCAAGGGAGCGGTCTGGCTCGCCGACAGGCAGAGGGGGGAGGCCACCATCATCGACATCGGCGGTATGGACAACAAGGCCATCACCGTCAGGGACGGGGTCCCCGACAACTTCACCATGGGAGGAATCTGCGCTGGAGCCTCCGGAAGGTTCCTGGAGATGACCTCCAGGAGGATGAAGATCGACGTCACCGAGCTCGGAGCGCTCGCCGACAAGGGCGACTGGAGGAACGCCAAGATGAACTCCTACTGCTCCGTCTTCGGAATCCAGGACCTGGTCACCACCCTCGGAGAGGGGAAGAGCTTCGAGGACGTGGCGGCAGCCGCATGCCACTCCGTCGCCGAGCAGGTCTACGAGCAGCAGCTCCAGGAGATCGACGTCAGGCACCCCATCATCCAGGTGGGCGGAACGTCCCTGATCTCCGGTCTGGTGACCCAGGTCGGCGAGGTCCTCGGGGAGAAGCCCATCGTCCCGCCGGACTCCCAGTACATCGGTGCGGTCGGCGGCGCGCTGCTGAGCTCCGGGTTCCTGTGAGGCGGTCTCATGGACATAGAGATAATCGGAGGCGACCCGTACGGCAACGAAGCCTACGTCAAGCTCTTCGACGACATCATGAGCGACCTGAACAAGGCGGTGCTGATCGACAAGGTCCAGCTGACGCTGGAGCCGGCCACGCCCCTGTTCATCTTCTCGATAGTCCTCAGGGCGGCCCCGTCCGCCAAGACCATCGGGGACGTCGCCACCGTCAGGACGGACGTCGGCGGCGTGCACATAACGATCACCCAGGAGCGCTACGCTCCGGACATCCTGAAGGAGCTCTGGGCCAGGTACGGCAGGAAGGCCGTGTACCAGCAGACCAGGTTCGACATGGACGTCCAGGGCGCCAAGGAGGAGGACGTGAGCGCGATCGTCGTCGCCTCCGGAGAGGACGACAGGCGCGAGATCATGGGAGCCATCTGGAGGACGATGCCAGAGGGAATCAAGAACAGGAAGACCCTGATCAGTGGCAACGTGATAACGGTCGTGGCCACGGAGGAGGTCCTCCTGCCCGAGATGATCGAGAGGGGGATGCAGGTCCACAAGGCGATGGGAGGTTCCGACGATGTTTGAGGTCATGATGTACGACGGCGGTGTTTACCGCTCCGAGGAGCTCTACGAGCTCATCGAGGATGTCGGAGGCGTCGTCCTCCAGAAGAACAGGAGCTCCCAGATGCTCACGGTCATCATGTCGGTGCCCGAGGAGGACAGGGAGGCCATCGAGAAGGTCTGCAACGACATCGGCGGAGTCGTCAAGAGCGTCCCGCTCGCCGGGACGGAGATCGCCGTGGTCGGACCCACGCTGGGAAGGCACCACATGCCCCACCCCATCTGCGACATCGCGGAGGAGCTGAGGAGGTACGGCGCCGTGACAGTGGTCATGGGTATGGCCAGGGGACGCGGCAAGGCCACGTCGCAGATCTCGATGACCGAGAGGCTCACGCTCGACGAGTACGACGGGGTCATCTTCATGATGGGCAACTTCAAGAGCTGCGTCGAGACAAAGGCCGAGCTCATGAGGGACATCCACGCCCCCACCGTGCTCGTGTCGGGACCCGTCCCGGAGGGCATCGAGGACACATGCGACGCCATCGTCACGGGTGTCGGCCGCAAGGCCGCCAGGATGAGGACGCCGCCGGAGAGGGCCAAGCTGGAGGAGATCGCCGACACCATGGAGGCGGTCCTGAAGGAGAAGAAGCGCAGCCTGGAGGAGGATCCGCTGTTCGTTCACCCCGCGGAGGTCAAGACCGTCCTGGAGGAGTACGAGCCGATCAACATGTGCCTCAGGCCGTCACCGATGGTCCTGCACCTGGACGGGATCAGGATCAAGATCCCGTACAAGGAGCACAGGGAGTACCTCGAGAACGTGGAGATCTACGGCAGGAAGCTCGGCGAGATCGCCGACATCAGCCCGTCGAAGATCGACGACAGCAGCATCATCGTCCGCATCAAGACCCGCTCGCAGGTCGAGGACGAGGACCGCCGTCGCGCAAGCGCATGAAGCGCCCCGGAACCTACATACTTCTTATCGCCCTCGGCTCCGACACCGTACTGGAGGTCGGGGCCCTGGGCGAGATAAACTTCCCCCGCGGCACATACTGCTACGTCGGCAGCGCCATGGGGGGTCTCGACCAGAGGGTCTCGAGGCACATCTCCCGCGAGAAGAAGGTGCGCTGGCACATAGACCGTCTCACCCTGGCCGCCGACTCCGTCGATGCGTACGTCTCGTACCCGGACTTCATCGGGGAGTGCACCCTGGCGTCCATGGCCGAGGCCTGCGGGATGGTCCCCTTCGCGGACGGTTTCGGATGCTCCGACTGCAGGTGCCGCACGCACCTGTTCAGAGCCGACCCCGACTCCATAGCCAGACTCATCCGGGAGGCCGGGCTTATCTCATTTTCTCTCATTTCTTTTCCGAGCGGGAAACCCTTATAACGCATCAGTCGGTACCCTTTTCTCAGATACAGCCACTGCGCCGAACAGTGGAGGTCAAGATCATGAAAAGCAACGCAGAATGCACCAAAGTGTCCGCCGACACACTCGAGCACGTGTGCTCCCTGATCGGCAACTCGAAGGTCTCCGAGTGCGAGGGCAAGACTGTCGTCAAGCCCGCCAACGCCGACGAGCTCTCCAAGGTCGTCTCCGCGGTCATGGCCGCCGGAGGATCCATCTCCCCCCTCAGCAGGAAGGGCAGCCACACCGAGGGCGACGTCCTCGTCGACATGTCCGAGATGAACGCCCTCATCGACGTCGACACCGACGCCCAGGTCGTCAGGGCCCAGGCGGGATGCAAGTTCAGCGCCATCATCAAGGCCGTCGAGGCCGAGGGATACACCATCGGCGTCCGCCCCGCAGGAGCGGACCCCACCGTCGAGGACTGGATCTACACCGAGTCCGAGGGCATCGGATCCTACAAGTACGGCACCGTCAAGGACTCCGTCATCAACATCCGCGCCGTCGACGCCGCCGGCAAGCTCCTGGAGACCGGATACGACGAGATCGGCTACTACATGTCCGGATACAACATGATCCAGACCCTCGCCGCGTCCTCCGGAAGGCTCGCCATCGTCACCGAGGCCACCTTCAAGATCCACCCCATGGGAGTGACCAAGGCCGTCGGATACGAGTTCCCCTCCGTGGAGAAGATGCAGGAGGTCTTCCAGGCAATCGGGCAGAGCCCCTCGCTCAAGCCCCTGCAAATCTCCTTCAACGGCATGCTGAGCATCATCGCCTTCCAGGGTGCCGAGGAGTTCGTCGACGCGGACCTCGAGGCCCTCGACGCCATCATGGCCGAGGCCGGAGCGGTGAAGGCCGAGCAGTCCGTCGCGGACGACAAGTTCGGCAACATCGGAGTCGGCGCCTGCGTCAACCCCGAGGCGGCCACCATGTACGTCCCCCTGAGGAACATGGCCACGGCCATCGACGCCTTCAATGGAGTCGCCGGGTTCGACATCGCCGGAAACGTCCCCGACAAGAGCACCGTCGCCATCAAGCTGACCGGAGAGGTCTCCGACGCGGACTACGACGCCGCCGCGGACAAGGCCGAGGAGCTCGGAGGAAGGTCCAGCACCAGGTGCCCCAGCAAGTACCGCGACGAGGCCACCAACAAGTTCATCAGGAGGATCGAGGACGCCTACATGGGAAGGCCCGTGGAGGACGTCAAGCTCTCCAGGCAGGTCACCCCCGCCATCATCGAGAGGCTCAAGGCCATCGTCGGAGCCGTCAACGTCTCCGTCAGCGGCATGGACAAGGTCCTCTACAGCCACGACATGGCCCCCCTCCCGAAGGAGGCCGGACTCGCCTTCAAGAACATCCCCGACGTCATCGTCAGGCCCGAGACCGTGGAGCAGATCTCCCAGGTCATGGCCCTCGCCTACGAGCACGGAATCGCCGTCACACCCAGAGGCAACGCCTCCTGGGGACTGGGCGGATGCATGCCCACCAACGCCGGAATCCTCCTCGACATGTCCTCCAAGATGAAGCACGTCGTCGAGATCGACAAGGAGAACCTCACCGTCAAGGTCCAGGGAGGATGCACATGGAAGAACCTCCTCGAGGCCTGCATGAAGGAGGGCTACATCATCGGATCCTACCCCTCCTCGTTCCCCTCGGGAACCATCGGCGCCTGGTACTCCACCAACGGAATGGGTATCGGTTCCTACAAGTACGGAAGCGCCAGGGAGAACGTCGTCAACGCGGAGATCATCGTGGACGACGGATCCGTCGTCAACACCGGATTCCCCGACACCGGGTCCTACAGGGCGTCCTTCAACCTGAACCAGTTCTTCTCCGGAGCGGAGGGAACCCTCGGAGTCATCGGTACGATGACCTTCAGGCTGCACCCCATGGGACAGATCAGGTGCCTCGCCTACGAGTTCGACAACCTCAAGGACATGGACGGACCCATGCAGGAGCTCGTCCACCACCCGTCCGTCAGGCCCCTGCACGTTGCCTGGTCCGACTACAAGCACTTCGAGAACCAGAAGAGGGCCGGCTGCCACGCCCCCGACGTGAAGAACCTCTGGCTCGTCACCCTCCAGGGAGACGAGAAGCACAACGACCTCGAGGAGGCCGCCGTCGACGCCATGGCCGAGAAGGCCGGCGGAAGGAAGATCGCCGGAGAGATCGCCGAGCACGAGTGGGAGGAGAGGTGCTACGAGTTCAGGGCCAGGAGGGTCGGAGTCGGAGAGATCCCCGCCGAGGTCATCGTGCCCACCGTCCACTGGGGAGCGTTCACCGACGAGTGCTACCAGGGATTCGTCAACATGAAGATGGAGGCCGGAGGAGTCATCGGAGTCCTCGTCGACAGGAACACCACCCTGTTCATGCCCTACTACTTCAAGGACGACGAGATGCTCACCGGAATGCTGTCCTTCGGATTCAACTTCTACCTCGGCGACGTCGCCATGAAGTACGGAGGAAGGACCACCGGATTCGGAGTCTTCTTCGCCTGGAACACCGACGTCATCCACAACGCCGCCACCGCTTCCATGGAGAGGGAGATCAAGACCGTCCTGGACCCCCACGACGTCGTCAGCCCCGGACACGTGGTCTGCGGAATGACCAGGTTCGGAGTCGACATGAACAAGGGCCTGATGTCCATGGGAAGCACCCTCATCCAGGTCGTCAAGAAGATCATGCCCGCTGACAGGACCTTCGCCTACAACCTCGAGAGGTTCAGGTACGACGACCTCGAGCACATGAAGACCCTGGACCGTGTCCACAAGCTCGGAGACGGAACAGAGTAAACAATTCCAGGCCCGGCGGCATCGGCCGCCGGGCAAACCCCTTCCCACACACGATTTCTCCGTCGGTTTCTCACCGACCGTAATCCAGACCCGACCGATGTCCCCCCATCTGAGGATTATCGTGTCATTTGAACCGTGGGTGTCGCCGACATCCGGGTCCGCGGTCACAGAAAGGAAGAGGGACGGCCAGACGTGTGCTCAAAGAAGGCGGACGACATCCCCCGCGCGGTCTATCACCGGGATGGATGGGTCGACGGACGCCCACAGGTCGTCCGATCCGGAACCGGTCCTCACTCCGACGAATCTTGCCCCGGCACCGTGAGCCGACATCCAGTCCGTGGAGTTGTCACCGACGTAGAGGATCTCGGACGGTTCGACGCCGAGCTCCTCCGCGAACTCGACCATCGCCCTCGGGGACGGCTTGGCGTTGTCGTACTCGGAATGGTCCCTGCCCATGACGACGTCGAATTCGTCGAAGAGCGGACCGAGCGCTCTGGTGGCGTACTCCAGGCTCCCGCGGGTGAGGATCCCGACCCTGTACCCCATCGATTTCAGAACCGGGAGGCACTCGGCCGATCCCGGGAAGGGGACGGCCTCCGATACGAACTCGCACTCGCACTCCGTGAACGCCGTGTCGATGTCCCTGCTCACCTGACAGAACTCGTCGCCGCGGCTGTGCTCCTCGAGCCACGCCCTTATGGGTGCGCGTGGGCGTTTGGGGGAATCCCCGAAATCGATGTCGTCGAACGGGATGCCGTGGTCCAGACAGACCTCGCGGTCGGCGGCGTTGAGCCTCGCGTAGTCCACGCGCGTCCTCATGAAGGTGCCGTCAAGGTCGAATCCGACCGCCTTAATCCCGTCCATGTACGGTAATCGTCGACGTCCTATTAAGGCTCACTGAGGGGGCCACATGCCCCTCAGCCTGCCGCCTTCCCTCTCGGGGTCCATGGTGCTGACCTCGAGTCCCGGGACGATCATCCTGACCACGGGGACGTTCAGCTCTGGCCTCGTGAGGTCCACGGCGATGACGCTCTCGAATCCGGCGTTCATGAGGCTGCCCAGGACAACCTCGATGTCGTCCAGGACGTAAGGGGTCGATCTGTCGGGGATCTCGCTGAGCCTGATCTTCCTCCTGCTCTCCCCGAACCACATGCGGTTGACCTCTTTGATGCGCTCGTACCCCATGTCCTGCGTGACCTTCTGGAGCTGGGCGTTGATCTTGGCCCCGTGCTTGTGGGTGGCCCTGCTCTGTGCGACCTCGGTGATCGCCCTGATGGCCGCTATCTCGGGGTTGAGGTGCGTCCCGACACCGATGGTGAGCATCTCAGGGTCCTTGGTGCGGACGTCGTCGGCAGCCGCGCCGATGGTCGGTATCCCGATGTCGCTGGTCAGGTCCTTGAGGTGGATCTCGATGCCCTGGTCCGCGAACTTGGCGATCAGCTGCGCGGGGACGGAGTCGTCATCGTCGACGATGACATCGCCCTTCGTCATGTCCATGTACTCGCATATGGACCAGGCGTCCCTCTCGATGTCCTCGAACAGGGCGTGGAGGATGGCCTCCTCGAGGGTGTTCCCGGACGCTATGCCGTTGGTGTGGAACCTGAAGAGCTGCAGGTCGCCGTCCGGATAGTACGGATAGTACACCGCGCATGCAGGGACCCATATGGGGCATCCCCTGAACATCTCCCACCCCTCGGTCCAGGCGATGGTGTCGTTCATGTACCTGTCCAGGATGGGGATCGGGAGGATGAGGTCCTTGGGGTCCACGGTCATCATGACGTCGCAGGCCTGCTCGTACGTGCCGTAGACGACCTCGTCCGAGTCGCGCATCTCGGCGCTGTACCTCTCGAGGGACTCCATGACGGCGGATGCGAGCGCCTGGTCCCTGGTCACGCCCTTGCCGTTGTAGTACTTGGGGACGCCCAGGGCGGTCTCCTGCCTGTCCACGGAGAACACGGGGATCCCCACGTCGTCCTTGCCCGTGATGTCCTCGGGCTCGCCGAGGCCGGCCGTCTTCAGCAGCGGCAGGACCTTCTCGAGGGTCTCCTCGGGCGGGACGGTCCTGATCCCGGTTTCTGGCGAGCACTTCGGACAGCGGTTCAGCATCATGTGTGGTCCCTCGTGTGGATATGAAGAGCCGAGTGATGGTAGTAGCCCCCTTTCTGTTTCAGGTGACATTCAACTAAGCGTCCTACCCGCGGGTCCCGGGCCGGTCTGCCCCGCTGTGCGGACTTGCTCCGGTGGGGAGTCGCCGTTTCACCAAATCCCCGGGAACGTCACCGCCTAGCGGATCATCCTTGGACCGGGTCTGTGTCGTTTCTGTGCCCTTGCCACGGCTCTCGCCGCACGGACTTGCGTCCGTCCACCTTGCCCTTGGAGAGGGGAACTTCCTCAGCTGCCCTGCGGCTACCGTCGGTCACCCTCCATCTCTCAGCCTCACGAGTGAAAGCGAACGCGGTTATAACAGCGTCGGTCACCCTCCATCGCATCCGATGGAAAAGGGTCGACGGCGGGACGTCGTGTTTACAACGACATCTTGAAAACATCCGCAGACAGATGGAAGTCCATGACTTCCGAAATCGATGTGGACATGCCGATCTGCGACAGGAGGATCAAGGTCAGGGTGACATCCAGGGACGACGGGGACATGGATGTCGAGATAGTCTCGGACTGTCCCGCGCTCGCCCACTACGCCGAGAGCCTCAGGGTCATCTCGATGGATGACATCACCAGTTTCGAGACCAGCGTGATCAACAGGGAATCCGTCCGCGGCAACATGTCGATGATATGCGCCGCCCCGATCGCCGTGTACCAGGCGGCTTGGATGGAGTGCGGGATGCTGTCCCCCGGCATATACAGGAAGATGGGGCCGGTCACCATGGGCACGCCGGAAGCCATGGAGAAGGGTCGGAGGATCTGAGGATTTATCGATAAACATTAAATCCATGTCATCCATCACCTGTATCATGGAGAAGAATTCGATCAAGAAGCTCGGAGTGGTCGCCACCACCGTCGTCATAGTGGCGCTCTTCATGACGCTTCCTGTATTCTACTTCGTGATAGAGATGCCGCTGTTCGCTGTCGCGATCGCCGCGATTATCTACATAGCTCTGGCGGTTCTCATGGTGTATTACGCTCTGGAGAGGTTCAGGGAAATTGACGAGGGATTGGACGATGCTGTTGACTACTACTGATCTGATACCTGGAAGGAACTACGAGATCATAGGCCTCGTGAAGGGCAGCATGATCCAGTCGAAGAACATCGGACGCGACATCGGTCAGAGCCTGAAGTCCGTCGTTGGCGGCGAGCTCAAGGACTACACCCTGATGATGAACGAGTCCCGTGCCGTCGCCACTAAGAGGATGGTCGAGGAGGCCGAGAGTCAGGGCGCCGACGCCATCGTCGCCATCAGGTACGGGACATCCGCCATCGCAGCGGCCGCCGCCGAGGTCTTCGCGTACGGGACCGCGGTCAAGTTCATCTGAAACGTCTTCCGTCCCATCCGGGACGATTCCTTTTTTGATTCACCCGTCGATTCGTATCCGATAGCATGGAGAAGGCCATCAGGATAACGAAGGACGGGCCGTACATAGTCACAGGTGGCGTCCCCATCTACGAGAAGAGGATAGTCCGGAGGGACGGTCTGTACGTCTGGGAGGACGGCAGGGAGCTCCCCCAGTCGGAGACCTACGCACTGTGCAGGTGCGGGAGGTCCGACGATGCCCCCTTCTGCGACGGCAGGTCCCACAAGAGGTTCAAGGGCCAGGAGACCGCGGACAAGCGCCCCTACGCCGAGAGGGCCGAGAGGCTGGAGGGACAGGGGATCGATCTCCTGGACGACGTCCGCTGCGGGAAGGCGATGTTCTGCCACCGCCGCGGGAGGTCCACATGGGACATGCTGAAGGACTCCGACGATCCGGAGGTGAGGAACGAGCTCATCCGCGCGGCGTGCGAGTGCCCCACCGGCAGGACGGTCGCGGTGGACAAGGACGGGACCGTCCATGAGGACGTCCTAGAACCGTCCATCTACATAGTCCAGGATGAGGACAGGGGCGTCAGCAGCGGGATATACGTAATGGGCGGGATACCGATCACGTCCGCTGACGGGGAACCTTACGAGGTCAGGAACAGGGTCCTCCTCTGCAGATGCGGGAACTCGAGGGACAAGCCGTTCTGCGACGCCACGCACATCAACAGCATGTTCAAGGATTCGCGCGGCGGATCGATTTTCAAGAAGAGGTGAAACTGAAAGTGAGGGGCGGACGAGCGACCGCCCCTCTTGTGACCGTTCTCAGGCCTTGGGGGTCTCGGAGACGATCTCGTCGACCTCCTCGATCTCCTTCTTGAGGTCCTTGACGCTCTCGGTCTCCATCTTTATCTCCTCTGCGGAGGGGATGGGCCCGAGGATGTCCTCCGGGTCGCCCACGGCCTGTCTGATGCTCTCGGTGTCGGAGACCTCCCTGTCGGGGACCTTATTGGCCGAACCTATGTACTCGGACACGCCCTCGACGAGCTTCGTCAGCTCCATGGGGAAGAAGAACTTAGACGACTCGCCCTTTCCGACCTCCTGCAGGGTCTGCATGGAGAGGACGGACATGGCCTTGGAGTCCATGGAGGCCGCTCCGACGGACATTATCCTGAGCTTCTGCGCCTCTCCCTGACCCTGCAGGATGGTGGCGATCCTCTCTCCCTCGGCCTCCAGGATCATGGACTGCCTCTTACCCTCGGCTTCGAGGATCATCGACTTCTTCTTACCCTCGGCCTCCAGGATTGCCGCCCTCTTCTGACCGTCCGCCTCCAGGATGGCGGCGCGTCTCTTCCTCTCGGCGGAGGTCTGCTCCTCCATGGAGTCCTTGACCTTCCTCGCGGGGTCGACCTCCCTGATCTCGACGGCCTCGATCTTGACACCCCACTTGTCGGTGTTCTCGTCGAGGATGTCCCTGAGGCTGACGTTGATCCTCTCCCTGGAGGACAGGATCTGGTCCAGCTCCATCTCTCCGATGATCGACCTCAGCGTGGTCTGGGCCAGGTTGACCGTGGCCCAGCGGTAGTCCGTGACCTCGAAGAAAGCGTTCTTCGGGTCGGTGACCTTGATGTAGATGACCGCGTCGACCTCGACGGGGGAATTGTCCTTGGTGATGACCTCCTGCTTGGGGACGTCCAGGACCTCGGTGCGGAGGTCCAGCTTCACCACCTGGTTGATCAGCGGGCACACGATGTTCAGACCCTGGTTCAGCACCCTCACGAACTTACCGAGCCTCATGTAGATGGCCTGTTCGTACGGCTGGACGATCTTGACACCGCTCGTGATGACCACGATTGCCGCTACTATCACGATTATGACTAGCGTTAGCAGTATACTGTCCATTGGAAAAGCACCTCCGCGGTCACGGCCTGCGGACGTGAACGTGCACGCCCTCGCTGCTCTCAACGACCACCGTCTCTCCGGCCTCTATGGGCTCGTCGGAGGTCGCCGACCACGTGTCGGATCCGATCCTCACCTTGCCCCTCATGCTGCCGACCTCCGTCGCCACGGTCACTGTGCCCGTCTTCCCTATGAGGGACTCGACCACCGTCGTTGTGGGCGGCTCCGGCTTCGCCAGGCGCTGATAGCCCTTGATGGTGAGCAGTGTGACGGGTACGGCGACAACCAGCGCGATGACTGGCGACCACCATGAGTACAGGATGTCTGGGAAGGCTGCCCCTATCAGACCCAGGATGACCAGGACGGTCCCTGGGATGACCATGAAGGCGCCCGGGCTGAAAGCCTCTATGATGAGGAGTATCGCCCCGACGATTATCAGGGCTATCGCCACGGTGAACGGATCCATGCTACCGTATCGACCTCTATGTAGATAATGGGTGACCGAAGGCTCACCGAAACACTCATCGGTCCTTACCAGAGAGCCGTCGGGGAGACATGTTTATCGGCAGTTTCACATTCCCCGGTCTCATGGAGGACCGGCTCTTCACGCCCGCTGTCGTCACGCTCATACTCCTGAGCTTCGTCATGGGCACCAGCGAGTTCATCGTGATGGGCATCCTTCCGGACATCTCCGAGGGCCTCGGGGTCAGATACAGCCTCGTGGGCGGTCTGGTGTCCGTTTTCGCTCTCAGCTACGCCGTATGCACGCCACTGATAACGGCCGTCACAGGGAGGTTCAGGCGTTTCAGGATTCTTCTCATCCTGATGTGCGTGTTCCTCCTGTCCGACGTCCTCACCCTGGTGTCATGGGACTACTGGTCTTTGGCGCTGTCCCGTGTGGTCACGGCGGCCTCGTCAGGCTCTCTGCTGGCGGTAGGCATGACGTTCGTCATGGACCTGGTCACACCCAGGTACCGGGCCAAGGCCGTCTCCTGGATATTCGCCGGGTTCAGCATCTCATCGGTCATCGGGGTCCCGCTGGGAACGGCGATGTCGCACCTCCTCGGATGGAGGAGCGTGTTCGTCCTGATCCTCGTCATGGGCGTGGGCGCGACGCTTCTCGCCCTCAGGACGCTACCGAGACTGGGCGCTCCTGAGGCTAGGGGCGGCATCGGCGGTGCCGGCCGCATGCTTCGCGATCCGCGCGTTCTGCTCGGAGCCTGCGTCACCGTCTTCGGCGCCATGGGGATGTACGTGATCTACACCTACATCACACCGATACTCGAGGAGGAGATCGGGTTCCCTGAAGCCTATGTGAGCGTGGGCCTGATGGCGATGGGCATCGTCATGCTCGTCAGCAACCTGGTCTCGGGGAAGATAGCTTCGGAGAAGGGCGGTCTCAGGACGGTCCGTCTCACATACATCGCGGAGGCGGCGATCATGTTCCTGCTGCCCACGGCAGTCGCCAGCGTCGTGCTCGGGATGGCAGACCTCCTCATCATGGGCCTGTTCATGTACCTGTTCAACTCGTCGGTGCAGATGCATCTGATGGAGATCGCCAACCGCGACTATCCGGAGGCCATCACCCTGGCGTCGTCACTCAACCCCACGTCCTTCAACATCGGGATAACCTTCGCCTCCCTGCTCGGAGGTGTGATCTACGACACCGTGGGCATAAACTACCTTGGCTACGCGGGCTGCGTGTGCATCCTGATGGCGAGCGCCATGACGTTCGCGGTGTGCCGTCTCTGCCGGGCTGAGGGCCGTGGCACTTCAGTCACATGATTTCGGAACGGCTGATTCTCGACAGTGTCGTGTGTCGTCTTCCGTCGGATGTGCCAGACATCCGAAATCTGTGTCTAGAACTGTTAGGATGTCCTAACGGATTCGCATAATTTTTAGCCATCCCTTAACGTCGTTACGATGCCTTTTTATAGGGTCTTGCCGTCCCATGATTAGAGGTTATCAAGATGGTAACAATCAAAGAGTCCGAGTGTGTCGGCTGTGGAGCTTGCGTCGATGTGTGCCCCGAGGGTGCCATCACCTGCGACGACATCGCTGTCATCGATGCTGCCAAGTGCATCGACTGCGGTGCCTGCATCGACGAGTGCCCCTCCAGCGCCATCGAGTGATTCCGAACAGGGAATCATCGGGTGACCGAGGTCACCCAAACTCCTTTCCTTCCTTCTTACCCATTTTAAGCAACTGTTCGTGTCTACGACGTTCAATCTGCAATCTATTCTGAAAATGAATGAGCTCGCCTTCAGCTGGACGTCTTCGTCGGGCTGAAAAGAGGTACTGAGGCACTGACCGCATAGTGTAGAATCTGTTGCCTTGACATCGGAGGCCGGTCCGGGGACGGATCCCAACGCTCACTTCCGACTCGGCTCGTCCTTGACGTCCACCTTCTTCCTCTGGCGGCCGCCCGTCTTCTTGAGCTTGCCCTGGTCCAGGGCCCATTGGAAGCTCTTCTGCTCCGCAGGTGTCACGAGCACCCTGTCGCCCTTGGCGTACTTCCTGCCGGTGACCCAGTTCGTGAAAGGTGCCAGAACGCGGTACTCGTCCGCGTCCATGACGATCTCTCTGACGTTGGGCCTCCCCCTCAGCTCCGAGTACGTGCCCGTATGCTCCACCGCGGTGCCGTCCTTGACCTCGATGACGCTGGTGCAGACGGTGTCCAGGAAGTACCTGTCGTGGGTGACCGTGATGATCGTGCCGTCGTACTCCACCAGGGCCTCCTCGACTGCGTGCTTGGCGGGGATGTCAAGGTAGTTGGTGGGCTCGTCGAGGACGAGGACGTTGGTCTCGTCGAGGAGCATCAGGCACAGAGCGACCCTGGCCCTCTGTCCTCCGGAGAGGGTGGAGATGGGCCTTTCGACCTCCTCTCCGAACAGCAGGAACCTCGCCAGGAGCTTCCTGACCTCACCCCTGCGCTCCTTGCCGGTGACCTGCAGGAGCTGCTCCTCGGCTGTGAGCTTCATGTCCAGGCGCTCGTGGTTCTGGGAGTAGTAGCCGATCTTGGCGCCCGGCGCCACCCAGAGGTCCCCCCTCGACGGGATCAGGCCCAGGAGTGCCTTCACGAGGGTGGACTTGCCCTCGCCGTTGGCCCCGAAGATTCCGACCTTGTCCCCCTTCTGGATGTCCAGGTCGACGCCGGAGAGGACGGTCCTCCCGTCGTACTCCACGCTTAGGTTCTTGGTGGTGATGACGTTCTTCCCGGACTTGTGGGCGGCCTGGATCCTGACGGTGATCTCCCTGTTCTTCTCGGGCTTCTCCTTCTCCTCCATCTTGGCGATGAGCTTCTCCCTGGTCTTGTGGGTGGTCATGTACCACTGGTCGGCGTGGAGCTGCCTGGCGATCTCCTCCTGCTTCTTCTTCTGGGTGGCGTACTTCTTGTACTCCTTCTCCATCCTGTCCAGGTCGATCATCTTCTTCATGATGAAGTCGGAGTAGTTCCCCTTGTACTCGCGGGACTTCCCGTGGTCGATCTCCAGCATGCGTGTGGCGATCTTGTCGAGGAAGTACCTGTCGTGGCTGATGACCAGGACGGAGCAGTGGGAGTCGATTAGGTAGTCCTCCAGCCACTCCACGGTGGTGATATCCAGATGCGAGGTCGGTTCGTCCATGACGAGGATGTCGCAGTCGTTGGCCTGGACCACGATCCTGGAGAGCATGACCTTGGTCCTCTCCCCTCCGGAGAGGGTCGACATCGGACGGTCCATGAGGTCGGTGGAGAGACCGACCTTCTCCAGGGCGGCGATCTTGTTGCCCTCGTCGTCCATGTCGGACTTGGCGAGCTGTGCCTCGAGGGCGGCGTTCTCCTCGGCCAGCGCGTTCCAGTCGATGTCGCCGCCGGCCATCATCTGCTCCTCGATCTCCGTGATCCTGCGTTTGATGTTCTCGATGTGGCCGTAGGGCCTGCCGAGAACGTCGCGGACGGTGACGTCGGGGGAGTCCTCGGCGAACTGTTCGAGGTACCCTATCCTCTCGGTGTTGCGGGTGAGCTCGCCGGTGTCCGGCTTCATCTCGCCCAGCATGATCTTGAGAAAAGTCGTCTTGCCCGCCCCGTTCACCCCGATGAGGCCGATGCTGTCCCCCTCGTTGATCTGGAGGCTGACATCCTTCAGGACCTTGTGTGGTCCGAACGCCTTCGTGATGGACTGGGCTTTTATGAGCATGGTCTGGGCCATGGGTTCATCGTAGATATCATTTCGTCGAGGCGCCCCGTCACGGCCGCGAGACGCGGGTCAGATGTACTCGTCGTCCATCTTCCAGAGCCTGACGTGCCTCTCCGTCAGGTCGGTGATCCTGCGCTCGAACTCTTCGTCCTTGCCCACGGGTATCCATGCCCTCACGTCCACCTTGTCGGAGTACTCGCAATCAGGGCGCTTCGCCATAAGGTCGCGCATCTTGTTCTCGAACTGGCTGTAGTAGCCGTAGTCGAGGGTGAACCTGTACACCGCGCACGACCTCCTGGTGCGTCTCGCCACACCCTCGAGGGCGAGCTTCGACGTCTCGCCGTACGCGTGGACGAGTCCGCCGGTCCCGAGCAGAGTGCCCCCGAAGTACCTGACGACCACGCACATGATGTCCGACAGCCCCGACCCCTTGAGGTTGAACAGTATCGGCTTCCCTGCGGTGCCGGACGGCTCCCCGTTGTCGCTGCTTCTCTCGTGCCTGGACGATCCGTCGTACACGGCGGCCCAGCAGTAGTGGGTGGCGTCCCTGTACTTCTGGGAAACCCTCTCGAGGTTGGGCTGGATGTCGCCCTCCGACGGGCAGGGCATGACGATCCCGATGAAGCGAGAGCCCTTCAGGGTGATCTCCGCCTCTCTTGTGTCCGAGATCGTGTCGTAGTCGGCGATGCGGTCCATGACGGGTGCATGCGGGAGGTGTTGTTCAACCTTTGGGGTCAGAAAGAAGTGGTAAGAAGGGGCCCCTCCTGGGGCCCCTGTTGTCAGGGGTTTCAGGCCTCCTCGGGATCCTTGTAGTTCTGTGCGGCCTCGAACTCGTCCAGGACCTCCTGCGACGGGGGCGGGGTGAGCTTCGCGACGACGACCGCGACTATGAACGCCAGGACGAATCCGGGGAACAGGGAGTACATGCCGGTGAAGTCCATGAACGTCTCCCAGAACACCACGACGGCGAATCCGGTGATCATGGCTGCCATGGCTCCCTGCCAGTTCATGCGCTTCCAGAACAGGGCGAGGATCATGACCGGTGAGAACGCGGATCCGAATCCTGACCAGGCGTAGGACACCAGGCCCATGATGTTGTCGCTGCCGAACAGCGCCAGGCACATGCCGATGATGGAGATCACGACGACGATGCCTCTGGCGAGCCACATGAGGTTCTTCGCGGAGATGTGCACCCTGTCGGTCTTGGCGAGGATGTCGTTGGTGATGGACGAGGCGGACACCAGGAGCTGGGAGGACGCCGTGGACATGATGGCGGCGAGGATGGCCGCGAACACGACTCCGAGGATGAACGGCGCGGTGTCCTGGAACAGCTGCTGGGCGGTGTACATGAACACGTATTCGGAGTCGTAAATCGACGAGTCGAATATGTTGATGCCGTGGTCCGGCAGATATACTCCCGCGATGACTCCCAGGAGGCAGATGAAGGAGAGCGCCAGGATACCCCAGATGAGGGAGACCCTGCGTGCGACCTTGATCTCGGAGACCTTCCTGATGGACATGTACCTGACGACGATGTGGGGCATTCCGAAGTACCCGAGTCCCCATACCAGTCCGGATATGATGACCACGGCGCTGATCGGGACGCCAGCGTTGTAGAACAGGCTGGTGTAGCCCTCGAGGCCCTGGGATGTCGCGAGCTCGTCCCATCCGGCGGAGATGGTGTCCCATCCGGTCTGCCCGATGATGACGAGCGGGACGAGAACGATGACGACGACCATCAGGATGGCCTGGAAGAAGTCGGTCCAGCAGAGCGCCTTGTACCCTCCGAGGAAGGTGTACAGGATGATGACGATTCCTCCGACGAGGATTCCGACCTCGAATCCGCCGTTGTCCAGGAGCATGTCCAGGACGATACCGCAGCTCTGGAATCCGGATCCCACGTAAATCGTGAAGAAGAACAGGATGACCACGGCGCAGACGATCCTGAGATAGCCCTTGTGGTCCGCGAAACGGTTGGAGAAGAACTCGGGCATCGTGAGGGAGTTCTTCGATACGACTGAGTGTTTTCTGAGTCTCTTGGCCACGAAGAGCCAGGAGCAGTACGATCCGATCAGAAGGCCGATTCCGATCCACGCCTGTCCAAGACCAGCGAGGACGATGGATCCCGGGAGACCCATCAGGAGCCAGCCGCTCATGTCGGATGCCTGCGCCGACATGGCGCTTACATAAGGTCCGAACGATCTACCCCCGAGGATGTAGTCCTCCATGCTGTCCCTGTCCTTCGTCCTCCAGAAGTGGATTCCGATGATGATCAGGGCAATGAAGTAGATGACGAACGCGAGCAGTGTCATTGCGTCCATTCTATGTACCGGGGACTGGCACGTAGTAATGGACATAAAACATTGACCCTTGCATCCAACTCGGGGAAACGGCGTTAAAGGGGTTTAAGGGGTAAAGGGTTTCATTCCGGGTCGAACTGGCTGTTGTACAGGTCGGCGTAGAAGCCTCCTCTGGCCAGGAGCTCGTCGTGGGTGCCCTGCTCGACGATGTTGCCGTCGCGCATGACCAGGATCAGGTCCGAGTTCCTGATGGTGGACAGCCTGTGGGCGATGACGAACGACGTCCTGCCCTCGGTCAGGCGGTCCATCGCTTCCTGGATGACCCTCTCCGTCCTGGTGTCGACCGAGCTCGTGGCCTCGTCCAGGATCAGCAGCGGCGAACCGTCGACCATCGCGCGGGCGATCGTGACCTGCTGCCTCTGTCCGGCGGAGAGGTTGGCGTTGTCGCCGAGCACCGTGTCGTACTTGTCCGGCAGGGTCTGGATGTAGTGGTACAGGCCGACCGCCTTGCAGACCTCGTCCAGCCTCTCGTCGGTGACGCTCTCCTTGCTGTACACAATGTTCTCCCTGATGGTGCCCTCGAACAGCCATGTGTCCTGGAGGACCATGCAGAACAGGTCGTGCACATCCTCGCGTCTCATGTCCCTCGTCGAGACGCCGTCGATCAGGATGTCCCCGCCGTTCACCTCGTAGAAGCGCATGAGCAGGTTCACCATGGTGGTCTTGCCCGCCCCGGTGGGGCCGACGATGGCCACCTTCTGCCCGGGCAGGATCTCCGCCGAGAAGCCGTGGATGATCTCCTTGTCCGGGGAGTACCCGAAGCGGACGTCCCTGAACTCGACGTGTCCCTGGACGTTCTCCAGCTTCACCGACTTCTCGGACTCGTCCTCCATCTCCGGCTCGTCGAGGAACTCGAACACCCTCTCGGCCGCGGCCGCCACGGACTGCATCGAGACCACTGCCTGGGAGATCTGCGTCAGCGGCTGCGTGAACAGGCGGACGTAGATCATGAACGCCACGATGACCCCGAAGGAGATCCTGCCGTCGATGCACAGCAGGGCACCGACGATGCACACCATGACGTAGCCGAAGTTCCCGATGAAGTTCATGAACGGCATCATCATTCCGCCGAGGAACTGGGACATGAATCCGGACCTGTACAGGCTGTCGTTGATCCTGTCGAAGTCGCTCTTCGCGGCGGCCTCCCCTCCGTAGGCCTTCATGACCAGGTGTCCGGAGTACATCTCCTCCACATGGCCGTTCATGTCGCCTAGGTCGGACTGCTGGCGCTCGAAGTACTTCTGGGACCTCCCCATGACCACCGCCATGAACGCGAACCCCACCAGGGACGACAGGATCGCCGTCGCGGCCATGGTGACGTTGGTGTACAGCATCATGATCACGGACCCGCCGAGCAGCGTGATGGCCGTCGCCATGGTGCTGATGCTCTGGTTCATGGACTGCCCCAGGGTGTCCACGTCGTTCGTCACGCGGCTCATGACGTCCCCTGTGGTGTTGGAGTCGAAGTAGCGTAGGGGGAGCCTGTTGATCTTCGTCGATATGTCGCGACGGAAGTTGGACGCCGTCCTCTGGGAGATCGTGGTCATGATGTACTGCTGGACGAACGTCAGGACGGCGCTCAGGGCGTACAGCGCCACGAGGATCAGGCATATCGAGACTATTCCGTCCAGGTCCATCGGGCCGTAGAGGCCCTCCTGTATCAGGTCGGTGACGTCGCTGATCAGGTTCGGTCCGGCCAGTGTCAGGACGGTCCCGACGCATGCGATCACCAGGGCCGCGATGAACGGGGCCCTGTAGCGGTCCATGTACTGGAACAGCCTCCTCCAGGCCAGCCTGAAGTCGTCCGCCTTTTCCCCGCGCATCGCGGGGCCGTGCCCGTGGGGCCCTCTCCTAGGTGCGGGGCTCATATTCCCAACTCCTCGTCGGAGAACTGCGATCTGGCTATGTCCAGGTACACCGAGCAGTTGCGGAGCAGCTCCTCGTGCTTCCCTATGCCGACGACCTCGCCGTCGTCCACGACGACGATCCTGTCGGCCTCCATTATCGTGCCTATCCTCTGCGCCACGATCAGCGTGGTGGCGTCGGATATCTCGTTCCTCAGGGTCTCCCTGAGCACCCTGTCGGTCCTGTAGTCCAGGGCCGAGAACGAGTCGTCGAAGATGTATATCTCGGGGTCGCGGCAGACCGCCCTCGCGATGGAGAGCCTCTGCTTCTGGCCTCCCGAGAGGTTGGAACCGCCCTGGGCGACTTCGGACTCGTACTGGCCCTCCTTGGCCTCCACGAACTCCGTCGCCTGGGCTATGCGGACCGCCCTCCTGACCTGCTCCTCGGTGACTTCCTCGGAGCCGTCCCCGTACCTCACGTTGGAGTCGACGGTCCCCTTGAACATGAACGCCTTCTGGGGGACGTACCCTATCCTGTCCCTGAGGTCGTGGAGCCTGTACTCGCGTACGTCGACTCCGTCGACCAGGACCTGTCCCTCGGTGGCGTCGTAGAATCTGGGGATCAGGTCCACGATGGTGGTCTTGCCGCTTCCCGTGGCGCCAATGAACGCCACTGTCTCGCCCTTCGACGCTGTGAAGCTGACGTCGTGCAGGACGTACCCAGACGTGCCGGGGTATCTGAACGAGACGTTCCTGAACTCCACGGACCCCTCGCGGGGCGCATCGGCGCCGTGGCCGTCCCTGATGGATGGCTCCGTGTTGATGACCTCCTGGATACGCTTGGAGGCCACCATGGCACGAGGCAGGATCATGAAGATCATGACCAGCATGATGAAAGACATGACCACCTGCATCGCGTAGGACGAGAACACGATCATGTCCGAGAAGAGGACCATCTTGTCCGCCGGCATTCCGGCGGCGTCGATCAGCATGGCGCCTATCCAGTAGATGGCCAGAGAGAGCCCGTTCATGACCAGCATCATGGTCGGGAACATCACGGCCAGGGCGCGGTTGGCGGACAGGTTGGTGTCCGTGAGCTCTCTGTTGGCGGTCTCGGACTTCTCCTCCTGGTATGACTCCGCGTTGTAGGCGCGGACCACGCGTATGCCGGCGAGGTTCTCCCTCGTGACCCTGTTGACGTTGTCGGTCAAACCCTGGATCCTCTTGAACCTGGGGATGGCGTAGAGCATGATCACCGAGATGATCGTGACTATCGCGACGACGGCCAGGGCCGTGACCATGGTCCACTCCCAGTTCTTGTCCAGGATCTTCATCACTGCCCAGACGGCCATGATGGGGGCCCTGATCATGATCATCAGGCCCATGGCGGTGGTCATCTGGATCTGCGTGATGTCGTTGGTGGAGCGGGTGATGAGGCTCGAGGTCGAGAACCTGTTCATCTCCTCCAGCGAGAACGACTGGACCCTGGAGTACTCCAGGTCCCTCAGGCGTCTGGAGAACGACGTCGCGATCCAGGCCGCCAGTCCGCCCACGACGATCGAGACGACGAGGCTTCCGAACGCGCAGAGCAGCATCATTCCGCCGTCCTCGTAGACGACGTCCATGTCCGTGTCGGGGCTGACGATCTCGGTCGTGATCGTGGACATGTAGCCGGGGATCTCCAGCTCCAGGTAGACCATGAACGCGATCAGCACCACGCACAGCGCTATGGCCGCCCATTCGCGGCCTCTGAGGTATTTCAGTATCATTCATTCACTCCTGTTATTCTCACCCCGAGGGTGTTGGCGCCGCTCTCGGACACGCTTTCCCTCTTCTGCGGAGGGGTCAGTATGAACGCCATCGTGTGGAGGCTCTGTTCGGGCGAGGAGCGGGACAGGTACGGCTCCACAAGTTTGGCGATCTTCCACGATAGCTCCTTGGCCTCCTCGTCGGTCATGTAGAGTCCCACGGATGCGAACCCGGTGCTGTCCCTGCCGAGGTCCGCGTCCGGGTCGTCCGCGTACTCCTGGAAGTCCCTGATGAGTCCGAGGGAGAAGGAGCTGAACATGCTGCAGTATCCGTCGAGGTCGTTGCTGTTCACCAGGTCCACGTCGAAGTGCTTGAAGTCGATGGAGAGGTCGTACGTCCTCTCCGTCATTGCGCGGACCTTCGTCTCCTGCACAATCCGGAGGATTCCATCGCTCTACATCGAGTTGAGCGTCCTGTACAGAGTGGTCTGCGACGCGCCGGTCTCCTGCAGCATCTGCTTCGGCGTCATCGGACCGTTCCGGGAGATGAGCATCATTATCCTGAGCTTCAGCGGATTCCCGACGCAGTCATGGATCTCCGCCAGTTCCAGAGTCATGGCGGAGCGTTCGTCACGCGCTTATATGAATGTTTCCAAAATGGTAACGTTTCTTTTGAGGGAATGTTTCTGGAAAGGGAATTGGGCGGGGATGGCCCCGCCGTCAGATTGCGCTCACGTTGAGCAGCGCGGCCCTGGTGTCGGCCCTGCCGAGGATCGAGCCATAGATCTTGGTGCTGGAGATGGTCGCCTTCACCAGTTCCGGGTCCACGTCCTCGTCTGCGTAGACCATGCCGACGACCTCGATGTCTCTCTTCTCACCGGTCTCCTTGAGTTTCTCAAGGTCCTTGCGTCTGAGTCTGACTATGCGGAAGTTAGTTAGTCCCATTGTTTATGCCTCCCTCTTCGTGCGATTGGGGGGTGTGGCGATGAAGGCGAGCGTGTGCAGATCCTGATCGGCGCTCTGGCGTACCTGAGCGGGACGGATGATGTCCAGGATCCTCCTGTACATGTCCTCCAGCTCCTCGGTCGTCGCGTACACCGGGACAGCGAAGAACCCCGACCCGTCGTTCTTGAGATCGATGTTCTGGTTCCTGGTGTAGTCTTCGAACGTTCTTAGGAGGTTGAACGCGAAGCTCATGAACAGCTTGAAGTAGATGTCACCGTTGTTGTTTGCCACCATCTCGTCGATCCTTCCTCTGAGCTCCTCGTTCAGCGAGTAGCACTTCTCGACCACGGCCCTGACCTTGGTCTCGGACACTGTGATGATGATACGGTTCTCCTCCATGCTCTTCAGCGCGCGGTACAGAGACGCCTGAGGTATCTTGGAGTCGTACGACAGCATCTGCTTGGGGGTCAACGGCCCATGCTCCTTGATCATGATCATGACCCTGGCCTTGAGCGGGTTGCCCAGACACTCCATGACGGACTCAAGCTCCACCACCATGTCAGGGTGATAATGTTATCCCATATATAACGTTATCAATCTGATAATGTTCTAAGTTGGAAACTATTATTACACGTAGGATGCAGCAGGCGGAAATCGATACGAAAAGGAAAGGTGAGGGGCCTCGAGCCCCTCTTTGAAAGGTTCCGGAGATCACTCGGACTTCTTCTGGTCCAGCTGCTCCCTCTCGGCCTTCGTCATGAGGAACCTGGGTCCCTTCCAGTTCCAGTCGCCGAGCAGGTGCATCACGGCCGGGACGATGTACGTCCTGACGATCAGCGCGTCGCACAGGATGGCGAAGCAGAGGGCGAACCCGAACTGCTGGAGCATGCCCATGGAGGACAGCATCAGGGTTCCGAACGCCCCTCCCATGATCAGTCCGCAGATGGTGATGACCGATCCGGAGTGGACCACCGCGTGGTGGATGGCCTCGTCGTTGGACATGCCGTGCGCCCTGACGTTCTCCTTGATCCTCGTCGTGAGCAGGATGTCGTAGTCCATTCCGAGTCCTAGACAGATCACAAGCAGGATGAGCGGAATCAGCCAGGTGACCTCGTCTCCGAAGATCAGGTGCGTGGCTGCCAGCGTCCAGCATATGCTCATCAGGATGGTCGCGACCGACCTGAGCGGGATGGTGTACGAGCGCATCACGAAGAACAGCAGGATGATGATCAGGATGACCACGAGGATCTCGATCTGCGTGAACTCGCCGGAGATGATCTCGGAGATGTCGTACATGACGACGGCGGTTCCAGTGACCCAGGTCGCTGTGACCCCAACCATGGATCCGGTGACATCGTTAACGACATTCTGCATGTATGCGATGGAATCCATGGATCTCTGAGACATGGCGGCTTCGTGGGTGGATGCGGATACTTTCACGTACGTGACGTTTCCGGTGCCAGTTTCCGAGTTGGCAAAGTCGCCTCCGATGTAGCCAAGGTTCGAGTTCACAATGTAATCGATGCTCGCACCGCCAGATGTCACAAGCATGAAAGTAGCGATAGGATCCTTCAGGAACTCGGGAATCGTGATATCGCTACCAGACATGGCGAGCATAGCCTCAAGGTTCGCGCGATATTCCTGAACCATGGCGGGGAACATGTTCTCTAATACAATTGCGACTGTCGCGTAAGCGTTCTGCTGAGCGTAATCAACGACTGCCTGTGCTGCGTTCAGATACGACAGGGCAGCCATGGGGTCAGTGGACGCTAAAGCGATTAGATCCGACATCGAGATGTCTACATTCTGTCCAGAAGCGGCAATCACGTCGCTCCATTCGTATGGAGTCAGGACGCTAGTAATGTTCTCGTCTTCCTGGAACTTGGACGACATCTCCTGGAGGGCTTGCTTCTGGTTATTCAGCCAGTTATCATTCCATGTCAGGGTGTATCCTGCTGGCTGACCTGTGATGTCGTACGCTATATCGACGGTGGCAACGGGCTCGTCGTACTCGAGGAGCACGTAGTTGGGGTAGATCATGCCCTGGTCGGCGTACTCCCCGATGAGGTCCATTCCCTTCTCCGAGTCCCCGGTCATCAGGGAGCTCGTCATGTCGTACGATGTGTCCGATTCGAGTGCGACGTACGCCGCCGGGACGGTGACGAGCACCGCGACGATGGCGATCGCCTTGGCGTGTTTCAGTGTGAACTTGGATGAGATGTCGAAGTACTTGTGGCCGACCCTGGAGCTCCAGGCGAACCAGCCCCTGGTGGCCTTGCCGCCCTCCTCGTACTCCTTCATCTTGGTGGGCCAGAAGATCCTGTCCCCGACGACCTCGAGGAGCGAGGGTATGAACGTGAGCGCGGCCAGCAGGGCGATGATGATGCCCAGGGCGAGACAGATTCCCATGGTGGAGATCATGCTGAACGAGCAGATCGACATGGCTCCGAACCCGATGATGACGGAGGCTCCGGAGATGGTGATGGACTCCCCGGCCCACTTGATGGCGCTGTGGAGTGCCGCGTGGTGGTCCTTGCCGTCGCGCCTCTCCTCCCTGTAACGGGCCAGGATGAAGATGCAGTAGTCGCATCCGGCACCCATCATGGAGACGAGCAGCATGATCTCGGTGATGAAGAAGATGTCCATGAAGTACATCAGGCCGTAAATCAGACCCATGGTGACGGCGAACGCCACACCCATGGTCACGGGCGGCATGGCCGACGTGATGAAGGACCTGAAGAACAGTCCGACCAGGATGAGGATCATGAGGACGGTGAAGATGTCGATGTGGGAGATGTCCTCCATGGCACCGTTCTCCATGTCGTAGGACACGGCGGGGTTGCCTGTGAGGTAGGTCGAGAGGGTGAACTCGGTGTTGTTCTCAGTCTCGTAGTCGGCGAGCGCGGCTGCGATCTGGTCCCTCAGGACGGGGGTGTCGTCGATAACGTTGCCTGTCCAGTCGCTGCTGTAGGAGAGCGAGAGGACCAGGATCCCGGGGACGATGGTCTCTTCGCCCGTCTCCGGATCGTTCGTGACGCCGGTGTCCATCATCGCGCTGATGGACGATATCTTTTCGTGGATCGTTCCGTCCTCGTCGGTGTAGACGAAGAACTCGCCCCGCTTCTCCTGGAGAGCGGAGACTATCGCGAGGGCCTGGTCGTGCTCCTCCGCGTCATCATACCCGACAACCAGCATCGGCAATGCCGAGGCGTCGGCGTCCGACGAGGGGAAGTAGGTCCCGATGATCTCGAGGCCCTTCATCGATTCCGATTCATCGATGCCCATCTCATTCATGTCGTAGCTCATGTTGCTGAAGGCGTTGATGGCCGGAACCGCGGCAACCAGGAGGATGACGATCCAGGCGACCAGGATGAGCTTGGCGTGTTTGATGATGGCATCGGCGAGTCTGTCGTATGCCATGAGCCAACGAACAACATGCTGTATAAAAAAGGTTCAAAAGAAGCAACATGATTGGCGGTCAAAATTTACAAGGTCCCGAAGGGACCTTAGAGGCGGATGACGGCCGTCGGATCTCGTAGGGATGTTTGACGGACGGTTCCCGTCAGGACCCGTTTCCGGGTTGCAGGCCATGGGAGCCGGAGGCGGACACGATCCATGTCGACAGCTGCGGAATGGGCTTTTTGGATAAGAGCCAGACCGTCAGTGCGAGAGCCTGAACTGCGCGATGTCCCTGGGTCCGAGGCTGCCCCTGTACTCGGCGAGGCTGTCCTTCCTGAGCACCCTGTCCGTGTCGGTGAGCACGTAGACCTGGGCGCTGGCGAACCCTGCCAGGGATGGGTCGATGAGCTTCACGGCCTTGTGCCTCCCCGGCTCGCGGGTGACCGTCCAGGCAGTGACGAAGTCGCCCTTCATCTCCTTGATCAGAACCATGCTGTTCTTCTGGCCGGTGTTGAGGATGGCGTCGTTCAGCCTGAAGACGTCGCCGATCCTGGGCTTGCTGTGCTTGGTCGGCGGCTTGTAGTATCCGAGCTCGTCCCTCTTGGGCATCTCCTGGGCGATAGGCTTCCTCTTCGGCTCGGCGGGCTTCCCCTGGGCGTCCAGCCACTTCTTAGCCTCGGCGTCTCCGGAGGCCGCCATGCGCCTCAGCGCCTCCACGGACTCGGGCATCTTGGCCGAGCGGATGAGCCACTTCCTGGCCTCGTCGGGGTCGGTCCTGAGAAGTGCCAGACCCAGTGCGTTCTGGGCCTTGATGTCCTCGTACTCGGCCTTCTTCCTGAGCTGCGCGATGGACGCCGCGTCCCCCGCCTTAGCCTTCTCGGCGGTCTGCTCGGGGGTGTCGGGCCTGCTTACGGGCGCGGTCTTCACAGGGGGCTTGGCGGGCTTCGGCGGTTCCTTAACGGTCCTCAGGACGCGCCTGGCGTCCTCGTTGGTCCTGGCCAGGGCCTTGAGCTGGTCGTACGCCTGGCGGTTGCCCTTGTCTATCTCCATGGTGAGCCTGATGATGTGAAGCGGTACGGCCATTTCGTCACCCCTGCGGAGGGCGCTATGCGGAACTCCGTTATAGCGTTGTCCTCGGAAACTCACGCGCGCGCATAAATTTTATAGTAATCCCGACTACGCAGTCCCGTTAGCCATGGCACAGTACGACTCTTCATCCATCGAGAAACGCTGGGAGGAGATGTGGAAGAAGGAGGAGATCTACCGCTTCGACCCCAAATCCGACAAGCCAGTCTTCAGCATCGACAACCCGCCGAGGTACACGTCCGGATCGCTCCACCTGGGGCACGCCACCGGGTACTCCCTCATCGACTTCGCGGCCCGCTACAAGAGGATGCGCGGGTACAACGTGTTCTTCCCCCTCTGCTTCGACGTCAACGGGACGCCGATCGAGGTCAAGGTCGAGAAGAAGCACGGCATCACGAAGCTGGACACGCCCAGGCAGGAGTACAGGAGGCTCTGCGAGGAGTACGCCAACGGGTTCATCGAGGAGATGACCCACCACTTCGAGATCCTGGGGGAGAGCATGGACCCCAGCATCTACTACCAGACCGACGCCCCCTACTACAGGAGGATCACCCAGCTCTCGTTCGTGGAGCTGTTCAACAGGGGCCTCGTCTACAAGGCGAACTTCCCCGTCAACTGGTGCCCTGGGTGCATGACCGCCCTCGCCGACGCGGAGGTCGAGTACAGGGACAACGTCAACAAGCTCAACTACATCAAGTTCCAGATCGAGGGCGAGGACGGATACGTCCTCATCGCCACCACCAGGCCGGAGCTGCTCTGCACATGCAAGGCGGTCGCCGTCCACCCGGACGACAAGGAGAAGGCCGGGCTCGTGGGCAAGACCCTCATCGCGCCCCTCTTCGGCAAGAGGGTCAAGGTCATCGCCGACCCCAAGGTCCAGATGGACTACGGTACCGGAACTGTCATGATATGCACCATCGGGGACAAGGACGACCTCGAGTGGGTCATGAAGTACCACTTCGAGATGGAGAAGGGCATCGACGAGCGCGGCAGGATGACCGAGCTCGCCGGGAAGTACGCCGGCATGCCCGTCCTCGAGGCCAGGGAGGCGGCGATCCAGGACCTGAAGGACCAGGGCATCCTCGTCAAGCAGGAGGACAACCCCCAGCAGGTCTCCATCTGCTGGAGGTGCCACACGCCCATCGAGTACCTGCAGGTCCCCCAGTGGTTCCTCAAGACCACCGACTTCAAGGACGTCATCCTGCAGAGGGCGAAGGAGATCAACTGGTTCCCCGAGTTCATGAGGATCAGGCTCGAGGACTGGACCAACTCCCTCGAGTGGGACTGGGTCCTGAGCAGGCAGAGGATCTTCGCCACGCCCATCCCCGTCTGGGAGTGCGAGAAGTGCGGCCACGCCGTCTGCGCCACCAAGGAGATGTGCTACTGCGACCCCACCCTCGACGCGCCCCCGGTCGACAAGTGCCCCGTGTGCGGAGGCAAGCTGGTCGGATGCACCGACGTCTTCGACACCTGGATGGACTCCTCCGGATCGTCTCTGTACAACACGTTCTGGGAGAGGGACCCCGAGCTCCACAAGAAGCTGTTCCCCATGTCCCTGAGGCCCCAGTCCCACGACATCATCAGGACCTGGGCGTTCTACTCCATCCTCAGGGCGGAGCAGATCGAGCATTCGATCCCCTGGGAGAACATCATGATCCACGGGTTCATCATGGCCCCCGACGGCACCCCCATGCACTCGTCCATCGGGAACGTCATCGACCCCATACCGATCCTCGAGAACTACGGCGCCGACGCGCTCAGGTACTACGCGGCCACCTGCTCCCTCGGAATCGACCACGCCTTCAGGGAGAAGGACGTCGTCCGCGGCAGGAAGCTGTGCAACAAGGTGTTCAACATCGGCCAGTTCGTCGGGAGGTTCTTCGAGAACGTGCCCGCCGACATGCCCCAGCTGAGGACCTCCGACAGGTGGATCCTCTCCAAGTACTCCAGGACCGTCAGGGCCGTCACAGACTACTTCGAGGTCTACCAGTTCGACAAGGCCATGAAGGAGGTCGAGGGATTCATCTGGCACGAGCTCGCCGACAACTACATCGAGATGGTCAAGGGAAGGAGCGACGACGCCGTCAGGTGGACCCTGTACACCGTGTTCCTCGGCAGCCTGAAGATGCTCGCCCCGTTCATGCCCCACGTGACCGAGGACGTCTACCAGGAGAGGTTCAAGGCCATCGACGGGAACAGGAGCATCCATCTCACATCATGGCCCGAGCCCGTCCTCGAGGACGAGGAGGCCGAGAGGGCAGGGGAGCTCCTGTCCGACGTCCTCGCCGCCGTCCGCGCCTGGAAATCCGAGAAGAAGGTCCCGCTCAACGCCGAGATGGCGATGATCGAGCTGGTCGGAGCCGACGCGGAGATGCTGGGGTCCACCAAGGACGACATCGCCGAGACCACGAAGGCCAAGGAGGTCGTCATCGCCCCCGAGGCACAGCTGACCGAGGAGGTCGTCGGGGTCAAGCCGGTCCATGCCAAGCTCGGACCCGCGTTCAAGGCCCAGGCCAAGGCCATCGTGTCCGCCGTCGCCGCCATGGCACCCGCGGACGCCGCCGCGGCTCTGGCTGACGGTGCGGTCGAGATCGACATCGACGGGGAGAAGGTCTCCGTCGGAGCCGAGTTCTTCGAGCTGGACAAGCGCCTCATGCTGGACGGTAAGGCGGTCGAGACCATCCAGGTCGGAAACGTGCTGATCCTGATCGAGCTCTGATTAAACCCTAAAGCCGGCCGTAAGGCCGGCATTTCCCATTTCTACGGCCTCATCATTTCCGAGGCAACATGTCGACAACGGACAGTGCGGTGTCCTTGTGCTTGCTCATGTCATTTCCGACGTCTTAGTTCGAATAACATACATAACAGAGATTACAAATTATAGTTATTATATCAGCAGCTCCCTCTCTTAATCGGGCTTCGGTGCCCGGAGGTGATAGCGATGTGTTCCGAAGAGGAGAAGAAGCGGAGGAGTGATCTTTACGAGAAGTACAAGCCGTACATGTCCAAGCCCGGCGAGGGTGCCAGTCTGTTCGATGACTGGAACGAGCTGGCTCCGGACTTTCTTAATCAGTGCACTGTTCCGGACAGGAAGGATGACAGAAGGAAGAAGTGACGTCAGTCGGGTTTTCCGATGGGACGCCAGCTATGGGGCCGTGGCTGTTACGCGTCCAAAGCGATCGTTTCTAAACAATTATACAATCAAAAGGCGGGGAGCAGGTGTGTGCCTGTCCCTCGTCGGAGTTTTCAGTTGGTCGGGTTCTCGCGGGCGTTGTGTCTCGCCTCGCGCTCCGCTTTCTTCTCCTTCCTTTTCTCCTCTCTGTCGTGCTTGCTCTCATGCTTCTGCTCCTTCATGTGCATACTACATACCTCCTTGTCAGGTGAAGACGCTCGTTACGCCTTGTGCTCCTTCTTGGCTTCCTTCTCGGCGTGTCTCTTCTCCTTCTCCGCCTCATGCTCGGCGTGCTTCTTCTCGCGCTCCTCCTTTCTCTCTTCCCTCTTCGCCTCGCGCTCCTCGTGTCTCTTCTCGCGGGCCTCCTTCCTTTCCTCCTTCTTCTCCTCTCTTGTCTCTTTCTTCTCGTCGGTCATTTCAAACACCTCTTAGTGTCCGTGGATCCGTCGAGGTCTTCATCGGGCCTTTCCTTCCCGCAGACGCTTGGATGTGAAGTCTGCGGAATCGGTATTTACGGACTGCGGTTCCGCATTCGTACCGAATTATGGAAGCAGCGCAGAATATAAATCGAAGAAGAAATACTATATACTGAGTCTGTCAGCACTTCGTTTTTTTTATAACGATTTCAGTAAAAAATGACGGACATGATGATAATCGGAAGAATAAGGGAGGCCCGGCTTACGCCGGGCGATTGAGGGCATCAGGCCGCGTTGCGGGCGTTGTGTCTAGCCTCGCGTGCGGCTTTCTTCTCCTTTCTCCTGAGCTCCCTGTCGTGCTTCTTGCTTGTCTCTGCCATATCCATACACCTCTTTTCAGTGGTGTCTGTGTAGGGAGAGGTCAGATCGGTGATCCTCCTGCACAAGCACTGGGATGAGAATTCATCCTGGAGGTGTATATAATTATCGATAATAAGCGAACAATTGTACATTATTCGTGGAAATGATGAGATGGAGGCTGTGTGAAGGGTGCTGTTGCCGAACGTCTGTGCAACGTATCTTCGAGAACGGGAAATGTGTGATGGGGCCTCCCGTCAGAAACGCGACGGGAGACCCTCGGAGTTTGTTATCAGTTCTTCGCCTTGGCAATCGCCGCGTCGACGTATCCCTGCCAGGCCTGCTCGAGGTCGGGGCGCTGGATGGTGTCGAGGACGTACTGGGCGAACTCGTCGCCTGTGGCTCCGGTGGACCTTCCGGTCATGACCAGCTTCTTCTCGAACTGGGTACAGATGTCCAGGGCCATCTCGAGCTTCCTTCCCTTCTCGGACTCGCCGATGTGGTTCATCATGAGGGCGACGGCCTTGATCATGCTGCAGGGGTCGGCGTACTGGGCGCGTCCCTCGGTGACCATCCTGGGCGCGGAGCCGTGGATGGCCTCGAACATGGCGTACCTGTTTCCGATGTTGGCGGAACCGGCAGTTCCGACTCCTCCCTGGATCTGGGCGGCCTCGTCGGTGATGATGTCGCCGTACAGGTTGGGCAGGACGAAGACCTTGAAATCGCTCCTCCTGGCGGGGTCGATCAGCTTGGCTGTGGTGATGTCCACGAACCAGACGTCGTGCTTGACCTCGGGGTAGTCCTTAGCGATCTTGTCGGCCAGGTCGACGAACAGTCCGTCGGTGGTCTTGATGATGTTGGCCTTGACGATGATGGACACGTAGTTCTTGCCGGTCTTCTTGGCGTGCTCGAATCCGGCGCGGATGATCCTCTCGGTACCCTGGTGGGTGGCCACGCAGAAGTCCATCGCCAGGTCGTCGGACACGAAGAAACCGTCGCTTCCCAGGGCGTAGGATCCCTCGGTGTTCTCCCTGAAGAAGGTCCAGTCGATGCCGAGCTCGGGGACGGACACGGGCCTGACGTTGGCGAACAGGTCCAGCTCCTTCCTCATCGCGACGTTGGCCGACTCGATGTTCGGCCAGGGGTCGCCCTTGGCGGGGGTCGTGGTGGGTCCCTTGAGGATGACGTGACATTTCTTGAGCTCCTCGAGGGTGTCGTCGGGGATGGCCTTCATGACCTCGGCCCTCCTCTCGATAGTCAGGCCGTCGATCTGCCTGATCTCGACCTTCCCGGCGGCGATCTTGTCCGCCAGGAGGAACTCCATGACCTTCTGGGCCGAAGCGCAGATGTAGGGTCCGATCCCGTCTCCGCCGCAGACACCGATGATGAGCTTGTCCAGCTTGGAGTAGTCGATGGGGCCATCCTCGGCCTTCAGTTTCTCGACCCTCTCGAGCTGCTTTCTGACGAGTGCGCCGAATTTCTCCTGCGCGACCTGAATAGCTTTCTCGTCGACCATTTGTATCGTGGCGGGATATATCATCTTGTTATTAGGCTCTTCGCGACTTTTCGATCAGGACCGCGGTTATGTTGTCGGTGCTGCCGCGTTCATAGGCCGCATCAACGATGTCCTCAGCGCTCCCGGATGCCCTCAGGATGGAGCGGAAGTCCTCCGCCCCCATGTAACCGAACGCACCGTCGGAGCAAAGGACCAGCCTGTCCCAATCGTCCCCGAGGTCGTCGAACACGGTGCGGCGGGCCTCGCCCAGGCCCATGCAGAAGTCCATCACGTTGCTCCGCGAGTGGGTGTTCATCTCGTCCTCCGTGATCATCCCGGCTCTGAACAGGTCCTCCACGGGGGACTGGTCCCTGGTGCGCCACACCCCTCTCCCAGAGACGCGGTAGCATCTGCTGTCTCCCAGGTGGGCGGAGACCCAGCTGCCGCCAATCGACATCACCGCCGACAGCGTGGTCCCGCTGCCGCTGTGGCGGATGCCGAGCCACGCGTCGGATGCGATGATCGCCGTCTCCAGGGAACCGTTCGGGTCGTCCTCGGACGGTCCGTCAGTCATGAACCATCTGATCAGGTCCTCCACCACGGTCCTGCTCGCGGCGGCGCCGTCCCGCATCCCGCCGAGTCCGTCGCAGACCAGGGCAAGCATCATTTCGGGACGGTTCTCCGCGGAGGACCGGAGCACATCGCCGCCGATGCAGGATTCGATCCGTCCGTCGCTGACAACCGACCAGGCGTAGAAGTCCTGGTTCTCATCCCGTCTGCCCTTCGCGGTCGCCCCGCTGATGGCGTATGTGTTCCCAGAGATCCCGAACCTCATCAGACTTGTCATCGGATAGACACTAATATATTGGTCTTTGATAACGTTTACGCCATTTAGTGTGGACAAGCCACCGTCATCCTCGGCTCTTCAATCGGCTCACAGGTCCTTCCCGTCGGTTCCCGGGATGTCCCCCGGAAGCGTGCGGGCGCGGAAGGCCTCACCCATCCCGGCCAGGAAGTTGTCCACCATGTCGTCCCGCAGAGGAAGGTACCCGAGGAACCTGCGAACCGCCGCGGAGATCGTCTCGTGGTCGCGCATGGCGATCCCGATGTCCCTGTAAGCCGGGACGTCCAGCGGGCGGATCTCTACGTCGAACGGGTTCCTCCTGAGTATCAGATCAGAGAGGATGGTGACGCCGTATCCCGCCTCGACGACGGCCAGGACCGTGTTGTCGTCCCACGTCTTGAAGCGGACGTTGGGCTGGAGGCCGTGCTGCTTCAGGAGCTCGCCGGCGTCCGACCTGGACTTCTTCTCGACGAGGATGAAGTCCTCCCTGCAGAGATCCTCGATCGGGACGACGTCGAGCTCCGCCAGCGGATGTCCATTGGGGAGGACCGCCATCAGCGGATCGCGTGAGAGGAACGTCGTGTCCAGGTTGCGGACGGTCGGGATGCGGAGGAAGCCGAAGTCCACCCTGCCCTCGACGATCCAGTTCTCGATCTCCGCGTAGTCGCCGAGGAGCACCTCGTACTTCACGTCGGGGTAGTCCGTCAGGAACCTCCCGAATATCCTCGGTAGCCAGTGCGTGGCGACGCTCGACAGGCTGCCGATCCTTATGATCCCGGAGTGGATGCCGTTGATCTCGTCCACGCTGGACTGCAGCCGGTCGTACGAGTCGCAGAGCGCCCTGGCCTCCGGCAGCAGCCTGGCGCCGTCCGGGGTCAGGCGTATCCCCGTCCTGCCGCGCTCCAGAAGAATCACGCCCCACTCCTTCTCGAGGTCGCCTATCATGCGGCTGATGCCGGACTGGGAGCAGGACAGGGCCTCGGCCGCCTTGGTGAAACTTCCAAGGTCGACGGTCTTCACGAAAGCCTGGAACTTCTGGATGTTGGTGTCCATTATAAGGAGTGTAACGTGCGGACAGCGGATTTATCACTTTCGTGGAATCCGGTTTCCGAATGCTTCGCCAGCACCCGGCAATCGGTCTCCGCAGTTTGGTTATAGTCAGGAGCCCATGGCCCGTGCATGCCCAAGAACCAGCCGGACTACCAGGTCAGGAAGTTCGACCTGACCAAGAAGCGCGACCTAGACACACTCTCAGAACTGGCGGGTGACAGCGTGGAGGCCAACCTGGCGGTGGGCACGGGGTACTTCAGGATCAAGAGGTACCGGGACGCCCTGCCGCATCTGGAGTACGCCGCCTCGCTGGGCTCGTCCGACGCCAAGGCACATCTCGCCGAGATGTACTACTACGGTTTCGGGGTCGACGAGGACAAAGGGGAGGCGCTCAGGCTCAACGTCGAGGCCGCGGAGGACGGGAACCTGTACTCCACGTACACCCTCGGCATGATGTACCTAAGAGGGGTCGCCACCGAGGCGGATCCGGAGAAGGCGCTGGAGCTCATCCGGGGGGCGGCGGCGAGGAAGTACCCGCAGGCCCTGAACGCCCTCGGCACGTTCTACATGACCGGCACATGCGTGGAGAGGGACCTGGCGGAGGCGGAGAGGCTCTTCGTCGAGGCCATGGGCCTCGGCGACAGGCGCGCCTCATCCAACCTGGAGACCCTCAGGGGCCTGAAGGAGGGCGACGTCGTGGAGACGATGGTCCTCCCGAAGGGCAGGATGCCCAGACGCTGACGGGGTCGACATCTGACATCTGGCACATGCCCTCGGACAGGCCGGTTCCGCGTCGAGGAACGCCGTGGTCCCCCGTCCGCGGAGCGGCCCTCCGGAACCGTGCGCCAACCAGCCATCCTTAAATGCGATTCCCCCATATCGAGGGTCGGATGCCCTCGGAAGAAGTTTCTAACGGAGACGCCGCTCCCAAGAAGAAGACGGCGACGGCTGTGAAGCTGGCCAGCAAGCAGCAGGAGATCTCGGTCACCGAGTTCTTCGAGAAGAACAAGCAGATCCTCGGGTTCGACTCCCGCTCCAAGTCCCTGCTCATGGGCATCAAGGAGGCGGTGGACAACTCCCTGGACGCCTGCGAGGAGGCGGGGTTCCTGCCCGACATCCAGGTCGTCATAGAGCGGCTCAACGACGAGGACTACAGGATATCCATCGAGGACAACGGTCCCGGGATCGTCCACAAGATGATGCCCAACGTGTTCGGGCGCCTGCTCTACGGGTCCAGGTTCCACGCCCTCAGGCAGTCCAGGGGACAGCAGGGTATCGGGATATCCGCGACCGTGATGTACGGCAACATCACCACCGGCAAGCCGGCCCACGTCATCTCCAAGATCGAGGGCGACGACGAGGTCGCCTGGGGCATGGACATCGTCATCGACACCAAGACGAACCGCCCCATCGTGACCAACGACAAGGCGTTCACGTGGGAGGGCAAGGAGCACGGGACCAAGATCGAGTACACGATCAAGGGCAGGTACATCACCGGGAAGCAGTCCGTGTTCGAGTACCTGAAGGACACGGCCATCGTGAACCCCCACGCCGAGATAACTTTCCACGACCCCGACGGCACCAAGTACGTTTTCGAGAGGGCCACGGACATCATGCCCCCGAGGCCGAAGGAGATCAAGCCCCATCCCGAGGGCATGGAGATCGGGGACCTCCTCAAGTACGCCTCGAATTCCGCGCAGAAGTCCGTCAGGGCGTTCCTCAAGAACGACTTCTCGAGGATCACCGACAGGCTCGCCACCGAGATCCTGGAGAAGTCCAAGGTGGACGGCGACAAGAAGCCGGAGAAGATCACCAGGGAGGACGCCATAGCGATGCTGGCCGCCATCAAGACGGTCAAGATCATGGCCCCTCCGACGGACTGCCTGTCGCCGATCGGGGACACCCTGATCAAGAAGGGTCTGATGCACGTGCTGGACGGGCTCAGGCCCGACTACTACGCCACGCCGGTCACCCGCTCCCCGAAGGCGGTCAACGGCAACCCGTTCATCGTCGAGGCCGGCATCGTCTACGGCGGGGACATCCCGTCCGACAGCCAGGTCCAGATCCTCAGGTTCGCCAACCGCGTCCCGCTGCTTTACCAGCAGGGCGCATGCGCCATCACGAAGGCCATCTCCGAGATGGACTGGAGGAGGTACGGGCTGGAGCAGAGGGGAGGCAAGGGCATCCCCTTCGGACCCGCGATCATCCTGGTCCACGTGGCGTCGACAAAGGTCCCGTTCACCTCCGAGGGCAAGGAGGCGATCGCGTCCTTCCCCGAGCTGCAGAGCGAGATCGGCCTCGCGCTGAGGCTCTGCGCCAGGAACCTCAAGAGCCACCTCAACAAGCTGGAGAGGAAGAAGAAGACCCACGCGAAGTTCGAGATCGTCCAGGAGATCCTCCCGGACATGGCCCAGAAGGCGGCGGCGCACCTCAACAGGCCGGTCCCCAACCTGGACATGACGATCACCAGGATCATGAACGTGGTCTGGGTCGAGCCCTCGGTCAAGAAGCTCGACAAGAAGACCCGCGAGGTCACGTACACGGTTTACAACTACACCAACCTCCCGCGCAGCTTCAGACTCCACGCCCAGCTGCCCAAGGAGGCCGTCAACCTGACCCTGTTCGCCAATCCGATGTTCATCGACATGAACGACGAGGGCAAGGCGAACTGGGAGGTGACCGACCTGCAGCCGTCGAAGCACATCGACGTGGTCTTCGAGCTGAAGGGCGACATGGCGGACACCTTCGACGCCGAGGACATCTACTTCTCCGGGCTCAACCCGGCGATGGTCATGGGCGCCGACATGCTCCCCGGCGACTGGGGAATCAAAGGCATGGAGATCATCCAGACCGACGAGGGCGACTACGTCGAGGACGAGGAGGAAGAGACGATGGAGGCTGAAGACCTTGACGACGAATGAGAACAGACAGCAGCTCGCCCAGGAGAGTCTCACCGGCGTGGTCGAGAGGATCTACGACCAGCTGGACGGCGGGCAGATCCCCACCATGGAGCTCCCCCTGAGGTCCAAGAGGAACATCGAGTTCGACCCGCAGCACAACGTCTGGAAGTACGGGGACCTCAAGACGTCCCGTTCCGCCAAGACGGTCAACGGGGCGGTCATGATGCTCAGGACCGTTTACACCGCGGACTTCATCAACGAGATGATCCGCGAGAACAAGTCGTCCACCCTGAGGGAGATGTACTACATCTCCGAGGGATGGAACAACGCCAAGTTCCACACCCAGGACGAGAGCAACCTGCTCGCGGAGGATCTGGAGACCATCACGCACTGCATGAGGGAGGACTTCAAGCTCCGTCCGGAGGAGTCCGGTGCCCACGTCTACGGCGACGTCAACTTCACGACCATGACGAAGAAGGGCATGAAGACGATGAACTGCGTTGACGACGTGTCCGAGGCGGGGTTCGCCGTCCCGTACAAGGTCGAGGAGGACACCTTCCAGATCGATCCCGGGAACGCGAAGTTCGTCATGGCAATCGAGACAGGAGGTATGTACGCCAGGCTGATCGAGAACGGGTTCCCCGAGAAGTACGACTGCGTGCTCGTGCACCTGTCCGGACAGCCCGCCAGGTCCACCAGGCGCCTCATCAAGAGGATGAACGAGGAGCACAACCTCCCAGTCACGGTCTTCACCGACGGCGACCCCTGGTCGTTCAGGATCTACGCGTCCGTCGCGTACGGCGCCATCAAGACCGCGCACATCTCCGAGTACCTCGCGACGCCCACCGCGCAGTTCATCGGCGTCACCGCGTCGGACATCCTGAACTACGACCTGCCGACCGACAAGCTCAACGACAAGGACGTCGGCGCACTCAACGCCGAGCTCTCCGACCCCAGGTTCACCGACGAGTTCTGGGTCAACGAGATCCAGGCGATGCTCGGCATGGGCAAGAAGTCTGAGCAGCAGGCGCTGGCGAAGTACGGTCTGGACTACGTCACGGACACGTACCTGCCGGAGAAGCTCACGGACATGGGCATACTCTGACTATGAACCCCCGCGGGCGTCCATGCCCGCGGGGACCTTCCTCGCCCCGGGATCCTGGTACGTCTTCTTCACAGTTGTTCATCATCGTTGAATATGATGTTTGAACCGTTACCGATTCCGTGTCGGTATAGAGGTCTGGAAGATCCCCCTTTTCTTGCAGTCCTCCTGTTTATGGAACGCGTCTGGCACATCATGGAACCGCATGGATTCTGTCCGCCAACTTGCATCTAAAAGTATAGCCAACTTGCATCGAATATTACCACCAATCTGCACCAAAATTATATCAATCAATAACGAAACGCGGGAATGTTAGACCTGTGTGTAGCATAGTGACAATCAGATCTTCCCTCATCCAGTATATCGTGTATTCCGTCAGAGGTTATTCGGCCTTCGAATCCGAGAGTCTGGCTATATAAGGCGGACGCGGTGGTCCATGTCTACGGCGGCAGGTGGGTGGCATTCGAGGTCAAGCTGGGCGGAGAGGACGCAATCTAGCAGGGGGCTGCCACGTTGAAGAGGCTGAGGGACAAGATAGATGCGGAGAGGATGAGGCCGCCGTCCGCCCTGGCTGTGATCACGGCCCTCGGATACGCCTACACAAGGCCGGACGGGGTCCACGTCATCCCCATTGGGTGCCTGAGAGACTGAGGCTGGCCGTCACCTTTATCACGGGCTCCTCTTTCGTGCCCGGCATGGATCTGGATGTGAGGGAGCTTCTGACGGACACTATCAAGAGGTACCTGGACAGGTACTGCGACGAGAACGGGTTCGACCCGGTCTGGGGGGACCCGCTGGTCGGGTTCGCCGACGCGAGGTCGCCGCTGTTCCAGGATCTCAGGACGGTCGTCCATCCGGACCACCTCATGCCGGAGGACATCCTGCCCGGGGCGACCATCGTCGTCTCGTACTACATCCCGTACGACAGGGATCTGGCGAAGGGGAACATCTCCGGGAACACCGCGTCCACCGAGTGGGCGTTCGCCTACGCCCTCACGACCAGCATCATCGACGACCTGGCGGACACGGTCGCCACGGACGTCAGGGCGCTGGACTTCGAGGCCGAGTTCCCCACGCCGGAGCAGTACGACCGCATCGAGGGGGACATCGTCAGCAGGTGGTCCCAGAGGCATGTGGCGTACATCGCGGGGCTGGGGGCCTTCGGCAAGAACAACATGCTCATCACCGACCGCGGCTGCTGCGGCAGGTTCTACTCCGTCGTCACGAACCTCGACGTGGAGCCGGACGCCCCGGTCGAGGGCGAGCGCTGCCTCTTCAAGATCGACGGGTCGTGCGGAGCCTGCATGAGGAAGTGCAGGAGCAAGGCCCTCACGCCCGGAGGGTACGACCGCTGGGCCTGCGACAGGTACGGCGACGCCTCCAGGGCGACCTACAACGGACTGTACGCGTGCGGGAAGTGCATCGTTGGCATGCCCTGCTCGTTCAGGGACCCTTCGGCGTGATATGCATGGACGGTCTGAAGCGCCGGGTCGGGGAATGGATAGCCGGATTCTCGGAGGGCTACTGCGCCGAGCGCGGACTGGAGACGATCTGGAGGGAGCCCATGGTCGGGCTGGCGGACGCTGGGTCCCCGATGTTCCCCGAGCTGAGGGTCGTGGCGCACCCGTCGCACAAGGTCCCCCAGGACTACCTCCCCGGCGCGAGGACCGTGATATCCTACTTCATGCCGTTCGTCCGCGATGTTGTCGGTGACAACGCCGGCGGCGAGCGCCCCGTCGCGTCGTGGTCCCATGCATACTCCCTGACCAACGCCATGTGCGCGGAGATGAACAGGTTCATCGCTTCCCAGGTGGAGGCGATGGGGTTCCGCGCCGCGGTGCCGGAGGACGCCGGGACGATCATCGATGGGACGTACAGCGTCTGGTCCCAGAGGCACGTCGCCCGCATTGCGGGCCTCGGGAACTTCGGGGTCAACGGGATGCTCATCACCGAAGCCGGGTGCGCCGGGAGGTTCTTCTCCGTGGTGACGGACATCCAATGCGCGCACGACGCCCCCTGTCTCGAGGAGAGATGCCTCTTCAGGATCGACGGCTCATGCGGAAGGTGCATGAGAGCCTGTCCCGTGTCCGCGCTGACCGGGGACGGCTTCAGGAGGGACGCCTGTCTGGAGAGGTGCACGGAGAACGTGCCGCTCACAGGGGAGCAGATCTGCGGGAAGTGCCTCTGCGCCATGCCATGCTCGATGCGCGACCCGTCGAAGTGAACGGGATCCGTACAAGTACGTCATCTGCGTAGGCATATCCTCTGTTTGGGCGAGCGGGGCTTGTCCGGAATGAGGTACTCGAGACGGCCCTCGGAGATCATCCCCTTGACGGCTTCGGAAACGGTCTTGTTGATGCCTTTGTAACCGAGCGACTGGGATATCTCGCGCAAGGACAGGCATCCCGAGGATCTGAGCACGGAGGCTATGCGGTCCTCGATGGGCGAATCATCGTACTCCGCCTGTTCCAGGAAGTCCGGGTGGATGCCGAGCACCGCTTTGAAGTACGTGCGCAACGGGTCTGTGAGGATCCTCAACGGTGGCGACCCGTTCCTCTCGAGGGACTCGATGACCAGAGGTATCCCCGTGAAACGGGCCTCGGCGAGTTCCAGTTCCTTCAGGTACTCGCCCGTGCGTCTGTTCCTGTACGCGCTCACGTTGAGACGGTTGTTCCGTATGTCCTCATCTGTGATGGATGGGGACGGGCCAGGGTAGTTCAGGAACTCCATGCACTCAGGAGTGACGGTCACGACCACGGGTTCCCTCATCTCGTAGCTCTTGTGGTACACGGCGTTGACCAGCAGTTCCCTTATGGCCTTGGGAGGATAGCTCAGCACCCTCCTCGCCTGTGGGTCGTTTGTCTTGTAAACGCGTTCGGTGACGAAGGTGTTCTCCAGGAACCTGATGGATTCTATGATCTGGCGGTCCACAGGCCCTGTGAAGCGCCAGACGGACATACCTTCTCCCGAGGGCTTCGGTTTGTGAACGACCTCCACATATGCACCTGGCAGGAAACGGTCCGGTTCATCGTTGAAGAACATCATGCCCACGTTCAGGGGGCGGCGGTCCTCGGGAGGCCCTCCCGCGATTCTCATCAGGTCTGCCAGCCTCTCTATGGGTTCGTCTGTCGCCTTCCTGTAGAGGTCGCTGCCGACACGGTACAGGTAGTCACGGATCAGAGACGGCCTCAGGTCGTCGATCCTGGCATCCGGGTTGATGCATTCGTCGAAGGGGTTGTTCCTGGACGCCTCGAACAGCATCCTCTCATCGTCCCTGTCTGCCCGGATGGTGCTTGCCAGTCTGCGGATGTAGTAGGCGCGCTCTCCGCTCTTCCTCTCCCTGGAGTATGAGACCGGACAGCTGTACGGTCTGCGGTCCCCTGCCGGTACCCAGATCAGGAATACATCTTTCCCGTCCACGTGCTCCAGATCCGCTATCGGGATGTATCTGGGCTCCATCAGATTGCCCATGCCGATCAGCTCTTTGTTGATGGAGTCGACTGTGTTTTCGTCTATTCCGACGATCTCCGGTCTTCCGGACTCGAAGTCCACGCCTATGATGATGTATCCCCCGCCCCAGCCCTCCACATCGTTAGCGAATGCACACATTGTGTGGAGCACCTTGGCCGGATTCCATCCTTTCTTGTATTCGATCCTGGCGCTCTCCACCCTTCTGCCATAGATGAGGTCCGATGCGTTCACTGGGATTGGCAACCGATCACCGTCGATCTATCGTCGGTGTCGCATATTAACTTATGTTTCAACATAAGTTGAAATCATCTTGTTGGATGAACATATGTTATAACATAAGTAAAAACATATGTTTAAGCCTGCACAACGCCCAAATACGCTTCTGGGATAGTCGCATCCATGACGGAACTAGGATTCGGACTGATGCGCCTGCCACTGATGGACCCGGAGGACCCCACCAGCGTGGACATCCCGCAGCTGGAGGCCATGGTGGACGCTTTCCTCGCATCCGGTTTCGACTACTTCGACACCGCCTACCTCTACCACAGGGGGATGAGCGAGAGGGTCGTGAGGAAGGTGCTCAGCGAGAGGCATCCACGCGGGAGCTTCCGCATAGCATCGAAGATGCCTCTGATGTCGATCAGCGTCCCGGAGGATCAAGAGAGGGTCTTCAGGGAGCAGCTGGACAGATGCGGCGTCGACCGCTTCGACAGCTACCTCGTGCACAACCCCTGCCGCGGGCTGTACGACACCGCCGACCGTCTCGGGACATTCGACTTCGTCAGGATGCTCAAGGAGGAGGGGAGGGTCGGCAGGATCGGCTTCTCGGTCCACGACGACGCCGAGTTCCTCGAGAGGCTGCTGGAGGAGAACGACGACTACGACTTCGTGCAGCTCCAGATAAACTACCTGGACTGGGAGAGCCCCACCATCCAGTCGAGGAAGTGCTACGAGGTCGCCAGGAGGCATCACAAGCCCATCGTGGTCATGGAGCCCGTGAAGGGAGGCGCGCTGGCGAACGTCCCCGACAGCGTCAGGGAGATGTTCGACGAGGCCGAACCCGGCTCGACCCCCGCGTCATGGGCGATGAGGTTCGTCGCCGGGCTGGAGGGCGTGGAGACCGTCCTCTCCGGGATGTCCGATATGGCGCAGCTTGAGGACAACATGCGCACCATGACCGACCCGAGGCCGCTGGACGCCGCTGGACAGGAAACGGTCCGCAGGGCGGCGGGGATCATCGGCGGATCCACTGCGATCCCGTGCACCTCGTGCGGGTACTGCCTCGAGGGCTGCCCGATGGACATCCCCATATCGGACTATTTCCAGATCTACAACAGTGCCAGGATGGCTCCTGCGAAGGGCCTTCAGCCTCAGAGGTTCTACTACCTGAACAGGTCCAAGGGCCATGGGAGGGCGTCCGACTGCACGGGCTGCGGCAAGTGCGAGGCGGCCTGCCCCCAGCATCTCCCCGTAAGGGAGGGGCTCAGGGACGTGGCGGGTCTGCTGGAGAGGCTCGTCTGAACGATACAGTTGGAGTCAACTCTAAATATCTGCTGCCGATGACACTCCGGTCGCTCCCTAGTTATACCCGGGAGTCGATTGGAAGGCGATCAGATGGACGGAAGGACGCTCTACTTCGAATGCTACTCAGGTATAAGCGGCGATATGGCCGTGGCGGCGATGCTCGACCTCGGCGCCGACAGGGAGGCGCTGGACAGGGCCCTGTCGTCCCTCGACCTCACGGGGTTCAGGACCGAGGTCACGCGCGTCTCCAAGTCGGGACTGGACGTCTGCGACTTCAACGTGATCCTGGACGAGGACAACCACGACCATGACGCGGACTACCTGTACGGCCACAGCCACAGCCACGCCCACGGCGAGGAGCACCATGTCCACGAGGAGATGGAGCATCCGCACCACCACGTCCACAGAGGGCTGCCGGAGATACTGGCGATCATCGACGGCGCGGACATGACCGAGAACGCCAAGTCCGTGTCCAGGAGGATATTCAAAATCATCGGCGAGGCCGAGGCCAAGGCCCACGGCGTGCCGATCGAGCAGGTCCACTTCCACGAGGTCGGTGCGGTGGATTCCATCGTCGACGTCGTGTCGCTGGGGGTCTGCATCGACAGCCTCGGGGTCGCGGACGTGTGCTTCTCCGAGCTCTACGAGGGCACCGGATGCATAAGGTGCCAGCACGGCGTGATCCCGGTGCCGGCGCCGGCGGTCGTCAACATAGCCGGGGCCTGCGGGCTGGCGCTCAGGATCACGGACTCCAAGGGGGAGTACGTCACGCCCACGGGCGCCGCCTTCGCCGCCGCGGTCAGGACCCGCGGTGTTCCGAGGTCGTTCACCATAGACAGGATCGGGATGGGAGCAGGCAAGAGGGAGTCGGAGAGGTCCGGCATCCTGAGGGCCATGCTTATCACGCCCGCGCCGGAGACGGACACGATCGTCAAGCTGGAGTGCAACGTGGACGACTGCACGGGCGAGGCCCTGGGCTTCGCCGCGGGGAGGCTGATGCGCGAGGGGGCCAGGGACGCCCACTACACCCCGGTCTTCATGAAGAAGGGGCGTCCGGCGTACATGCTGTCCGTCATATGCTCCGAATCCGACAGGGAGCGCATGGAGAGGGTGATCTTCGAGGAGACCTCCACCGTCGGGATCCGCAGGGCGGTCATGGACCGCACCGTGATGGACCGCAGGATCGAGGATGTGGACACGCCGCTCGGCAGGGTGCAGGTGAAGTTCTGCACCGTGGACGGTATCGAGAAGGCCCATCCCGAGTACGAGTCCCTCGCTGCCATATGCAGGGAGAGGGGCATCCCGTACAGGGACGCTTACGAGATCGTCGTGTCCTCCCTGAGATCCCATCGGTGAATCGGTTCCGGGTTCATCGGCCTCGAATTTCCGATCGTCACATGAGCCAGCATACGGTTGTGATTTTGCATTATAACAGCAATGTGCAATCATGAAAATTTTTGACAGTAAATCACTGTCGATGTCCATAATTCACCCCGGGGCTGGAGGATTTCGCAAGGGATGAGCCCGGCATAAGGCTGGAGCTCGTCGGCATGCCGGAGATGGTCGCAGGCTCCCACCGCAACCCTATTGACCGACCTTACGATGTGGGGCCCATGGTCGGAGCAGGTCCAGTCATGGTGGTGAGGGAGCACCCCCTCGACCCGCAGCAGCTGGCCGCCGTCATGGATGACGCGGACACCCAGCTGGTCATCGCGGCCGCGGGCACCGGGAAGACCACAACGCTCGTCGGGAAGGTCAGGCACCTGGTCGACACAGGCGTCGATCCGAAGGGCATCCTGCTCATCTCGCTGACGAACAACACCGTCGCGGACCTCCGCGCCTCCATCGACTCGGAGTTCGGCGGCGGCTTCCCCGGCGACGTGATGACCATCCACGCCCTTGGCAACAGGATCCTCCGCAGGAGGTCCTGCGTCGGCAAGGACAGGACCAGGCTCCTCGGCAGGATCATGTACGACACGGCCGAGGTCGACCGCAGGTTCGCGAGGGCGCTTCTTCTCTACGTCGAGGGGCTCCGCACCGTCGGGTACTCCGACGTGTCGCTCTGCGGCATCAGCATCAGGAACCGCGGCCTGAGGAACTTCGCCGACGCCCTCTTCGAGTGCGGCATCCGCTGCACGTACGAGAGGCCGGTCGTGACCGACAGGGAGACGAAGCCCGCCTCCGTCCACGCCGAGGACGGGAAGGGCCACAGGTTCACCGTCTACTCCGACGACGACGTGGTGAGGAAGGCAGCCAAGGAGCCCCGCGAGGCGTGGGAGCACATGGAGCGCCACGGGTTCCAGTGCGAGAGGCTGAACCCGAACGACCTGGCGGCCGAGGTCATCAACGCGTGGGGCGACAGGCTCCCAGAGGCCATGGGGGCGCTGATCTCCAGGTGCAAGTCAACCGGGACCACCATCGGCGACCTCAGGAGGGCCAACGGTCGCAACGACACCAAGACCCGCCCCCGCGTGGAGGAGAAGCTGTCCCTCCTGGACAGGGTCTGGGACGAGTACAACATGCTCTGCATGCAGGGTGACATGGCGGACTACGACGATATGGTCATCCAGGCCACGGAGTCCGTCCGCGCCGGAGGGCCCTACGGGAGGAGGTACACGCACGTCCTGGTGGACGAGTACCAGGACGTCTCGCCGACGCTGGTCGGCCTGCTGAGGGCGATCAGGGACAGGACGGGGTTCAGGCTCTTCTGCGTCGGGGACGACTGGCAGAGCATCTACTCATTCAGCGGCGGGGACGTGTGGCAGTTCTACGACTTCGAGAGGATCTGGGAAGGGTACGGGACGGTGTCCGTGTCCAGGATAGAGACCACCTACCGCTGCCCGCAGACCATCGTCGACCTCTCCGGGAGGTTCGTGTCGGCGAACCCCATGCAGCAGAGGAAGGAGGTCAGGGGGGTGAGGGACCCGCCGTTCAGGCCGGCGCAGCTGCTGCCGGTGAACTCGGACAGGGACATCCCCAGGGCGATCGCCAACCGCCTGGACTTCATCGATCCCGGGGAGTCGGTCTTCATCATCGGCAGGACCAGGGCGGACGTGTACGCCCTCGGATACGGGAGCGGGCAGTTCTCATTCAGCCTCGGGGACAGGTCCCAGTCGGGATCTGTGGACATCGTCTACCGCAGGTGGGACGAGGACTCCGGCGACTGGAGGGACGTGAGGCCGGTGAGGTTTCTCACGGCGCACTCGTCCAAGGGGCTCGAGGCCGACAACGTGTTCATACTGGCCGACAGGGACCGCGGCGGGTTCCCCAACACGGTCTCCGACGAGCTCTCGGACCTGTTCGCGACCAGGGACGAGGGGATACCGCTGGCCGAGGAGAGGAGGGTCTTCTACGTGGCGATGACCAGGGCCAGGAGGAGACTGTTCATCGTCAACCGCACGGACGAGGACCACTACGCCCAGTCCGCCAGGTCGCCGTTCGTCACCGAGCTGCTGGGCCAGAGCCCGGTGCTGTCCAGGTCCACGCCTTTCTGCCCCGAGTGCTTCGGACCGGTCAGGATCGTGGAGCACGACGGCAGGAGGTTCTACGGCTGCTGCGACTACCCGAACTGCAGGGGCGTCAGGCGGTTCGACGGTATCTAATCTCCATTCGACGGAGGTCCTCCGGATCATGGGGCCTCTGCCGTGCATGCCGGTCGCAGAGTGTTCATCCCGATTCCGGAACAGGCGCGTTCTGCAACCAATGCGGCCCGTGTTCCGAAGAGGATTTTGAGATTGCACTAAAGCCATCGAGTGTCGAAACGATTCTTTAAATACTAGCTCATCGTTCCTACACTCATACCCGAACCGATCCTGCGCCTAACAGGCCCGGGGCCTCACGGCCAGGGTTTGTCCGTCCATCACTGGACGGAGATCTCGATCTCGATGCCAAACATCGTGATCGAGACCCGGACGTAAAACGTCCTCCGGAGGAAAGTAACTTCCATTTACTCTTCTCCTGCCGGTCGGGGGTCTCGATAACCCGGCCGGCCATCTCGTTTCTGCGCGATGTTTCTTAAAGGAGGCACCGTGCGGTCACGTTGATTCGGGGAATCCATGAAAATCCATTCTGGAAATCGATTTTAAGGGTTGGAGACCATCTCCCGGTCATGAAGGTCATAGGGATCAACGGAAGCCCCAGGAAGAAGTGGAACACCGCCACGCTGGTGCAGGACGCATTGGACGGAGCCGCAGAGACGGGCGCGGAGACGGAGCTGTTCAACCTCTACGACCTGGACTTCAGGGGTTGCACCAGCTGCTTCGCATGCAAGCGCATAGGTCTGGAGGAGCACGGATGCGCCATGAGGGACGGTCTCACCCCGGGCCTCGACGCAATCGACGGCGCGAATGCGCTCGTCGTCGGATCTCCGATCTACTTCAACGGCCTGTCCGCCATGACGGACGCGTTCCTGGAGAGGCTGTTGTTCCCCCGTGTCTCCTACGGCAACGGGCCGTCGTTCTGCGAGCACCCTGTGCGCATGGCGTACGTCTACACCATGAACGTCACGGAGGAGCAGCTGGCGCACTACGGCATAGACATCAACCGCTTCAGGCGCTTCACCAGGAGGCTGACGGGCAGCGAGCCCCTGGAGCTGTACTGCTACAACACGTGGCAGTACCCCGACTACGAGAGGTACGAGCATCAGATATTCGACATGGAGTCGAAGCGCGTCCAGAGGGACGAGGTGTTCCCGAGGGACCGCGAGGCGGCGAGGGATCTCGGCCGGAGACTGGCCAATGGGATGGTCTGACTCACCTGTGGCCGCCGATGCCGAGGTCCAGGTCGTCTGCCTCTGCCGCCTCGACCCCCTCGGAAACGATGGCGTCCAGTCTCCTCTCAAGCGCCGATGTGTCGGGGCCGAGGGCGCGGAGGTTGGCCACCGTGGCCTCAAGCTCCCTTCTGAACGCCCTCACCGCGCGTCTGCGGGTGACGGTGTCCATGATCCACTGGCCGACGTTCGCAGCGAGCGAGAGGACCAGGGTCGCGCCGACCATCATGAACACCGCGGCGAGGACCCTGTTCTCGCGCGAGACCACGAGGTCTCCGAACCCGGCCGAGGTGGATGTGGTGAACGAGTAGTAGAATGAGTCGAACACGCTCCATCCCTCGAGATGGCAGAACACGGCGGTGGACACCGCCAGGAACGCGGCCACGATCGCGCTCCATCTCAGAAGCTCGACGTCGGTGGACTTCATCGAAGACGATCGCCTCCTCCACCCTGTCGCGCTCCACTCCGTTCTCGTCCGCCCACTCGTGAATCGCGGAGCTGATGCGCTCGCGCCTGTGGGCGTAGTCCTCCGCGAGCCTGCGCTGGCGGACGACGAACCTGTCCAGGACGATACCGCTGACGATACCGATCGCCGAGAGCACGCCGATGGTCCCGAAGAAGTTGAGGGCCAGCGTGATGACCCTCCCCACGTGTCCGGCGGGGATGACGTCGCCGAACCCGACGGTCCACAGGGTCTGCACCACGTAGTAGAACGAGTCCGCCCCGTTCAGGTCGGTCAGGTGGACCGTGACACCCGTCCCCACCACTACGCAAGCCGCCACGTAGACGGCCAGTATGAGAAGGTACCTGACACGGGTGTCCATGCCTTTACCACGGCCTCAGGGCTCATATAGCTTACGACGCCGCCGGGGTCGGCTCCGGCCTCAGCGTCTCCCTGGTCAGCACCACGGCCCCCGCCGCCATGAACACCAGCGCCAGGACGAAGGCCTGGGTCAGGACCTCGCCGAGGACGGCGAGGGAGATGAAGGCTCCGATGAACGGCGCCATGGCGTAGTACGCGCTGACCTTCGCAGCGCCGAGGCTGGCCTGGGCGGTGATGTAGAAGAACAGGCTCATGCCGTAGGACACGAACCCGAGAGCCAGGGCGCCCATGACCTCCGTCGCGGAGGGGGAGCCCATGCCCATGAACACGGCTATCGCGAGGGCGCCGAGGCCAGAGAAGATACCCTTTATGACGACGATCCTCAGCGCCCCGGAGTCGGAGAGCCTGCGGGTGCAGTTGTTCTCGAGGCCCCAGCAGACGCATGCCAGGATGACGGCGAGGGAGCCGTGCGAGAACGAGATCTCCCCTGTACCGGCTGTGGACAGGATGACCGTTGAGATTGTGATCAGTATGATGGCGACCCAGGTCGTGGGTGTGACCCTCTCCCCGAACACCAGGAGGGCGATGAGCGTGGTCGCGACGATCTCGAAGTTGTTCAGGAGGGAGACCGATGACGCCGGGGAGTTGAGCAGGCCGTACATCAGCAGTATCGGCGCGGCGATGTCCAGGACGATCATCCCGAAGATGTACGGTGAGTCGACCTTTGTGAGGGGGCGCTCCTCCGCGCGCTTCGACGGGGACGCGGCCCTGACGGCGGTCATCCCGATCCCGGCGCCGAGGTAAAGCAGCGCGGCCATGAGGTAGGGCGAGACATCCTCGAGGAGGATCTTGGACAGGGGCGAGCTCACGGCGTAGAACACCGCCGCGAGCACCGCGAACACGACCGCCTTAGCCGCCTTCCCCATCATGAAAGGTCAGTCTGTCGGAAGGGGTTTAAAGGTTTCTGTTCCGCCAGCGTAGGCTACATAACAATCATGGAATCGTGTCACCGTGTTATTCCTGGAAACAGAAACGTGCTACCAGGTTGCCATCGACATGGCATTAGTGTTACCCGTGTTGGCGGGGGCCGGGCCCCCCGTCATTGGGACTTTCAGACCCTACGGGATATGACGACCACGGAGACAACGGCGAGCAACCCCAGCAGCAACGCCGCTCCGATATGGATCGCGATCATTGGTATTTCCCTGAGTGGGCCACCGTTGTCCAGGAAGTAGTCCCCGGAATCGGTGACGGTGAATCTGACAAAGCGGAACCCATCGTGCCATGCCGTGGTGCTTTCGATCTCGGTCAGTTCCCCGTCGGGTCCGATCTGGCTGACCACCGTGATCCTGTTCGAAGACATCCATCCCAGGTCCACATCGAAGGTCACCGATCCGTCTGACCCCTCTGCTGTGACATGGTGCCGGGATGTCGGATTAAATGTCCAGTAGGTCTCGAACACCACTCCCTCGTCGGAGATAAGCGATAGATCGTCGTTCCCCAAAGTAATCCAGCCAGTTTCGAAGGAGAACGAGACACCGTCGAGTCCCTCGGAGATGTTCGAGGAGAGGAGACGTGATGCCATGTCGCCGGTGATGCGGACTGGTGCCTCCGAATTCCAGTCGAAGCACAGGAAACCGTCTGCCGCCTCTCCGCATCCCTCGTCAGTCAGAACCCTGACGAAGTCGGAATGGAAGGAGGTGCTCTCCTTCACGACCATCCCGGGTTCCAGACCCACCCATCCTCTGAACTCGTAGTCGTACCCCACGGTGGGGTAGCGATAGGGTGTCTCGGGAATCTGGATCTGGTCACCGAGGTGCAATCTCTGGAAGTCCACCAGGGTGTTCTCGTCGTAGAACAGTATTCTACGTACGTCGCTGTGGTATGTGACATCCAAATTCACATCATGGGATGGCATCTCGAATCCTTCTTCCGCATCATCCCCGTCCAGTGAAACCTCCACTGTGTATCCGCCCCTGTCATGGTATTCAGGTGTGACCCATTCTCCGGAAACGGCCCAGTCGTACTCCAGCCGGTCGGCCTCTCCCGGCATGCCGGTGAGGTTGTATGTCACCAGGTTCCCATGAATCGGATTCCAGATGCCGACAGAATCCAGGATTTCCCGATTCCCGGCGACGAGGCACTCGCCGTCCACATCGAATATCGGCCCCTCTGGTGCCTCGAGGCTGTGCGGTATTGCGACGAGCTCCAGATTTCTTGAGCCATCGAAAGTCCCCACATCTACTGTCCTGACACCGTCCTCCAGTACGAGGGTGCGCAGGCCCAACAGCGACGGGACGGTCCGGGGAGACAGGTCGACCACATCCCCACCAAGGGTGAGCGATACAAGCGCGTTTCCGTGATCCAGACTCTCAAGAAGTGTCTGACTGTGTATGTGTGCCGTCTCTATCGAACCACTCTCGGCGAACACGGATTCACCAATCTCGCAGACACTCAGGAACGTGAGTACCGAAATGGAATGGCATCCTTCGAAGGCACGGTCTCCGACTACCTCGACACCGTCGCCTATGTAGACGGATTCCAGGTCGGTGCAGCCTGAGAAGGCCTCCTCCTCGATGACCAGGCCATCTGTTTCGGGGATGGTCACCGCCCTTAGCGATGTGCAATCCTCGAAGGCACGGTCCCCGATGAGTGTTATGTCCTTGCTGAATCTGAGCTCGGTCAGGGACGAGCATCCAGAGAATGCATCGTCACCTACGAAGGATGCGCGTCCGATATCGATGTACTCAAGCGAATCGCATCCCGCGAACGTGTTGTCGCCCACGGTGACGGTCCAGGGAATCGAGACTTCCCTTAGCGATGTACATCCTTGGAACGTTCCACGGAGTTCGGTTGTGTAGTAGTTCCCGGAAAGGATGACCTTCTCCAAGGAGGTGCATCCCGCGAAGGTCTCCTCCAGATCCGTTACCGAGTAAGGGATGTTAATGTCGCTGAGTGAGGTGCATCCGGAGAATGCGCCGTTTCCCAGACTGTGTATAGTCTCGGGAAGGTGGACAGAGACCAGGGATGTCTGGTCCTTGAACGCTTCCGGAGCGACGTATGTCACCCTGTAGGACATCCCATCGTGTGTGACGGTCTCCGGAACAACGAGGTCCTCAGCGTCGAATCCGTCGGTCACTCCGATCAGCTCCACATAGTTGTAGAATCCGCCTCTCGTCTCGTAGACGATCCCGTCCTGTGAGAAGACCATGCCGTCATCCGGGGAGGCCTCCGTTCCGCAAGCGGAGGCGGCCAGGACGGATACAGCCGCAACCGCGATCACAAGGACACAGTATAGAGTTCTAATCCTGTCACCCGTTTAACACCGATTTACGAATATATAATGGTCAACGCAGGGGCGTGGGTCACGAACTGATTACACACATACGCTGTCTGGAAATATTAGAAAGTTTATTATAGAAGTTCTAACAGTAAAATCGCTGTTGCAGCCCTGGTTGAAAACAGGGTGTCATCACAATCGAAGGCGATAGGATGGCAAAGAAACAGTTCAAAGCGGAATCCAAGCAGCTTCTCAACCTCATGATCAACTCGATCTACACCCACAGGGAGATCTTCCTGAGGGAGATCATCTCCAACGCGTCTGACGCCATCGACAAGCTCCACTACAGGTCCATCACGGAGCCCGACAAGGTCACCGTCGCCAGGGAGGACTTCAGGATCGACGTCTCCTACGACAAGGACGCCGGCACGATCACTGTCTCGGACAACGGGATCGGGATGACCAAGGAGGACATGGACGCCAACCTGGGGGTCATCGCGCACAGCGGCTCCCTGGACTTCAAGAAGGAGATGGAGGCCGGCACCTCGGACGTGGACATCATCGGCCAGTTCGGCGTGGGCTTCTACTCCGCGTTCCTGGTGTCCGACAGGGTCACCGTCAGGTCGAAGGCCTACGGCCAGGACCAGGCATGGGAGTGGACCTCCGAGGGCGCGGACGGGTACAGCATCAGGGAGTGCGAGAAGGACTCCTGGGGGACCGACGTAATCATGCACCTGAGGCCCGACGACGAGGACGGCGCCTACTCCGAGTACCTGGACTCGTACAGGCTCAGGGACCTGGTCAAAAAGTACTCCGACTACGTCCGCTGGCCCATCCACATGATGGTGGAGCACGAGGACTACGTCGAGACCGGGGAGACCGACGAGGAGGGCAAGCCCAAGAAGGACTGGGTCAAGTCCGTCAGGGACGAGGTCGTCAACAGCATGGTGCCCATCTGGCAGCGCGGCAAGGACGAGGTCTCCGACGAGGACTGCAAGAAGTTCTACATGGAGAAGTTCCGCGACTGGGAGGAGCCGATCTCCGTCATCAGGATCAACGCGGAGGGCGTCGTCAACTACAGGGCGATGCTGTTCATCCCCAAGGTCGCGCCCTACAACTTCTACAGCAGGGACTTCGAGCCCGGGCTGGAGCTGTACTCCTCCGGCGTGATGATCATGGAGAAGTGCAAGGACGTCCTCCCCGACTGCTTCAGGTTCGTCAGGGGCGTCGTGGACTCCCCCGACCTGTCCCTGAACATCTCCAGGGAGCTCCTGCAGCACGACAGGCAGCTGACAACCATCAGGGCAAACATCGAGAAGAAGGTGAAGGCCGAGCTGACCAGGCTGCTCGAGGAGGACAGGGACACGTACCTCGAGTTCTTCAAGAGCTTCGGCACCCAGCTGAAGTACGGCGTCATCCAGGACTACGGCATGAAGGCGGACATGATCAAGGACCTACTGCTGTTCCAGTCCTTCGACAAGGACGCCCTCGTGACGCTGAAGGAGTACAGGGACGCCATGCCCGAGGGCCAGGAGAGGATCTACTACGCGGCGGCGGAGTCCGTCGCGAGGGCGAGGCAGCTCCCCCAGACCGAGCAGGTCAGGGCCAAGGGCTACGACATCCTCCTCTTCGGCGAGGACATGGACGAGTTCGCCGTCAAGACCATGAGGGAGTACGACGGCAAGGAGTTCTGCGACGTGGCCGGAGGGGACCTGGGCCTGGAGTCTGAAGAGGAGAAGAAAGCCTCCGACGAGAGGGCCGAATCCGAGAAGGACCTCCTCGGGTTCGTCAAGGAGACCCTGGGGGACAGGGTCGTCGACGTAAGGGTGTCCAGGAAGCTGAAGACCCACGCCGTGTGCCTGAGCACCGACGGGGACGTCTCCCTGGAGATGGAGAAGTACTTCTCCTCGATCCCCGGAGGGGACGCACAGAACGTGAAGGCCAGGCGCGTCCTGGAGGTCAACGTCGAGCACCCCGCCTACGCCGCCCTGAAGAAGGCGTACGCCGAGGACAGGGACAGGGCGAAGGAGATGGCCGAGATCATGTACGACCAGGCGGTGCTCATCGCGGGCATGCCGCTGGACGACATGCTCGGGTACTCCGACAGGGTCTTCAGGCTCTTCGGGCAGTGATTCTCAGCAAATCGGGACGGGCTTCGCCCGTCCCATTCCTAACCTCCTTGGATGATGTTTATCACGGTGTTCGGCATCTCCCCGTCATGGAAGGCGTCAGACCGGTGAAGGCCGGATGGTACAACGCGTTCAGGCCGTGGACGCTCCACGGCGCGGTGGTGCCCGTTCTCATAGGCGGCGCCCTCGCGTACCACCACCAGGCGTTCGACGTCCTGGAATGGGTGCTGCTGGCCCTGGTCCTGGTGGGCGGCATACTCCTGCAGTCCGCCTCGAACCTCCTGAACACGTACGGCGACTTCTCGAAGGGGACGGACACCGTCGAGAACGAGACCCGCTCTCCGGAGCTGGTGACGGGCGTCCTGAGGCCGAAGCACGTCCTCCTGGCGGGGATGCTGTGCCTGCTGGTCACATGCGTCATCGGCCTGGTCTTCATCTGGCACGTGGGCTGGGGGATCCTGGTCTACGGCATACTCGGGGTCGCGGGCGCCGGCATGTACACGATCGGGCCGGCGTACAAGTACTACGGTCTCGGCCAGCCGTCCGTGTTCCTGATGATGGGCGTCCTGATGCCCCTGGGGACCTACTACGTCCTGACCGGGGACATCTTCTCATGGGAGGTCCTGCTGGTCTCCCTGCCCAACGCGTTCATGATCACAGGGGTCCTCACCGGCAACGAGACCAGGGACTACCACGAGGACAAGAGGGCGGGCGTGGGCACGCTGTGCGGGCACCTGTCCTACGAGAACAGCATCAGGCTGTACCTGTTCATGAACCTGGCATCGTACCCGGTGCTCCTGGCGCTGCTCGTCTCGGGCGTCGCGCCGTGGGGGTGCGCGCTGGCCTTCGTCGCGCTGTACGACGCGCACAGGCTGGTCCGCAACGCGCGCAGCGCGCCGACGGACCCGCACTCCAGCTTCATGCTGGTGCCGATGGCGTTCAGGCAGAACTGGCACTTCGGGGTGCTCCTGGTGCTGGGGTACATTATAAGTTACTATCTCATTCCGGTGATCTGAAATGGCAGAGGAAGAGCTCAAGAAGGGCGTCCAGTTCGAGGGCAAGGAGGAGTACATCAAGGATGTCTTCACCGAGATCGCGGACTACTACGACGAGATGAACGAGATCATGAGCATGCACATGGTGCAGGGCTGGCACAGGTTCATGATGAGGAAGGCGGGGGACATCCGCGGCAAGAGGTGCCTCGACGTGGGCACCGGCACCGGGGAGATCGCTTTCCACGTCGCCAGGACCGCGGGGGAGGGATCCACCGTGGTGGGCGTGGACATAACGCCCAGGATGCTGGAGCTCGCCGAGAAGAAGGAGTCCGAGCTGGACCTCCCGGTCAAGATCGACTGGCAGGTCGGCGACGCCCTGGACCTGCAGTTCCCCGACGGGTCGTTCGACCTGGTCACGTCCGGGTACATGCTCAGGAACGTCTGCGACATCCAGAAGGCCGTAAGCGAGATGCACCGCGTGCTCGCCCCCGGCGGAAAGGTCATCGTGGCGGAGCTCTCCAAGCCGAAGAACTCGGTCATCCGCTTCTTCTACAACATCTACATGAGGAGGGTCAAGAGGTACGGCCGCAAGTACGACAAGGGCAAGTCCATCGACGGGAGGCAGTCCGCGTACGAGTGGCTCACATGCTCCATCGAGGGGTTCCCTTACGGCGAGGACATGGTCAAGATCTTCAGGAAGGCCGGCTTCGAGGACGCCAGGTTCTACGTGAAGAGCTTCGGCGCCGTCAACATCTACGTGGGGACCAGATGAGGGAGTACGCCCTCTACCTGTTCGACTTCGACAACACCCTCTTCGACACAAGGTGCGGGATAGAGGCCATCCTCAGGGAGGCCCTTCCCGTGCTCGGCGTGGAGTACGGCCCGGACAGCTTCGACGAGTGCCTCGGCCTGACCATGGACCAGGTCTACGACCGGTACATGGGGGACGACCGCTCCCGGTACCGGGACTTCGAGAGGTCGTTCATGTCGGTGGTCATGTCGGACGCCTACCTGGGCGCGCCGCCGTTCCCGGAGACCGCGTGCGTGCTGGAGTCCCTGAGGGTCAGGGGCAAGAGGATCGGCGTAGTCTCTGGCAAGAAGGCCTACAAGATCGTCAACCTCCTGAGGGCCAACGGCCTCGACGGCTATCCCGAGACTGTGGTGGGCTTCGACGAGACAGAGAGGCACAAGCCGTTCCCGGACCCGATACTGAGGGGGATGTCGTCCTTCGACGTCCCGAGGGACGAGACGGTCTACGTGGGCGACAGCCCGAACGACGCCCTGGCGGCGGAGGCCGCCGGCGTTGACTGCGTCATCGTGGACAGGCACAACCAGCTCAGCGTGGAAGGCATAGAGTGCACCTGTCAGGTGGACTCCCTGGACGAGCTCATCCTCTGGTGATCCTGGAGAGGAGCTCCACGGCCTCCTGGACGCCGGCGGAGGCGGCCCTGACGAGGAGGTCCATTGCCTCCCTGTCGTCCATCTCCATCATGCCGGAGACCCCGAACGCTCCGAGGTTGTACATCGCCGTGGGCTCGCCCTGGTCGGCGGCCCTCCTGTACCACAGGGCGGCCCCTTCCACGTCGCCCTTTCCGTAGAGGATCCCGGCGAGGCTGGTCTGGGCGTATGCGAAGCCCTCCTGGGCGGCGGACTCGAACCACTCCTCCGCCTTCCCCGCGTCGGGCTCCCCCAGGGAGCCCTCGGAGTACATCAGGCCCAGGTTGTACATCGCCTTGACCTCCCCCTTGAGAGCGGCGTCGGTGAAGTATCCCTCTGCACCTCCGTAGTCCCCTCTCTCGTAGAGGATCCCTCCCAGGCAGAGGCAGGCATCTGTGTCGCCCTGGTCGGCGGACAGCCTGAACAGCCTCTCCGCCTCGGCGCGGTCCTGCGGGATGCCCTCGCCGGCGTCCAGCATGAACGCCAGGTCGTACTGGGCCTCGGAGTCGCCCAGGTCCGCCGCTCTGCGGTAGAGCTCCGCGGCGCCCGGCTTGTCCACGGGGACGCCGTCACCGTTGCGGAGCATGGAGGCGAGGACGCACATGGAGTCAGCGTCCCCGAGGTCGGCGGCTCTTCTGTAGTACTCCGCCGCCCTCCCCTTGTCGAGGGGAACGCCGGATCCGGAGGAGTAGGCCGCTGCCAGGTTCTTGACGGCGCGGAGGCTGCCCGCCTCCGCCGCCCTGACGAACCACGACACGGACTCGTCCGGCGCGGTGTCTGAGAGCAGGACGCCGAGGTTGCACATGGCGGTCGCGATCCCGGCGTCCGCCGCCCTCCTCAGCTGCGCCTCCGCGGCGGAGCGGTCGGCGGGGATGCCCTCGCCCACCATGAGCATGTACCCGAGCGAGGAAGCGGCCTGGGCGTCGCCCAGGTCCGAGGCCTCGGAGAGGAGCTCCGCCGCCCTCGAGGGATCCTTCTCAACACCGTCGCCCTCGCGGTACCTGTTGCCCAGCTCCCTGAGGGATGCAGCGTCCTTGCCTTCAGTCATGCACCGGCGGATGGTGTACTCGTTGATAACGGGTCCGATTGCCCCGGCTGGCGTCCCGGGCGGGATGTGCCAGACTCCCGCCGCGGGCCTCGTGCGGAGGGCTCATCTGGGCGGGTCCTCCGGGCCATCGCCGTCGTCCTTCCTCCTTCCCCTTTCGCGGGAGTCCTCGCCGATCAGCCTGTCTATGTGCTCCGCGAGCTTCTCCGACGCGACCTTCGCCTTCTGGTCGTAGGCGTCCACGTAGCACTTCAGCGTGGTGGACACGTCGGCGTGGCGCATCAGCCTCCTGACCGTCTGCAGGTCGCAGCCGGTCTTGTAGTACAGGGTGGTGGCGAAGTACCTCCTCAGGGAGTGGGTGGTGATCCTGATCCCGGTGTCCCTGCCCAGCTCGGTGATGGCGCTGGAGATCCTGGTGGGCGACACCCTCCTGAGGGTTCCGTCCCTGGAGCGGGCCTGCAGGAGGTAGTCGTCCCCGCGCCTCCCCTGGCCGTCCAGCGACTCCCTGAACTCCTCGACGGCGCGGAGGACGGGGTTGGGGATCTGCATGTAGGCCACCAGCCCCTCCAGGCCGTGGCCCTTGCCGTGGATGGTCAGCGTCCCCCTGTCCATGTCGTCGTCGCGGATGGCGCCCATCTCCGACCTCCTGAGCCCCATGTAGGCCCCCAGGCAGAGGATGAGCCTCTGGAACGGGTCCGCAGCGACGTAGGCGATGCGGAACTCCTCGTCGTTGATGAAGACCCTCTCGCGGGACTCCCTGTTGTGGAGCAGGTCGGCCTTCTTCACCACGTCCGTGCCGGTGTGGTACTCGATCATTCCAGCGAGGCTGCGCAGGTAGGCGCGCCTGACGTCCTCCTTCACGGGGAGGACCTTCCAGAGGTACTGTATGTCGTCCTGGTCGATGTCCTCGGCCTCGGTGCTGCGGTTGTCCGCCATCAGGAAGACCAGGCAGCGCCTCACGTTGCTGCGGTGGGTGCGGAGGGTGTCCTCCTTCCTGTTCAGGGACCTGAGGTGGTCCAACCATTCGTCTGTCTGGCGTAGCATCATGAAATCCGTGTGACGGTCCATGGGACGGTATCCCGGCGGGACTGACGAAATGTGTTTAGCCGGGACCGGGAGGCCCTTCGGGAAACCCGTTCCGAAAAGGCTAGCCTTTTAGACGGAGGTCGCCGATACCTTCGATTTAAGTTATCAGGTCATAAGGGTCCGACGCTCGATTCGGGGTCGGATCGCCATGGGTGAGAGGGGTTGGACATCATCCGTTGTGGCATTCATGTCTGCTTTCTGCTGTCCATCACAGCTATCTGAGAACGTTCTTGGCAGCATCTTCTGGAGTAATCTGACTTGGTATGTTTTCGAAGAAGAAGCGAAGCCGATAATAGTGCCAGATGTGCAGAAGTCGGGAGAGGTTTCAAAATGCTTTGAAAACGGTTGTCATGGGTTTCCATTCGTTCTTCAACGGTCATCTGGTACTGTTCCGCGGAGCACGGACTCAGCGGCGAGGAGATGGTCCGTGAACCGCATCCCCTTCTCGGTGAGGGTCAGGACGACGGTGTTCGGACGGGAGGTCGTTGCGATGTCGATGAGGCCCATGTCCGCCATCCTTCCGATCCTGTCGGCGGTGTGGGCGTTGCGGGTGACGTCGCGGTAGACGGCGGACTTCACGCATCCGGGATGGTCGCGGATGTAGAGGAGGATGTCCAGGCTGTTGGCGGAGTGGAGAAGGGTTCCGAGAAGTGTGCCTTCATCCATGCTATATCACCTGGTTGTCGAGAATCGGTAATGTGGGTCCCCGGCCCCTTAACTCCGGGGACCCGTTTGTCCTTCAGGTTTCTGGTGAGTTGCGCTCTCTCAACGCGGGAGCAGATGTACTCTTATGTTCGCGTTATCCGTTGCGTTCAACCCTTGTCTTGTTTCGGTTTTCAGTACCTTCAGCTCCTCATGAGCCTCATGGCGACGATGATAGCCATGACGACGATGAGGATAACGAGGATGATCAGGAGGTAGTCGGTGAGGCCCATTCCGTCGTCGGAAGATGCGGATCCAGAGGAGGATCCTCCGTCGACAGCGATGGATCCAGTGGCGGACACAGACACAGTTCCCTCGTAGGCGGCGGAAGCCATCTCAGGGGTGATGGTGAACGATCCGGTGACCGCCTGTCCGTTGAACTGGACGGTGACGGTTCCGGTGTAGCCGGGGTCGACGGTCGCGGTGATCGTGTGGGTTCCGACGGCCAGGTTGGGTGTGGAACCGGACTCGTACTTGATTCCGTCGATGTACAGGGAGATTCCGGTACCGACGGAGACAGTCACGGGCACGACAGAGGCGTTGGCCTTGGTGTAGGCGTCGGAGGATCCGATCGCTGAATCAAGAGGCTCAGTCAGGTCGGCGTCAGCATTCCAGAACTTGGCATTGTTGATGTTGTATACGTCATCCGCAGCATTAGCACCGGGTACGACCATCTCATATCCTGTGAGCTGGAAGACCTCATCATCCAGGACATTCTGGAAGGTGACGGTGACACTGGTGTAGACGGCCATGTACTCGTATCCGTTGATGTAGAACACAGAGGACTCGGCCTCGGACTCAGCGGACTGGTTGTTCCAGTCGATCTTGGCTCCGGTCAGGTCTGCTCCGGCGTAGGCCTTCACGTATCCAGCATCGATGGTATCGACGGGTCCGGCGAGGACTCCTCCAGCTCCGAGGACGGTAGGCTTGTCACCGATGACGAGGATTCCACTGACGTTGACGACAGCCTTGTTCTCGTCCTCGTTCTCGACGACGGTCAGGGTTCCGAGGATGTTGAGGGTGGCGTTGTTGTCAGCGTCGTTATTGACTCCATCATCTACGTTGACTACAGCGGCCTCGGCCCCCTCGGAGGTGGCCACGGTCAGGGTTCCGGTGACATCCATGATTCCAGTGACGTTCAGGGTGCCGTTGACAGTCATTGTACCTGCGACAGTGACGACAGCCTTTCCATCGTCATTGTCTCCAGCAGTGAGGACGTTGTCCTGTCCTGCGGGGATGACGGCGGTGGCTCCGTTGGCGACTGTGAGGGTGTTGTCCTTACCATCAACTACTGTGGTTCCGATGATCTGCACGGTTCCGGCGGAGACCGTGACGGCTCCGTCGATTGTGTCATCAGAGGCGGTTGTGTCGAAGTTCAGGTACCAGACCTGGACGTTCTGTGAGTTGGGTGTGGATCCGCTCGTAACTGTCGCGTTGCTAACCTTGGAGAGCTGGACGGCGCTGTCGACTGTGGATCCCTCGTCTCCGACGGGTCCCGTGATTGTTGCGGTGAGGACTCCGTTTCCGGTGACCTTCACGGTTCCCTTCTCCAGAGCGATGTCGCCGAAGACGGCGGTTCCGGTTACGTTCAGGGTGATGTCACCGAGCTCGACGGCGGCGGAGTCGCTGACGTTTCCGACCTGGGTGATCTCTACGGGGACGTCCATGGCCGAGATGGCGGTGACGGCCTTTGCGAGCGTGGTGTATACGACCTGTCCATCGTCGTTGGTGTACCATACTGCGTTGATCTTGTCGGCGATGGTGGAGTTGGCGATAACTTCTCCTGTGACGTTAACCACCTTGTCGGGGGTTCCGCAGAGGGTGGCGCTGCCTCCCTCAGTCAGGTCGACCACACCGTTGACGGTGGTGTTGCCGTTGATCTGGATGGTGCCCTCGTTCTCCAGGGTTCCGTTGACGGTCATGTTGACGGTCTTGTCCTCGGCGGGAACGATGCTTCCGTCGGCAGTGACCCTGACGGTCACCTCGGCGGGGATGGTGAAGGAGGCGCTGACCTTCGTCTCCTTGGAGATCTCGATTATGTCTCCGGGCTTGGCGTTGGCAAGGGCAACTGCGAATCCGGCGTAGGTGACGTCACCAGTCTCCTCGTTCTCGGTCATGGTACTGTAGTTGAATTTACCGGTGTGGGCGAAGGATCCGTCGGCTGTGACGACAAGGATTCCCTGAACGTCCATGGAGGTGACGTTCATGATTCCGCTCTCAGCGACGGTAATCTTTCCATCGACGGTGATGGTGAAGTCTCCTCCGGAGACTGTCTGGTCGGCTCCGACGGTGATCTCGGAAGCGATCTCGACGGGTCCGTAGACGTTGAGGGTCATGTCGTCGGCCTTGGCGATGTCGGCGAACGCGGTGGCGAAGGGTTTGACGTAGTTGGTCGTGGTCTTCTTCCCGTCCGCGTCTTCGGACTCGACGGTGTACTGTACTCCGATCGTGTTGGTGGCGGACGGAGTGTAGGCATTCTCGTATGTGACGGTTCCCAGGACGGTAATGACGGTCTGAACATTGTTGTTGAGTTCGAAAGTCTTGACCTTCTCATCGATAAACAGGGTGTCCTCGACGTAGACCCCGGCATAGCTGTCGACGTCATCGTTGGGGGTTCCAGAGGCAGAGATCTCAACCTCTGCATCGGTTGCTTTGTCGCCGTTGCCAATGGTGAAGGATCCCTGCTCAACGGATCCGGACAGGACGAGCCTGACCTCTGTGACAGTGTTCTCCTCGTCTGCGTCGTAGGCAGTGACGGAAGTGGCAGTGATGACCAGTCCTGTGACATTAGTCACGGAGACCTGTGTGGTGTATGTTGCTTTGTCCATGCCGTTGGTGAGGTACTTTCCAGTGGGTGCCTGGAAGACTCCCGTAACAGAGCCATCCATGTTGACAGTGGCACTATCGTTCAGGACGATAGCTCCGACACCGTTGACGGCTCCCTTGGATGCGACATCTAGTGTGGCGCTCTTCTTCAACTCAAGGGTGGCACTGGTATCAACTTTGAGGGTTGTTCCGTTGCCGACTTCGAGGGTTCCGTCGACGTAGACCTTATCTCCAGTGGTGGTGTTCTTGACAGTGACGGTTCCGGCGACGTTGCCCTTCTTGGAGATGTCTCCCGTGAGGGCGAGGGTGTAGTAGACCTTCTGTCCGTCGACCTTCTTGTCGATGACGATTCCGATTCCGGAGACGTCCTGGACGGAGATGTATCCTGTGTTGTACTGGTCCCTGGCGTTAACGGACTCGGAAGCGGTCAGCTTGATGTTGATGGCATCGCCCTTTCCGATGACTCCGCCGTTGTTCTCAATGGAACCAGATTTGCTGAGGACGATTGCACCAGTGTTGTTTCCACCGTTGACGATGGATCCGTTGTTCATAATGACGATGGATCCGTTGACGATGAGCTCACATCCATTCAGATCGAGGGTGGCGTTCGCACCGATGGTCAGTGTGACGCCAGCCTGAATAGTCAGGTTCTTCTCGAGGAATGCGCTGCTCTTGATCGTCAGGTCTGTGTCGAGGTTCTGGTTCAGACCGAGGGATTCGCCGATGGCTGTGGTGGAGACGATAGTTCCTCCTTCTCCAGTGGTTTTAGGCTGCTCGACACCAGGTGCAACGGCAAGGGTTCCTGTGTTAGTAACATCAGTCTTGTTTCCCTGAATGGCGTTGTACAGTGCAAGTGTACCAGCGTTGGAAATGGAGATACTGCTGTTGTTGGTGAGCGTGCCGTCCTCGGGGACCTCCACAAAGGCACCAGACTGGATCTCGAGGGAGCCGCCTGTACCGATTGTGAGGTTCTGGATGATTACCTTGTTCTCATCACCATTCACGGTGCCGACAGTGAGCTTATTTGTGATGTCCACACCGTTCAGCTTGACCTCGCCGGTGGCGGTGATGGTTGCTGCTCCGTCGATGTCTCCGCTGATGACGACGGATCCCTGGGAGATAATGATACCATCCTCACCTGCTTTGATATTACTGGTCTTGAGGATGCTTCCGTTGAGATCAACGCTCAGGTCTCCAACAATGGATGTTTCCTCAATAAAGAGCACACTGTTGGGGTTGTACTGGGTCATTCCGCTGATTGCAATCTTGGAGATAGAGTTGGCCCAGGCGAACACTGTCCCTTTGTAAGTGACATCCGCGTGTACATCATCTGATTTGGTGCTGGAGAATGATCCACCGGTGATTTCAAGGGATCCACCAAGGATGTAGAGGCTTCCCCTGGTTCCATTGTCGAAGTTTCCTCCAGTGATCTTGAGGGTTCCGTAGCTGGCGATGGCAGCGCACCTTCCATCGGTGAACTCCCCTCCACTGATGGTCATCGTTCCGCTCTCGTTCTTGACGTATTTTCCGCCGATGATCTTTCCACCGTAGACATTCATGATTCCGGCGGTGGTACTAGACTGTCCATTGACAATGACGCTGGACATGTCGCCGTTGTTCTTCACGACCGCACCGTTGTTGATGTCGAGGGTTCCAAGGTTCTGGATAGTGTAGAATGTGTTGGTGGATTTCGCTTTATCATCGTCGTAGTTCTTAGTCTCGTCGTTCCAGACAATCGCTCCGTTCTCAAGACTCCTCTCGATGGTTCCCCCGTTGAGGGTGACCTTTCCGCTGTTGTAGATGGCAGCTTTAGCGTGAGTGACGTTGTCGATGGTTCCGGTCTTGTCATCGCTGGAATCGACGATGGTTAGCTCAGCACTGGCTTCAACAGTGATGGTGTGACTGGTGTTGTTTGTGAGTTTGTAGCCGTTGAGGTCAAGCGTTACTTTCTTGTTGGCAGGGATTGTTACATCAGCTGCGATGTCTTTTCCGAGTTTGATTGTTGTGTAATCAGATTCGATACCAAGAACTTTTTTGAAGTCCCCGGCTTCAGTGATGGTCGCGGTTGTTCCGTCGTCCGTGACCTCACCGTTCACATCAGAAGGTACGACCATTGCGAACGCGCAAACCACCATGGCGAGCACGGCGATGGCGGCGAGCAGTTTGGTCTGCCTTCCTTTCTCATTCATGTTCATTATCATAGGAACATCTGCTCCTTACATTTCGGCTGTAATTGTTGCAAACCGACAATTCATAGGGTTTTTCGCCCTCATCATCGGCTCACATCCAACCTTAGCCGGGCAGAATCGAACACCCAAAAGGCTAGCCTTTTCAGACCCACCAGCAGAGCATCCCAATTCTGCATCCGAAAGAGTCTTTTTCTCTCGGATATGGTCGGTTATGAATGATAGAATAAAAAGCTAATCATCGAGAGCTCAGAGATTGTACAAACCGCCGACATGGTCGGGACCTTCCGGAGGCCCCTAGACGACCGCTTCCGACCGGAATCATACGATATCGGCACCTGTACGGATCTTCACGTTCTCGGGAACGGCAGGAGCAGCGGATCGACGATTCTTCTCTGCTTTCGGACCCTCATCTTCCCTAATATACATATTATTATAGGAGGGCCGCCGGGGCGCCCTTAGGGGGTGCATTTGATGCACTCGGGAGATGCCTTCGATTGCACCGTGCTCTCCCAAAATGAGTCCTCCCTTTCTATTGAGGCTCGATCGTGTCCGAACCGTACGGCATCTGCGGTCTTTCTAAGGAGTTTCCATCGGTCGCGTTCTGATTGTTCTCTTATGTTCACGGCGTTAGGAAATGAACGTCATTTGTTCCTATGAATGCTATAATGAACAAAACGAACAACGGCAAACTGATTGCTGCAGTTGCAGTGCTCGCACTGATTGCCTGCGCTTTCATGGCTGCCGGTGTTGCTTCCGAGGAGTCCGACGGTGCTCTGGCATCTCAGATGACCGGCGAACAGTTCCTCGCAGAAGCAGGTCAGGGCGTTATCACCCTCGACAAGGATGTAGAACTCACAAGTCAGGTTGATCTGAACAAGAGCCTCACCATTAACCTCAACGGATTCACTCTGTCCAGCGCCGACAATGTCGGATGCATGTTCTACAACGCCAATGGCGAGAAAGGAGCGAGTCCTGGAACCGCCAACATCACACTCACCATCAACGGCGAGGAGGAGGGAAGCGCCATAGACGCATCCGGACGTATCGTATTCCTCAGGGCCGACAACTGCAGCCTCGAGATCACCGGCGGAACATACACCACCGGCGAATACGGATTCATCTGGTATGATGTCAACACCGATACCGCCCCGACCAACACCATCAACGTCGAGAACATCACCATCAACACGGTCAACACCGCGTTCTGGCTGAGCAACGCCGCGATCGCGGAGGCTACCTTCACGAACTGCGATATCACCACCGGAGAACTCGGAATCTATCTCGCGACCGTCCAGAAGGCCACCGTCACGAACTGTGACATCACGACCAGTGGAGCCTCCTCCGAGAGTGCCATCGAAATCAAGGCCGGAGACATCGCCATCAGCGGATGCACCCTCAGCTCCGCCAGATATGTGGAGTCTGACGAATCGAACAACAATGGAAGTGGAGCTAGCATCTCCACCCTCACCATCAACAACAACTACTCCAACCCTGCGGAAACCGATGCGATCAACGTCACCGTCAAGGACACGACCATCACAAATTCCGCAGCCAGCTCCAAACCCGTCATCCTGACATCCGTCAACAATGTCCCCATCTTCTTCGCATGGGAGGGGCACGACGCCAAGGATGTCGCCATCACAGGCACAAATGACGATAGCATCACAATCGGATCGGTCACTGGAGGAGAGACATCCGTGGAAGCTGGAGATGTCGCCACCGCCAACAGTCTCCTGACGAACGAATCCGTGGACAAGGTCGTCCTCAACGGAACAATCGACGCCACTAGCGCTGCGCTCTCCGTTCCCGCGAACAAGACCCTCGTCATCGCAGACGGAACCAGCATCTCTGGAACCGACACCAACCCCATCTCAATCGCCGACGGCGGAGTTGTCGAGGTCAACACCACATCCTCCGCTGCCAAGACTTTCACCGTGAAGGGAGGAAGCCAGACAAACGGAGTCAAGTTCGTCGATGTGAGCGGAAACTTCACCGTCACTGGCGGATCCGTCCATGTGGAGGGCAACATCTCCGGAACGATTGAGAACAATAATGAAGATGATGTCTATATCAACGGCACAATCGATGGGGACCTCAACGTCACCGGAACAGGAACCCTGACATTCGTCAACGCCACGATCACAAACGGCGCCACGATTACCCTTGATGACGGCATCACCTATCTCGTCAACGGCAACATGAGGGTTTACGGTTCCATCATGGCCGCCGACCCCGACAACGACAATGTCGTCATCACTGTCAACAAATCCGCAACAGAGCCTAAGAACTCCCTCGTAGCCTACGCCGGTGCCACGATTGGAAAGGGTGTCATCGTCAACGGAGACGGAGAGATCGACATCTCCGCCGCCATGTCCACGATCACCATCAACGACGACATCGAGTCCGATTCCGAATGGTCCCAGTCCCAAAAGGTCGTTATCGGCGACACTCTGACCATCAAATCTGGATACAAACTCGTAGTGCTCGGAGAGCTCGTCATCAACGAGAACTGCACCATCATCATCGAGAAGGGTGCCCAACTCATCGTCGGAGACGACACTGTCGGTAAAGAGATCCTCGCTACCGGCGTCACCGTCAACGGTACTATTGACGTCGAGAACGGAGGTATCTTCAAGGTTGCCAACGCGAAGGATGTCACAGTCACCGGCGACATCATCTCCGAGGGAACTGTCGATATCAACTCTACCGTTACCATCGAGAACGGCGGAAGCATCCTTATCAACGACAGCATCTCCACTGGTTCCGAGTCCACCCTCAACGTTGACAAGGGACTCACCGTCGAGGTCGGTGGAGAGCTCACCATCAGCTCCAAATTCACCGCCGCCGCTGAGGGAATCTACAACAAGGGAACCGTCACTCTCGACAACGCCCTGATCTCCGGTGCCACGGTCATCAACATGGCCGGGGACGGCGCCGTCGTCGACGTCAGATCCGTGTACGCTACACAGAGCGCCTCTCTCCGTATCCAGGACAACGGCCTCGTCTTCGACGAGAAGAAGAACGATGTCGTCGATGGAACCACAGTCAACGAGACCAACGCCATCCACATCACCCTTGATGCGAACGAGGGCGTCAGCGGACTCCTCGTCACAGAGTCCGTCGTCTCCATCACAGAGGACGACGCGAAACTGTACAGCAACTCCATGATAGTCTCCGGAAGCATCAATGCCGAGGAGAACGGCACTGTCGCCGACCTCAACATCATCGTTGACATCCGCGGAGCCGGCAGGACCGATGCCGGAGCCGGCGGGATCTACATCGAGGCCGAGTCCTCCCTGACCGTCGGAGAGGACGCCACAACCAGATTCACATCCGGAACCCTCAACGTCGACGGAGAGCTCACCGTAACCGCAGATGGTGCTTCCATCGAATTCTTCGGTAGCGATGAGAAGGAGATTGACGTCACAGGAACCATCGTCTCAAAGAGCGCGATCACCGTCGAGAACAACGGAAAGATCAACGCGTTCCACTACAGCACCAGCGGAACCGGTGCGGCAAACTACTACACCAACCTCACTGCCGCCCTTGCCAGCGGAGCCACCACCATCGACTTCATGGGCAAGGTCCAGGTCCTTGAGAACGCCACCATCCCCGATGGAACCAGGCTCGACGGAAACGGAACCATGGTCATCGGATCCGAGGACAACAGGGATGTTACTGTCACCGTCGCCAACGGCGGATCCATCAGGAACGGAAACGTCACCGTTCTCGGAACCCTCGTGTTCGAGAACGCGAAGAGGGACGACAGGACCACCGTCACCAGCGACGTGGTCATCGAGACCGAACCCGTCAAGACGTACACAAACGTCTACACCGCACTCAACAATGCCACCGATGGAAAGGTCACCGTCAGGGGAACCGTGTTCCTCAACGAGGACATCGAGGTCAAGGCCGGAGTGACACTCGTCATCCCGTCCGGAGCCAACGTCTACCTCGACAACGGCGTCACCATGACAGTCAACGGTACCGTCGAGAACAGCGGAATCATCGACAGCATGATCCTGAACCCCGATGAGGCCACCGCTACCACCATACCCTACGTGGATGGAGACGGATTCCAGCCCGTCACCGACCCTACTGACGAGAGGGAGCCGGCCGCAATCGTCGTCAACGGTGCCCTCAAATCCATGGAGAACGTCCCGTACAACGCCTACTACATCCCCGGAGCCTACTACCAGATTATCGACACCGACGGTGCCTGGTACTGGATTACACCCGTCGAGGCCGCCGCTGACGTTGCGTCGACCGTCGAGAACGGTATCCAGATCAACGGAGAGATCGTCGTCGCCGACATCGACTTCGCGGGCAGCATCGAGGATGGTGCCGACCCCGTGACCGTTACCGTCACCGCTGACGGAAAACTCACAGCCGGAACCATCTCCCTGTCCCGCGCCATCCTTGATGTCGACGGACAGTTTGATGGAACCGTTGACTCCGCCCTCGGTTCAATCGCATTCGTCAACGCCACCAACTTCGTCGTCACAGACGGTTACGACAGTGATGACGTAGAGTACATGGCCGTCAGCGGAACTCCTGTTCAGGCGGACGACGAGGGTGCCGATGCATCCATGGTCATTGCCACCGGAAGCATAGTTGTCAACGATGCTACCAATGACCTCAACATCGTCTCCTCTGCTACAATCGGCGGAGCTGTTCACGCCGGACTCGAGACCTTCGAGATTGCCGAGGGAGCCACTCTGACCGTAACCGGCAACGGTGTCGTCCTCAAGGCCGATGAGATGACGGTTGACGGAACCCTTGTCGCCATCGACAGCGGAGCCGTCAATGTCACTTCACTGACCGTCAGGGGAACATTCACCGTCGCCGAGAAGACCGATGACAACAACGCCGGAAGTGCTTCGATCACCACCCTCTACATCGGTATCGCCACCAACGAGGATGGCGAGTTCGTAGACGCATCCGCGGGGGCTGTCACAGCGGACAACCTCGGAGGAACACTCAACACAGTCTACGTGTCCGCTCAGTCGACCTTCACCGGGAAGCTGACCGAAAGCATGGACTCTACCGGATTCTATGTCGAGGATTCCCTGTGGATGACCGTATACGAGAAGACAGGCAGCAACATCGTCAAGTCCGCCGCTACCTCAAGCACTCCTGCAACATACAACTTCGTGCCCGGAGAGCTTGAATCCAGCAAGTTCGTTGCATGGACCACCGCCGACGGAAAGCTCGTTCCCGCGACCGCGAAGGTCGGAGATGAGAACTACAGGCAGGTCTACGCCAACATCGACTATGAGGTGTACAACGTCGTCGTCGTGCTCGACAACACCGTTGGATCCGTCGCCATCGACGGACAGCTGCTCTCCTACATCCCTGATCTCGGCGGATACATCCTCCCCGGAGGAACCGAGCTCAAGGCCGGACAGCACACCGTCACCTACACTTTGGCAGCCAACTATGAGGGAACTCCTGTCCTGTCCTCTAGCAATGTCACCGTCTCCGGAATGACATTCACACTCTCCGGAGACTTCGAGGGCGCCGACGGGACACCTGTCGTGTACTATCTGAGTCTCGGAGGGGCCACTCCCGCCGACACAACAGTCGTCATCGAGGGCGGAAACGGCGGATCCGACAGCCTCGGACTCACCGACTACCTCCTGATCATCCTCGTCGTGCTCATCGTGATCATGGCCATCATGGTCGCAATGAGGCTCATGAGGAGCTGAAGGTAAACACAGCAACAGAATCGAAGGGTTGAACGCACACAGAACGCGAATAAAAGAGTACATCTGCTCCCGCGTTGAGAGAGCGCAACTCGCCAGTAACCTGAAGAGGAACAGGGGCCCGGAGTTAAGGGGCCGGACCCCACATTTATTTTTTGTTAGGAAGTGAACAGAGATGAGCAAAACCAGAATCGGCGATGTTCTGGAATCCGCAAACTCGGTGGACATCCTGTTCTATATCCACAATCACCCTGGATGCCGTAAATCGGACATCTACCAGAACGTCACGCGGAACGCCCACACCAAGGAGAAGATCGAGTGTCTCGGAAAAGAGGGACTCATCGATATGGAACAGACTAGCCGTCCCAACGCAATACTGCTCTCTCTGTCAGAGAAGGGACGGACTCTCACAGATCTCCTGTTAGAAGCAGAGCGGATCCTGACTCAGACCCATGAATCCGAGTAATCCTAAACTCCCAACATGATTTACTTCCACATGCCGGGATTTCAGGTTCAGGAATGATCGACGGAAGATGGGAGATATCCGACGACGGTGTCTGGAGAAGGTCGTCCTCGTGTCCGAGGACACGAGCGGTTTCGTCGAAAGCGCGTTCAGAATGCACCTCGCATGCGAGTGAAGCCGATTCCCGTCACGAGTCCGCTGTGCGACCGGTTTCTGTTCTCCAGAGACGTCTGTGACGAATCGACGTTCTGCACAAATACGAATAATTCACATTTTATAATCAGTATTTGTGAAATATATACAAATTTAAATAATTAAAATCAGAGTATCCCATGATGCTTCTGGAATTCACCCTGAGGAACTACGGACCGTTCCGTGACGAGGCCGTGCTGAGCATGGAGAAGGACGCCGGCGACGAGCATCCGGACAACACCGTCATCTGCCCCGAGACCGGCAGGCAGGTGCTCACATCGGTGGCGGTGTTCGGGCTGAACTCCTCGGGGAAGTCCCGCGTTTTCATGGCGATGGGGGATCTGATCCGTCTGATCGGCTCGGCCCCGGCCCCGAATTCCCGGATCCCGTTCTACAACCCGTTCCGTCTCTCCAGAGGCTCCCTCCGGGAACCGACCGGGATGTCCATCAAGTTCACCGCGGACGGGGTGCGGTACGAATACGGTATAGCCTTCGATTCCGAACGCATCGCATCCGAGTACCTGCACAGCTATCCGCACGGTCGCATAACCAAGGTCTTCATCCGTGACGGACAGGGCTTCACGTTCAGGAGGTCGGACGAATCCTCGATGCGTCTCATATCTGAGATGACACCGCAAAACACCCCGTTCCTCACGATGGCCGCCCAACTGAACAACCCCGTATGCCAGTCCGTGCACCGTTACCTCACCCGGAACATAGTCGTCATCGGGGATGCACCGATGAACCTGCTCTGGGATGTCCTGTCCCGCATCTCGGACGACGATCGGGTGAAGGACAGGATGGTCCGTGCCATGGGCATAGCCGATTTCGGCATATCGGATTTCATCGGCGAAACCCACAGTGCGAATGTCGATGACACACCGGGGCTCCCCATCCAGTTGAAACAGCTTCTCGAGTCGGTTCCGGATTCCAGGATCGTCAGCAACAGGCTGGAGATGAGACACGACTTCCCGAACGCGGACGTGGACGAGTCGCTGCACTACTTCCCGTACTCCATCGAGTCCCGCGGAACACTGCAGATGTTCAGCATGATGGGTCCTGTGATAGAGGCCCTGAGGGGCGGGGGCGTGGTTCTCTTCGATGAGTTCGGGTCGTCCCTGCATACCAACATATCACGCTGGATCGTCGGACAGTTCTCCGCCTCCTCGAATCCCAGAGGCGCCCAGCTCCTGGTCAACACACACGACCTGATGCTCATGGACACGGAGATGCTGTTCAGGAGGGACCAGATATACTTCACCAACAAGGACAGGGGCACCGGGGCAGCGGAGCTGTACTCCCTTTCCGACTTCAAGGGTGTGAGGAAGGACCTGGATGTCCTCAAATCGTATCTGTCGGGAAGGTTCGATGCCCTCCCGGACATCGACAGGGGGGACATACTCTGACGATGGGAAGGGGCCGCAGAACGAGATCCATGGCCCCCAGGCTGTTTATCTTCACTGAGGGGAAGTCGGAGGTGCTCTATTTCGAGATGTTCAGAAGGCGCGGAATGCCCGTCAGCGTGATCCCCATCCAGGCGGGGAACACGGACGTCATCGGCATCACGGAGTACTGCCTGAGAGAGCTGAGGCTGCGCGGATTCGGCGACGTGGACGGTGACAGGGCTGCCATAGTCTTTGACAGGGATCTCAACGCGCTCGAGAACGTACGCAGGGCGAGGGACATCGCCGGAGAGGTGATGCTGTTCATGTCCAATCCCTCCTTCGAGTATTGGCTCCTGCTGCACTTCAGGGACGTCACCAAGGCGATGACCCAGGGGGAGATGGAGGACATGCTGGGCGACCTGCTCGGACAGAGGTATTCGAAGGGCGCCGACCTGACGCGCAGGCTCCCGGATTCTGGGATCCGCGACGCGATAGGAAGGGCTGAGAGGAGGCTTCCGACAGGATCGTGTGACATCGAGACCTGCTTCGACAGGACACCGAGCACCATGCTCCACATCCTCGTCTCGGAACTGGCCGACCTGGCTGGCCTGTGAGTCCCGGATGTAGCCGTAGATGATGAAATCAAACATTTTAATCATTATATTTGTGAATTAATCACAAATCATTATTTTATATTGCAAAATAATGAATATTGGGACTCACGGGTGATGGATTCAGACTCATGTTCGTCATCGAAAAGGGGGCGATTCATGCAGGCCTTTGCCATCGTCCCTCGTATCCGAGTTCTGCGTTCCCATACGTCTCTCCGATGGGATGGGGAACTTAAAGCAGTATTTCCGATGAATCCGAAAAACTGCAGATTCCGTCCTTATTTCGAGACGGATTCAACATGTTCGAAGTCCCCATTGGTTTCCGAATAAGTTTTCACGACGTTTAGGAAACTTTCGTCTTATGTTCCTATGAATGCTATAATGAACAAAACGAACAACGGCAAACGCCTCATCGCGGCAGTGGCCATTTTCGCCATGCTCGCCTGCGTGTTCGCGGTTGCCATGCCCTTCAGCGGAGCCGACGCTGCTGCACCCACATATGCAGACAACGCCGAGATCCAGAGGGGAGACATTGTCACAGAAAACGCGACAGTGTCCTTCATCGACGCCGATGGGGCTGAGTGGGATTACGTCAGTGGAAACACTGTACCTATCACCAACAGCAGCCTCGGAAACACCAACATGAACATTGCAGTTGATGTAACCGACAAAACAATCGTTACCATCTCCGGAAACCTCATGGGACAGCCTGAAGGGGCACAGTACTACCTCACCGGAGCCCCTGCAGGATTCGAGTACGGATTCGTTTTCAACCTCGCCGACGTCGTCGACGATAACGGCAGTTATGTATTCGGTGATGAAACCAACCATGTGTTCATCGGATACAAGAATGCGGAGGGAGAGTGGAAGGTTCTAGACAAGTCTGGAAGCACAACCACACAGCTCGTCTACATCGACGCCGAGCGTGCCACCGGAAGCACAACATACTACTTCAGTGACGAGACCTTCGTCGAAGGGGAGACCGAGGGTCTCAAGTCCTTCACTGTCAACTACGACTTCAACCTCATCCCATACGGCACGTACGTCGACATGATCTACAGGGGAGACATCTCCACCCAGAACGCCACAGTGTCCTTCATCGACGCCGATGGGGCTGAGTGGGATTACGTCAGTGGAAACACTGTACCTATCACCAACAGCAGCCTCGGAAACTACAACATGGACATGCAGCGTGTCAACAACACGACAGTCCTCATCACCGGAACTCTGGCTAACCAGGCAAATAACAGTGAGTTCACTGCTACTGGAGCCCCTGCAGGATTCGAGTACGGATTCGTTTTCAACCTCGCCGATGTCGTCGACGCGGATGGAAGCTACGGATTCGGAACCGCCGATGATGCGATGTACATCGGATACTACAACTCCGAGGGAGAATGGAAAGTCATCGAGAAACTCGGAAAGACCTCTACACAGCTCGTCTACATCGACGCCGAGCGTGCCACCGGAAGCACAACATACTACTTCAGTGACGAGACCATCGTCGAAGGGGAGACCGAGGGTCTCAAGTCCTTCACTGTCAACTACGACTTCGAGACGACTCAGACTATCAGCAGCGGTGATGCAAGTCAGATTAACGAAGCCCTTGAGAACAACGATGTAGTCGTGATCGATGGCGTCACAATCACTAGTGAACTCACAGTTCCTGCCAACACCACGCTCGTATTCGGTGACAACGTCACGCTTGGAGATGGAGCAGCTATTGTTCTGACTGCATCCGGTGCAACCGCACAGCTCGGAGACCTCAGCGATGCAACATTCGGCCTCAACAACGGAACCGGAGGTTCCACTGTTTCCGTAAAGAATTTCAGCGGAGTCGGTGTCACCGTCAAATACGGATCGGTGACTATCGACGGAGAGGAGCTTTCCGGAACCATCAATGTCACCGATGAGGTCCTAAATCTTTCAGGAACCACGGAGACAACACCCGGTACAGACGGCTCCAACGCCCTGACGATCAATGCCAACGGGGGGACCACCGTCAACATCGCCTCCGACATGACGATCAACGGCGACGGCCTCAAAATCCAGAGGGCAGATACCAAAGGAGCAGTCACCGTCAACGCATCCGATATCATCCTGAACGGAGACATCATCCTCGAATCCGCGGTCAACATGACCGCAGGGGAGCTCACCGGAACAGGCACCATCTACGTCAACGCCGGAGCCATCTTCACATACTCCTCCAAGACCAGCGGAGTCACCATCGACAACTCCGACGGAGGAATCGTCAAGATCGAGGGAGCCCAGGGAACGGAGAACATCATCTCCAACGACCAGAACTTCGAGGGAGACCGCTATCTCTCCCAGGACACTGTCATCGAGGAGGGCGTCACCGTCACCATCACCGCCAACTCCACCCTCAACCTGATGGGATTCGACCTCAAGGTCTACGGAAATCTCGTAATCGAGAGGAACGCCACCATCACCTCCATGAACGCCAACGATGCTGGAACCATCACTCTCATGAGCACTGGTTCCATCCAGAATAACAATGGAATCATCGGAGACACCATGCCCATCACCATCAAGAACGGTGAGAACAACGAGACCCAGACCGTCTCCATGCAGGGTGTAAAGGGCGTCAACCTCAAGATGGACAGGGACTCTGACAACAGGAACCTCTACAACATGTCCGTCTCCGGAGATATCTCCAGAGTCACCGGAACCGATGTCCACAAGCTGAGCATCTGCAACGTTGACATCGACGCTGCTATGACCATTGGAAGCAACGTGGAGTTCTATGTCACGGACAACACGACCGTTGCCAAGAACGTCGTGTTCACCAACAACGGAGCCTACATGCAGATCGACGGGGAGTTCGTCCTCGGAAACGGAGCATCCGCTGTCATCAACGCTCCCACAAAGGGAACCATCACCGTCCAGGTCGGTCAGATTAAGAGTGGCGACGAGTTCGTCCTTGAAACTCTTGATGAGTCCACAGTCGCCCTTGATGGAGTGAGGGACGATTCTGGAACGACCGTCATCTACCATGGAACCACTGGAATCACCGTATCCGTCGGAAGGATCACCGTCCCCGACGAGGATGACGCCACCAAATCCAACGTCTTCCAGCAGATGTACGTCAGTGGAACTCTGGACTTCACCAATAACGACAGAAGTACCAATGCAGAAGAAGATGGAATTATCAAGTTCACTGGAGCAGTGTTCATCGATGGAACCCTGACCGCACCCGAGAAGAACACCATCAAATTCACCGATAACGGCTACTTCGACGTCTCCGAGGCTGGAACCATCGTCCTCAACGACGGCAACGCCTCTATATTTGATTACTACGGAGCCAAGTACGTAGTCGAGACCACCGTCGAGAACGCACCCGTCGAGACCACATACTTCACCACATTCGCCAACGCTATGGCCCAGATCGCCACCGTCCAGGACAACCTCGTCACAGTATCCGGATCCTTCGAGATCTCCGGAACATACGAACTCACCGGAGAGCAGGCAATCGAGGTCGAGGGCGACTCCGAGATCGTTGTCGCAGAGGACGGGCAGATTACCGTCGGCGTAGACGCGACCATCGACAACGATGCGTTCTACACCATCGAGGGACGTGTCATCGTCACCGAGGGTGTCGGATACAGGCCTAGCGCCACCGTTACTGGTACCAGCCACTACATCTACGCCGTGAAGACGACGGTGGAGGACAACACCACTACCTACTCCGGATTCAAGGTAGCACTGGACAACGCGACTGCTGGACAGACAGTCACCGTCGTCGGAAACGCCGAGTATGATGGTAACCTCGTGATTCCCGCCCAGGTCACCGTCGACGTCAACGAGAACATCGTCCTGACAGTCCTTGGAAACGTCACCGTGGAAGCCGAGGGCAAGCTTATCCTGGACAACAACGCCCAGCTCGTCGTCGGAAAGGACAATGCCAGAGACTACACAATCACCGTCAACGGAGACCTCGATGCCACCGAGGGCGGAAAGATCGCCAAGAACGAAGACAACACAGGCAAGGTCAACATGTACTCCACAGGAGCCACATCCGTTGTCGGCAACAGCATCACAGGAGTCACCATCAACGCAGCATACTACAGCGATGCCGGCGAGACAGTGTACACCTCGGTCGCCAAGGCCATCGCCTACGCTGAGGAGAACGCCCTGCCCTCTATCACCGCCACCGGAACATTCTCCGAGGGTGGAGCCATCGAGTCCGACGACGTCAACATCGTCATCGCCCTCAACTCCGTCGTAACTCTCGGCGATGTGACCCTGACCGGGGCACAGATCAGCGTCGCCCAGCCCGCATCCGGCAACACTGCCGACAAGGCCGGACAGTACACCGCTACAGTTTCCGGACTCACTGGCGCCGGCGATGCCGCCACCACCAGCACTGTGTCCGTCAACAAGACCACAGCCACCATCGCGAGCGTCGACTCTCTCAACGCTGAAGGAGTCACAGAGTACAAGATCACAATCGACTCTGTTGTGAACAACACCACAGTCGTCGCCGGAACCGTCGAGTTCGCTGGTGTCGACGACTATGAGATCAACACCCACAAGGAGCAGGTCCTCGCCGTCAACAGCGGTGCCACTCTGCTCATCACTGGCGATGTCATCATCAGTGGAGACTATATCGACAACAACGGATCCATCGTAATCGATGAGGACGCCATCCTGTCCGTCGGAGCCGACGGCGTCACCCTCACCGGAGACGTCGTGGTTGGAAAGGATGCCCAGCTTCTTGCCGGAGCCAACCCTCTGGTCGTGACTGGAACCATCACAGTGGATGCCGAGGGAGACTTCGGAGTCAACGGAACCCTCATCGTCGGTGCGGTTCCCGAGCTTCTCGGAGACGCCACCACCGGATCCATCATCGGAGAGGTCGTTCTCGGAGACGAGGCAGTCGTCTATGTCTTCGCAGGAGCCTCCGTCGCCGAGACCGAATTCTCCAACGAGACCTCCTCTGAGATCAACGCCACAGCGTACAAGATCAATGGAATCGACTTTGTCACAGTCTACACCTTCGACAGCATCGACATCAACTCCGATGTCATCGATGACTTTGTTGACGGACTCGACGACCTGTACACTCCTGCACCATCCAACACCGAGGACTTCAGCGCCACTTGGTACGCAGAGGGCAGCGAGGTCAAGGACGGAGAGACTGTCGGAGACTACGCAGAGGTCACAACCGAAATCCAGTACAACTCGATTTCCGTTACCATCTCCGTCGGAAGCCACATCTCGCTCTCTGTCGATGGCGTTGTCTACACCAGCACCTCCGACAAGCTCCTGACTATCGGAACCCACACCGTGTCCGCTGTCATCGATCCCGGATTCTCCGGAAACGTGACCATAACTTTCAACGGACAGGCAGTGACCAACGGTGAGATCACGATCACATCCGACATGATCAACTCCATCGAGGATATCGTGATCTCCGCAACAGGTAGTCTCACCCAGGACTCCACCGTTGTCATCGACGGCGGAAACTCTGGCGACTCCTCTATGGGCCTCACCGACTACCTCCTGATCATCCTCGTGATCCTGATCGTCGTCATGGCGATCATCGTCGCCCTCAGGCTGATGAGGAGCTGAAGGTAAACGAAAACCGAAAGGGAACAAAGGGTACGAACGCCGAAGTGAACGAGAACATCTGCTCCCACGTTGAGAGAGCGTGAACCCACAGCAACCTGAACAGGAAACGAGAGGGACGGAGTTAAGGGGCCGTCCCTCCACCTTACTTTTTACCCTTTCCGAACTATACAAATCATCGAGCATCGGTTCCTCTGAACCGATTTCGAGACGATTTTGACCTGTTTTCTGAGGAGTTCTAAACCTTAATTGGTTGAACTCCGTGAGAAAAAACTCGTTTCACGCCGTTTAGGAAGGATTCGTCATGTGTTCCTATGAATGCTATAATGAACGAGAAAGGAAGGCAGACCAAACTGCTGGCCGCGATCGCCATCATCGCGATGGTTGTCTGTGCTGTGGCCGTAGTCCTGCCTTCCGAGAATGTGGATGGTACCACCAACGCCACTGGCGATGGGACAGGCGCCATCATCACGTACACGATCGGAGACGGAAAACCTGTCCCCGTTAACAGTGGAGAACTTACCACATTCCTCGATGCGGTCAACGGAGCTACCGAGGATGTTGAGATAACCATCAACCAGAGTTTCACAGTGATCCCCTCGGGTGTTGAAGTATCCGAGGCCGCGCTGTGGTTTGACAACTCCAACGATGTCACCATAACCATCAACGGTGGCGACAACACAATCACCTTCAAAGGAACCAACGAGACCAGTGTCATCGGATTCTATGATGGCGCTGAGTACAGCGTCAGCGATCTGATCATCGACGGAGACTATGCCGCCGACACAAGCAAGTCCAAGCATGGAATCAACATGGTCGGAGCCGATGTAACGCTCGATAACATCACTATCAAAGATTGCGGTGCCGCCGGAATCGTCGTCAACGGCGGTGACAATGCGGAGCAGTCCTCCACCGTCAGCGCATCCAACATCACCACCTCCGGCAACGCCTGGGGCGGAATCAACGTCGATAGCGACGACGGAACAGCCAACTTCACCCTGTCCGGATCCAACAACTTTGGAGAGCAGGCCCAGATCTGGTCTGAGGCCGGTAACGTGTCGTTTACCGGTTCCGAGGACTTCGAGGAATATGGATGGATGAACTCCGATACCGAATCTCTTGGAGCAATGTGGCTCGAGGACGGCACCATGAAAGTCACCGACAATGCCGTCACAATCGGCGATAAAATCGTCATCCCCGCCGGCGCAACACTCACCATTCCCGAAACAGTGAAATCAATCACAGTCAGCGGAAGCATCACCGTCTACGAGGGCGGCTCGTTTGTTCACAAGGGCGTTACAGGTACGATTACCAATGTCATCGACCTTAACGATGCCAGTGTCTTAATTCCCACCATCACCGCTGATAACCTGCCTCTCTTCTCCGCCAGCGGAGAGGACCTTGTGGTCTCTGGAGCCCTTACGACTGAAGGAAACGTCTCCCTTTCCAACGGAACCACTCTTAAAGTCAACGGAGCACTCACAGTCGCCGACAACACTACTTTCACTGTTGCCTCTGGCTCCACACTTGAAGCCAGTAGCCTCACAGCGACCGGAGCATTCACCGGAACCATTACCATCGTGGACGCCACGAGTGCTCGGTCCCTCAACCTCGGAGCCGAACCCCCCTACATCATGGGTGATGACTTCCAGGGTTCTGTCAAACCCTATAAAGGAACTCTTGCTGTGCAGATAAATGCTGGCGAACTCACTCTTGTTTCCGGATCCTATGTTATCGGAACCAACGTACCTCTCGGAGCCACCTTGAACATAATGAAAGGTGTCGATCTTGGATTCACCTCTGGAAGCGTTAAAGTTTACGGAACAGTAAATCAGTATGGAACAGTTACTGCGATTGATGACACTAGATCTGAATGTACTCCCTCTAACAACATCTACGCCATTACCGTCGATACAAGCAATGTTAACGGTGCAGAGACTCCTGGAGTCTGGAATGCTCTCAATGGTGCTGTCTTCAAGAACATCACCCTTTCTGGAGACGGAACAATCAACGTCTCCGGTGCCATGATCGATGCAGAGCTGACCGGAGTCTACGGAACCAACACAACCTTCCCCCTTAACCAGAACATGGTCGTATCCGGTACACTCACCGTCACCGGACAGGCCACGCTCACCATTCAGGGAGGGCTGGAGATCCCCGAGGGAACCACCGTGTACATCGAGGAGGGTTCCAGAATCATCGTGAACAGTGGCACTGCCAATGTAATCATCGCTGGTAACCTCAACGTCTATGAGACCGGAGCTTTCACCGTTACCAAGTCCAAAGAGGTAGACATCTCCGGAACCGTTTCCTCTGAGGAGGACGCTGCACTTACATTCAACGCACCCACAAAGCTCACAGGATCGGCTTCGGTCACCTCCATGGGTACATTCACAGCCAACAACGGACTCGAAATCGGATCCGAGGCAACACTCAGTCTCCAGGGTGCCGTCGATACCAGCGGAATCAAGAACTCTGGAACCATCACCATGGACGGTGCCAGCATCGCCGGAGCTGCCACCATCAACATGGCCGCATCTGGAGCCGTCGTCAACATTCACTCCGTTTCCTTCGGAAGCACAAGTGCATCTCTGGAAATCACTGATGCTGGTCTTACCGTCGGTCAGACCGTCGCACTCAATAACAACAGTGTGACTATCAGTCTTGACGAAGATACATCCTATGTCAACTCTGCAATCGAGGGTCTTATCTTCACAGAGTCCGTCATCGCTAAGACGCAGGGAAGCGTCACGAGCTACGTCAATTCTCTGCAGATGTCCGGAAACGCCTCTGTGAATGTCAACTCTAACGATCAGATTAGTGAGACTAGCAACATCATCAAAATCGACATCTCCAGTACAGCTCACGTTTCTGACGAAAACATCGTTGGAACTGGAGTCGAAGTTACTGAAACTCTGAACGTCGACGAGAATATCGATATCAAAGTTTCCGGGCTCTTCACCGTTTCCGGTACAGTGACCCTAGCTGAAGGAGTAAACCTGAGCGGAAGCCAGACCACCGTCACCGGAAAGATCTCCGCATATGAGACTGTCACCGACGTCAACGCTGTTTATTACAGGGCAGCATCTGAGCCCAGGAACATCTACACCTCTCTGGCCACAGCTGTCGCCGACAATTCCGCCGCGACCACCAAGGTCTCCCTTGAGGTCATGGGAACGGTCATCGTCGACGAGAGTGTGCAGGTCCCCGCCACCGTCAACATCAACGGAACCGGAACCCTCCAGATCGGAGCCGCCGACAACCGCGGAATCACCGTTGACATCGCAGACGGCTGTGATGTCAGAGCCGATGCCGTCGTCTTCTCAACGCTCCACTTCCTCAACGACAGGAACGACAGGGGAGACGTCGAAAGCGATGTCACCATCGAGAACGGCAACGAGATCACCTACACCAACGTCGCCACCGCCCTTGCTGGCGCACAGCCCGGAGACGTTGTCACCATCACCGGAACCGACGTCACCATCACTTCCGACCTCACCGTGCCCGCCGAGGTTACCCTCGTCGTGCCCCTCGGATCCACCGTGACCGTCAACAACAATGTCACCCTGACCGTCAACGGTAACCTCACCACAGCATCCCAGATCGCAGCTGAGACCACCTTCGATGAGGAGGTCTCCGACACCACATCCAGGCTGGTCGTCAACGGAACCTTCCAGACCACAGAGGCCGGTACTCTTGATCAGCTGTACACCTACTACGATGTCGCTGGAGCGTACTACATCGCTCTGACGACCACCGGACAGTACAAGTTCATCGAGCCCGTCGCCATCGCAGCCGAATCCGACGCCACTGCCATCTACATCTATGGAGAGAACACTGTCGGAGACATCGCCTTCACCGGGACTGAGACCGAGCCCGTGACCGTCACCGTCATGGGAGCCAAGACCAACGGCACCGCCGCCGACAACTACGCCGCCGCTGAGCTGAACGCCGGAACCGTCACCCTGCAGTACGCCGCACTCGCCGTGAACGGCTGGTTCACTGGAACAGTCGCCACAGCCGAGGGATCCGTCGACGCTGTCAACGTCACCGGACTCACCGCTGCCTCTACTGAGGTCTCCGCGGACGTCATGGGAATGACCGTATTCGGAACCGTCAACCAGGCCGAGACCGGTCAGAACGTGGACGACCCGTCCATCTCTATCGCAAGCGGACAGGTATATGTCCTCGGAACCGCCACCGTTAACGTCGACTTCGAAGTCGCGGAGGGAGCCACACTGACCATAACTGGCAGCAACGCCAAGGTCGATGCTGACAAGGTTATCATCAGGGGTACCCTGGTCGCACAGGAGTCTGGAAACGCAGACATTACGACTATCTACGTCCTCGGAACCTTCACCGTCGGAGCCGCCGACACCGCTGCCGGCGTCCAGCCCGGAGCCACCACCGTCAAGAGCCTCTACATCGGAGTCGATGATAAGTGGAACACATACACTGGTGCCGTTGTCAATGCCGAGAGCGCCCTCGGATCTGTCCAGACAATCTACCTCGCGGCCGACAATACTGTCAGTGATGCCCAGATCAACGGTAAGAAGACCACCGCGTACATGGTGCAGGACGAGCTGTACATGACAGTATACACTGTTCTGAACAACGTCCAGATCAACGCTGTCCTGACACCCGTCCTCGATGGAGTCTACGCCGACTACTGGCAGTACGAGAAGGACGGAAAGGTCACTCCTGTCGCCGCAACTGATATGGTTGGAACCATCAACACCGTCAGCGCATACATCGTCGAGGATGTATACCTGGTGACGTTCACCATCGAGTCGGGAATCTCCGATGTCTATGTCGACGGAGACCTCGTAGCCACCGCCGGACTCTCTGGGTACTACGGCAACGTCTACATCATGCTTCCCGCAGGTGAGCACACCGTCACATACAGGCTCGACAACGGATTCTCTGGAACAGTTACCATGACAATCAACGGTCAGACAATGACCGACGGCAAGTTCACACTGTCTTCCGACATGCCCTACCTCAAGGACGATGTCGACTACCACGGAGACATCGACTTCGAGCATCCGTTCGGAGAGCAGTATGGTAGCACCACCACAGACTTCGTTGTGTACAACATCGTCATCACAGGAGTCGAGGCATCTGGACCCGTCACCCCCGACACACCGTCCACTGGCGGAGACGACAGCCTCGGCCTCACCGACTACCTGCTCATCGTCCTCGTGGTCCTGATCGTCGTCATGGCAATCATCGTCGCCATCAGGCTGATGAGGAGCTGAATGTAACGTAAACCGAACGAAGAAAGGGTTGAACGACAGAGAACGTGAAAAACCGAGTACATCTGCTCCCACGTTGAGAGAGCGTGAACCCACGGAAACCTGAACAGCAAACGAGAGGGACGGAGTTAAGGGGCCGTCCCTCCACCTTACATTTTACCCTTTCCCGAACTATACAAATCATCGAGCATCTGTTCCTCTGAACCGATTTCAAGACGATTTCAGCATGTTTTCTGACGATTTTCAAACCGCAGCTGGTCGGATTCAATGTAGAAACTTCTTGTTTCACGCCGTTTAGGAAGGATTCGTCATGTGTTCCTATGAATGCTATAATGAACAAAACGAACGGAGTGAAACTCTTCGCTCTGGTAGCTGTGCTCGCCATGGTGTTTGCTGGCTCTGCACTCCTCTTTTCTGAGGAGAGCAATGCGGCGTCTAATGACGATTATCAGATCTACGGAGCTAACACCCTGACCGCTCCCCAGCCATTCAATAATGTTAACATCAGGGTCGTCGAAGACCTAACAATTAGCGGTGCGGGAGACCTCCAGATCATGAACGGAAACTTCATGGTCGACGAAGGCGTCACAATCACCCTTCAGAACGGAGGTAAGATTACAGTAACTGGTGGCCTCGTTACAATCAATGGAGAAGTAGAGGTCAATAAAGGCTCTTCATTTGCCATTAATGGGGAGTCCACCACCGATATCGAGTCTAACGCTGTCGTAGTCAACGGAAAACTCACAGCTACAAACAGCGGAATCATCACATCTGATGCTTCTGACAGGCAGATTTTCATCAACAACGGAGGAACCCTTGAGGTCAAGAAGAACGCCTCCATCTCCAACATCGACGCCAACATCGCCGTTGGAGGAACATTCAAGTTCAACGGCCTCTCCGACAGTGGTTTCACAGTCTCTTCCTATGGAACCGGCACCGTTGTCTCCGATGCCTCCATCGAGATCAGTAACACAACTGCTGGTACAAAGGACGTTTCCAATCTGACATTCACCACCACTACCAGCAACATCAACGCTTATCAGAAGGACGCTGATGGAACCACACTCATCAAGCAGTACATGCTCAACATCGACGGAACAGTCGCCGATGGAAGCATCACCCTTAACGGCAACGATCTCTCTGGATACTACACATCCGAAGATGCGGCAAAAGCCACAGTGTCCCATATGTACAACGACTTCGTACAGGGAACCGTCGTAATTGGCGGTAAGCTGACCGTCGAGGACACGGCCAAGTTCAATGTTACCTCTGGAACATATGTCCTCCTCAACGGAGAGCTGAACATCAAATCTCCTGAAACTGCAACCGAAGTCAATACCATTCAGGGAACCATCGAAGTCGTCGGAAAGATGACTCTGGATGCGAACGCTGTTGTTTCTCAGAATAACAACAACGACAGGGGAATACTCGCAGTCAACGGCGGTTCCGTCAACATCGACAATAACTCGGCCGTGGATGGAAAATTCGCCGTCTACGGAGCATTCTGGGAGGACGACAACGGCATCACACACATCACAGACCTCCAGACCGCGATCACTGATTCCGTCGCCGGAGGCGTCACCGACGTCTACATCTGCGGACTCGCCAACTCCTGGTACACCGGACAGAACCCCGATGACGGACGCGGAAGCTACGTCATCAGCTCTGATGTCACAATCCCCGACGACACCGATGTTACCGTCCTCTGTGGAGCCATCGTCGCCGAGGGAGCCACCGTCACAGTCTCTGCAGATGCGTCCCTTGAGTTCGAGGGCACATGGAGCGGAATGTACGTCCTCGGCAAACTCGTCGATCACGACACCAACATCAACGAGGATCAGATGAAGTACGAGGTCAAGAAGACCACGGACACCGACACCGAGACAATCTACACATACACCACGCTCAAGATCGCGCTCTCCGAGGCCCAGTCCGGCGAGACCATCAACCTCAACGGAACCGTCACCATCGACGAGAACCTGACCATTCCCGAGGGAGTCACTGTCGTCGCCGACGGCACTGTGGATGACACAGCTGCTGACACTCCCGGAATCATCGTGGAGAGCGCCACGTTCACTGTCAACGGAGTCCTGAACATGAGCGGAACCCAGTTCCAGCTCACTAAATCCGACAAGGCCGGTGCCGAGAACGGCAACATCGTTGTGAACAACTACATCTCCAATGTGAACGATGCTAACTTCATCAATTGGAATGACTGGAGCACCGACAGCGACATCCTCGACGGCGCCTACTTCAACGGAACCGTCGGCGAGGTCGAGGGCAACTTCATCTCCTCCGCCTCCGTCGCAGCCGATGCGTCCTCCACAACCACAACCATCGTCTTCTACGGCAAGGTCAACATGGGTGATGTCACATTCACAGCCCCAGAGGGACTTGACCAGACCGTGTACATCTACAACAACTCCGACGACTCCGCCGTAGCTGGAACCATCACCCTCTCCGGAAAGGTCACAGTCAACACATACAATGGGGACCTGACCGGCAGCATCACCGCTGGAGGCGCGACCATCTCTCTGGACGCCAACAAGGATGCCACAATCTCCAATGTCGCGATCGGTACAGACGAGGAGACGACCTACCAGATGCAGATCGCATCCATGAACAGGACCAGTGGAGGCGTTGCCACCTCCGACGGTGCCATCACCATCGTATCCGGCACCGTGTACATCACTGCCACTTACAACACGGACAACATGACCGTCGCCGAGGGCGCAGAGCTCGTCATCAGGGACGAGGGCAGCCTCATCGCCGGCACCAACCCCGGATACAGATTCAACACAACATCCGGAAACATGCCTCTCTTCACCGATTCTGTCGTATCCGGTCTTGCAGGACTGAAGGTCAACGGAACCGTCACTGTCAACGGCGACCTCACTGCTGATGTCGCATACATCAACGGAACCGTCAACATCACCGGAACCGGAACCTTCGTGAACAAGGTAGTCACCATGGTCAACGGAACAGTCGCCTCCCAGGAGGGAGCTTCCGCATCCTACGTCGTAGGACTCATCAACGGAACGATCTCCGGTGACGTTAACGCAGAGGCCATCGTCGCCTACCCTGGATCCGATGTCAGCGGAGTGAAGATCGTCGCGCCTGGATCCACCACCATCAACAGCACCAAGTTCTTCGTCAACGGAAACGAGGTTGCGACGGTCTACGCCAAGGATGGCGTCTACGGTGAGCTCATCCTCCTCATGACCGAAGTCAACGGCGTCAGGTATGACACCGCCAAGTTCTACGTCGACGAGGGAATGACCGACTGCATCAACGACTTCAAGTCTGAAGGGAACACCATCTACAACGAGCTGATTGGGGTCATCGACGGATTCAAGGGCATCATCTATGACGCCCAGAACGACACCTACGACTTCTCAGATTTCAAGGAGAAGCTCGCAGCAGTAAAGGGCAACTTCGAGATCGGAGACTACGAGAACATCTACATCGGAATGGAGCCTGCACTTGTGACAGGAGTCATCTCCGTTGGAACCGGTCTGAACCTTTACATCGACAGTCTCGCATGGGACCCGAATGTGGGATACCAGCTTGGAGTAGGGACCCATGTGATCTCGTTCGATGTCACCACGGGATACGATGGAACAAACGCCACCATCACCTTCAACGGACAGACTGTGAAGAACGGAGGCACAATCGAGATCACCTCCGACATGACGACGTTCACTCTGATGGTCTCCGGTGCCGTCCCGTCCTCAGGACAGGTCGTCATTGAGAACGGTGGAGACTCCGGCAGCCTCGGACTCACCGACTACCTCCTAATCGTCCTGGTCATCCTCATCGTCATCATGGCGATCATCGTCGCCACAAGGCTCATGAGGAGCTGAACGCACTGAAAAACAACTGCTCTAAGGGTTCGAACGTCAGACGAACGGGAACATCTGCTCGCACGTTGAGAGAACGTGAATCCTCACAGAGACCTGAATGACAAACAAGGATCCGGAGTTAAGGGGCCGGATCCGATTTCCCCCTTTTCTTATTCGACGATAGCATGAGCAGAACAAGGATCGGAGGGCTCTTGGAGTCCGCCAACACCGTGGACATCCTGCTCTACGTGCACGATCATCCGATGTGCCTCAGATCGGACATCTACCGGAAAGTCTCCCGCAACGCCCACACCAGGGAGAAGATCGACATGCTCTGTGACGAGAGCCTTCTGATCATGGAGCCAGCTGGAAAAGGGAACAGATGCGTGTTGACGCTCACCGAGAAGGGTCGGAGGATCGTCTGCCTTCTGTTGGAGGCAGAGGAGACCCTCAGGCACGGTGTCGATGAGGACTTGCTATGACATCGGATCCGTCATCAGCGGTCTTGTCTACCCCTCTCCGAGCGCATGCCTATCAGGAGCTCGCCGAGGTTCGTTCCAAGCTCCCCCTTCAGGCGGACCGGGTCATGGCAGTGACTCTTGCTGCGATCAACTGCCTCGCCCGTGCGGTGCATGAACATACCCGGATCGGAGTCAGGATTGCCCACCCTGGACTCGGGCAATATCACAGGATGCAGCCACTATGGATGGGCCTCTTCATCTCATTAGAATGGATGTGCAACGGCGATCGATGCGGGCGTGGCTCCGAGCCCGTGCATCCGACTTCGAGAGTCATGATTCAATCAGTTATGATCAGTACTCTTCAGCTAAACACCATCGATGACCATAGTCGGAACCCCATCAATCCGAGCGTGGTCGGTGACAGAGCCAGACATCTCGAATCCAAGCAGGATTCGGACGAATCGCATGCCGTCGATACGGTCACGATTCGATCAAAACATCATCGTTAACATCACAGTCATAGTCATCTTTATGTCAGTGATATAAACGATGATCATAACCCCGGACCCGAACGGCCTCGGGGAGAACGATCGGTTCAGAGCCGGGATGTCGGATGCGGATACGTTCCAGACTCCAGACCGATGCGTTCCGTTTCGATGCTGTGTACTGAGAAAGGATGTCGCAGTCTGCAGCACAATCCGGATGCGTATGTTCGCGGGGTTCAGCGACGGGCGTCACTCCCGATCCCCGGGCAGGGTGCAGACGTACCTCACCCTGGACGGGTCGAGCCCCAGGTCCTCAGCGAACCTCTCCGCCCTGGCCCTCCTGCTGCGGTAGCACACCTCCCACATGATGTCGTCGGGGCTGCCGCTGCACCTGATGATCTCCCTGAAGTACGGCATGTCAACGGGCGACAGCGAGTGCCCGATCACGACCACGCGCCCCACGTCGCGGAGCGAGTCGAAGAACCCGCGGTTCCTTTCTATGACGTCCTGGCACCTCTTCGCCGTAATCCCAAAGTACTCCTCTATCCCGGCCTTCGCGATCTCCATCGCCCTGCGCCTGGAGTCGCACCCCCACTCGCCGTCCCTCACCGGGTACTCCCCGTAGGCCTGGGCCGAGAGCCTGGTGTTCCTGGACACCTCCCCGTCGGCGTCCCTGACATAGGGGCGGTAGGAGGGGTCGTCCCGCAGGGACGACACCCACTCCCCGTATGACCTGTCCGGGTCGGAGCCGTGCCCCATCACGATGCTGCCGTCGCCCTCCGCCACGCTTCCGTGGATGTACAGGATGTTCCCGCGGGGGATCCCGTACCTGCTCTCCAGCAGGTCGGTGTAGTTGAAGTCGATGTACGCCCCGTCCGGGTCCAGCGGGACCGGCGGCTCCCACACGGACCCCTCGGCGCGGAGCGTGCGCAGCCAGGAGCGGAACAGGCGCGGGAGCTCCTCCTCGATGCTTGTGACCCCGGCGAGGCCCCTCTCCACGCACCCTTCTGCGTCCTTGTCATTATCAAAGGCGTCGTCAACCGAGTCCATGGCCATGCCGCGGTCCAGGAACCCGAGGCTCTCCTCGAAGTCGCCCCACAGGTCGGGGGACGACCCGAGGTAGGACTCCAGAGTCACCGCCATGCGGACGCCTTCGGGGCCCAGGGACAGCAGGTGCTCCCTGAAGTCCCTGTACGATGACCTGACCCCGTTGGCCAGGTCGAATCCGTTGCCGATGATGTAGAGCGTCCTCATCCGTTCCCCTCCGCCGCTCCCGATGTATGTGCCGTCATCCGATGGGGCTCCCTCCAATACAGCGGTCTTTGGAGTTTTGCGGTTATGCCATCAGGGCCAAATCTGACATTATGGATCTTTCTTGAATCGGTCAAGTGAATCACACGGACTTCTCATGGTGAGAGAGGATGGTCAATCTACCACAAAAATAGTTTGTACTCACCGTTTTTATTCAAGTAAAGGTTTGTCAGACTGTTAAGCGTGGGCTCTGCAACCTTGCACCAAGTGTGAGAGAGTACAGATGCTCACGCGCCCCTCTTGTTCTCCGAGTTCTTGAAGGTGTTGTAATCGATATAGGTTATTGCCGCTCTAAGCTCCGGAGGAATCCTGGCATGTTCGCCATTATCCCTGACGATATCCGAATAAGCGCTCTGGAGTTTTGACCTGTACGAGTACCTATTGATTATGCCGACTGAATAGAAATACATCAACGCCTCGCAGCGATGGAAGGATCTCGGCTTCCCGGACAGGAACCTATCAATATCTTCCAGTGATGTCACCGTGGAGCATTGGACTCTCATCTGTTCAACCTTGTTATCCAGATGTGCAATCATGGTGTTTATAAAAACGGACACATTCTCCGGGAGATCGTCAAGAGAGATTCCGAATTTCATTATGTAGTGGAACACTGGGATGTACTTGTTCCCTGTGCAAATCCTGCTGTCCGAAGCCCAGGTAAGGAAAGCAGTCTTGGATTCGAGCATCCCTGGGCGGTCGTAGAGGACATCCATCAGAACGTCCGATATGTCGTAACCGATGATTCCCTTCATCAACGATTTGAGGGACGTCTCGGTCGCGAACATCACGGCCAATTCGCCCGGTCCGGCCCTTTCGATCTCCTTCTCGTTAATGAACACCAATCTTCTGGACTGTGGATCAGCAGTAAGGACAATCTCACGAATCATGCTTCTGTACTTCTTAATCTCTGACGGAGTGGCGGTCGGGGAGAACTTGTCCAGATAGTTGTAGAGGACATCCAAGGAGGGGACAGTCATGTTCATGATCTCTACCCTCTTACCATCGTGTTCAACAAGGTATGGATTCCAAACTGTCTTCGTTAGATTCGAATCCACATCTACTCTGACCATGTGGTTTCTGATGCGGTCCAGATCCGTCTGTCTCAGAGAAGTTACAATGTCTGTGATGATCCCGTTTATCTCGCTGTCGGACATTGAATATCCGATGAATATGATGGGGTTGTTACACATCAGAGAAGTTATTCTGGACATGACTATCTTGGAGTCGGATTTCAGTCCGTCATAGTCCTCAGTAGTAATCACGATGGTGTCCGGTCTCTCCGCTGTCCCGTGAATTTTGAGTATATCCCCATACCCGTCCGAGTCGCTGAAGTAGTAGTCGTCTGGAAAAACGAGAACCGAATAGTCCGTGAAGACTTCCTGTTCCAGAAATCTGTCATAGTTCGTGGTAATCACAGCTGGAATCTTTCTGGACAGTTTTCTGAACATATTCAATTCCGTGACCAACTTGGGATCGTCCGTGAGTTCGATGTGTGAAACCCTATTGCATACGAGAACCTTGAACGGATCCAGCGTCTCCATGTTTTTCCATTCGTCATCGGATAGTTCGGGGAAATCGGAAAGACCGATTCTACCAGAGGATATTAGGTCGATCATAGTTTTACGGAGTTCGGTCGCAAGAGCGGGATTCACATCGTACTCCGGGTTGTCGCTTTCAATTTTCTTGCGCATGCCGTTGAGTTGGAAACGATCGATTCCTGATTTTGCTGCGATGTATTCCAAGAGCTCGTTCCAGCCCACCGTGTTGCAGTATCTCCTGGTTATTCCGGCACCGATGAAGAGAACTGGCACCCGCCTCTCCTTCAAAAGCTTATCCAAAGGAACGATGCGTTGTTCCAGTGGATTCTCATCCTTTCTACGCGACGCTCTTCTGGAAGACATGGTTCCTAAGAACGCACCCGGCTAAATAAGGTAATGGTCTGAAATTTAGAAATCAACTCCTGAACAGCTTTGGTAACATCACATGATGGTCTTATTGGTGAAAACCAAAAGTTCCATTGGAGTCATTTGTCACCTTCAATACGTCGTTTTGCATCAGACAATAATGAATTTCCTACGTTCTGATGTATTTTCATAAGAGTATAATCGCCGTTTAGGAAGGATTCGTCATGTGTTCCTATGATAATGAACATGAATGAGAAAGGAAGGCAGACCAAACTGCTCGCCGCCATCGCCGTGCTCGCCATGGTTGTTTGCGCGCTTGCTGTCGTCATGCCCTCTGAGGAGGTCCAGGGAGTGGAAACTAATGTTGCTCCCAATTCCGCTGACAACCTCCAAGCAGCCATCGATGCTGCTCAGCCCAACGATACACTCGTGCTGTCCGCCGGAGACTACGGTACTTCCTCCAGCTACAGTGTGTATAAAATTGACAAACCCCTGACCATTAAGGCGGCTGAGAACGCCGAGGTCAACATCTACGGCGGATTCGCCATCTACGGTCTCAATGGAAAAGCAGCTGTTGCTGTGGATGGTGTGTCCCTTCAGGGACTCAATATCTTCGTCAAGGGAGATGATAAACAGACTCTCGAGAGGTCTGGAATCACACTCCTCGGAAAGCAGGTGTCCATCACCGGATGCACCTTCACGCTTGACGAGAACGGAGAGCTTGCTAACGCCATCACAATATTCCCCTATGGAACATCCGATGCGAATCTCGACATCAAGGGCAACACTTTCGTGGGATTCAAATCCACTGCTACTTCTGGAAGCCAGGAATGGTCCGCTTCTGGAATCACTGTGGCCGAGAAATACTCTATGAACGACCGTTTCGGATCTGATTCTTTCACAACAACCACCCTCGGTCTCACCCCTGCCCAGGAGGACAGTCTTGTGGACGACAACGACTACCAGGACTGCACCAACGTCTACGACAGGACAGACTACACCGATTATGACTATGACACCACAGTGCCTGAGACCAACTACACTCAGGATGCTAACGGAGACATTGTTCAGAACAACTTCAGTGTCGCTGCTGGAGTCACTTACACCATCACTGGGGAGGAGTCTTACACCAATGTGAGCGTCCAGGGAACCCTCATCGTGAACGGAACCCTCAAGGCCGAAACCATTATCGTCGGTGAGAACGGAAAACTCTCCGTCGGAGCCGCTGGAACAGTCAAAGCTGACAGCATCACTGCCAGCAACAGCGGAATCGACGCGATTTACGTCGCGGATGGATCCTTCACTGGATCTGCGAAAACCAACGTTACTCTCGTCGGATCCTTCGGCGATGAGCCCTACTCCGGAACCCTGTTCGTAAACAAGGCTGGTGCGACTGGAACCGTCAATTTCAACGCTGATGGATCCATGTACATCCGCGGAAACGGATCCTTCGACGGAACCGTCAACAGGATTTCCGGAAACGACACTGTCGCTTCTGTTGACATCTCCTTTGAGGGCAACGGAAACTCGCACATCAAATTCACAGGAACCACCGTGGAGATCCTCGGAACCCAGGGACAGACAATCGCCTCTGGAATCTACAGCGATTTCGACACCAAGCTCAACGGCGTCACTGCCAATGAGAGATACACCGTCAACCTCAACAAAGTCACCATCGGATCCATCACGATCTCTTCCCCGATCAACGTGACCGAAAATGTAGTCATCGGAAGCAACGAGACCGTCATCTTTGACGGCGAGAACGGAAAGATCACCCTCCAGGACTCTGCGAAACTGTTCGTTCTCGGAAGCCTCAGGGCCGAGTCCGATGCTCTTGCGAAGCCCATTGTCAATAGTGCCAACGGATGCAAGGTCTATGCCATGAACGAGAGCGAGGTCCTCACGTTCGTCACTACGCCCGGAAACGTCACCGACATGAGCGAGACTGACATCACGATCACTATCAGCGGTACAGGCGACAATCCCGAGGCCGTCGAAGCTCTCAAGACAGCTCAGCCCGGAATGACCGTCAACTTCACCGGAAGCGGAAAGATAGTCATCACGGACACACTCGACCTCAACGGAATCACCATCGAGATCGCTGAAAGATCGGACATCACAATCCAGATCGGAAAAGGAACCGATGCCGGACAGAGGGCCTCCGTGACGATGGAGGATGTGACAGTCCAGAGCAACAGGACAGACTCCAGCATCGTTGTCAGCAAGGGATCCTCCCTCGACATCACAGAGTCCGACCTCTTCATCATCGTCGACGCCAAGGATGGATCCTCCGTTGATGTTAACAACGAGGATGTCGTCTACCAGAACACCTCCAGCCAGGTCAGCGTCGGATACGGAACCACCCTGACCCTCACCGGTAACGTCACATCCCTCGTCGACGTCTACGGAACCCTCGTTATCGACAGCACCGCCACCGTTCCCGCAAGGACGACAATGTACGTCTACCAGAGCGGGAGCCTCGTCGTGAACGGAACTCTGACAATCCTCGGAGAGGCCGAGTTCAAGGCCGGTTCCTCCGCCGAGATCAACGGAACCGTCACCGTTGGAGAGTACGCCACAGGCGGATCCGTCCTCGACGTCGACGGAGACTTCGTCATCAACGAGAACGGAACCGTCACCATCGCCGGCGTCGCCGACAACAACAGGAACAAGAACATCCTCGAGGCACCTGCAACCGGATATGACAAGGTAGGAGCCGGCAAGTCCGGATACGCCGACATGTTCGAGGTCTACGGAACCCTCGCCATGAACGGAACAATGTCCGGATTCATCCACGACTTCGGCACCGTCTCCATCGATGGAACATCCACCGGTGCCACCATCGTCCTGTACGATGGCCAGACCATCACAATCGGATCCGTCTCTGGAACCGTCAACGTCACCGACAAGGGAATCCTGGACGAGTCCATCAGGGAAGGCCAGTTCGTCTCCGACGGAAACGTCGTCTCTCTCACCAATGTGGAGAACGTCACCGTATCCGTCGTCAGCGAGAGGTTCGACTACGTCGACACCACCGGTGCCGAGGACAAGAACGTACGCAACTACAGGACCGTCATGTCTGTAAGCGGAGAGGCCACAGCCGTTATCAACGACAACTCGGCGACCGTCCTGATAAGCAGCAACGACATAGCTCCCGTCAAGAGCACAATGGATGATGAAGCCTCTGCCTATGTCATGGTCGCAGAGGGAGCCGAACTCAACTTCGGCAACTATGTCAACTTCACCGTCAACCACGCCCTCGTGGTGGATGGAGGAATCGAGTTCTTCACCGCCAAGAATGCGAACCCTGCCGACAACAAGGAGATGACAGGTTCCGGACCCATCACGGTCAACGGACTTATCGCAACATCCGAAAACGCCATGGCCATCACCAACATCAACGCCGTCAAGTACGTCGTCAAGACCACGGGCGTCGATGCCACCACCACAGACTACTACACCAACTTCGCTGACGCCGTCGCTGCCGCCCTCGATGCCGACAACGACAGGATCACCGTGCTCGGAAACGTCACCGTCGGAGAGGACGTGAGCATCGCTACCGGAATCGACGTGCAGATCCAGAACAACGGGTCCATCACCGTCGGAGAGGACGCCACCGTCGTCCTTGCGGACGGAGCCACGATAACCGGAGGAAACACCACACAGATCGTCGTCGAGGGAACTTTCACATCCCAGGACTACGCCGAGGACCTCAACGTCAAGGCCGTCCTCGCCGACGTCATGTCCACCCAGGGTGCCTCCAGGACCTGGACCTCCCTGGCCAACGCCATCGAGTCCGGAATGACCGAGATCACCCTCAACAGGGCCATCACCATCGAGGAGGACCTCACCATCCCCGAGGGAGTGACCGTCACAACCAACGTCGCACCCGCAGCGGACAACAACAACAGCTCCATCTACGTCGACGGAGCCACACTGACCGTCAACGGAACCCTCGCCATGCTCGAGACCACCGAGGGCGCCATCACCGTGAACACCGAGGACGAGGACTCCGAGATCGTCATCAACGGCGTCTTCTACGCCAGGACCATGACCTCCGCGGAGCCCGCGGCCATGGCCAACGTCGCCGGAGCCCACTTCGGAATCATGTCCGGAGCCTCCACCTACTGGTACGTCTCCAACATCGCATTCGCCGCCGAGACCGCGAGCGAGAACGACAACCTCGCCGGAAACACGGTCACCATCAAGGGAATCGTCTCCGCCGGAGACGTCACCTTCACATCCGTGGAGGACCTCGCCCTGAACATCAGCATCGTGAAGATGACCGTCGACACCACCAACCCGAACGCCCCCGAGAACATGACAATCCTCTCCGCGGGAACCATCACCCTCGGAGGAAACGTCAACGTCCAGATCGGAGACAACACCCGCGTCTCCGCCACCTTCGCAGCCCCCTGCGGAGACGGAACCTCCAACGCGTCCGTCCAGATGACCAACGCCCAGAGCGTCACCCTCCAGACCACGGTCACCGAGGGAGCCTCCGCCACCGAGTACGACGTCAAGGTCTCCGGAGAATACATTGGAGCCGTCACCGTGTCCGCCGGCACCGTCACAGCCGACGTCATCGTCGGAAAGGATGCGACACTGACCGTCGCCTCCGGAGCCACCATGGTCATCGACAACGCCGGCGACCTCAATGTCACGGCCACCGGCGACAAGGGACAGCCTCTGGTCGTCATCGAGGGAACCCTCGAGGTCAACCACGCCGACGGTATCGACGGAATCGGAGCCATCGAGGTCTCCGGAACCCTGGACGCTTCCAAGGGACTCAACATCGACACCAACACCGTCCGCGTCACCGGAACCCTGTCCGTCGCCGACGGAGAGGAGCTGGTCATCGGCGGAACCTCTGCCAACAGCTTCGGAAAGCTGATTCTCGGAGACAAGCCCTCCCAGCTCAACTCCGCAGCGACCGGGGCCGTTACTGGAACCGTCACATTCAGCCCCGCCGGATTCGGATACATCCTGGCCTACGCCGGAGCCGACCTCAGCGGAGCCGCCATCCAGCTCAACCCCGCCACCGGCGAGTCCGAGGCTGCCAGCACCGTGTACTACATCAACGAGGCCGAGTATGCCACCATCTACGCCTACGGAACCAGCACCCTCCCCGTCAACTCCATCAACGGTGCCGACGGAGCCATCGAGCTGAACGGATACGACACCAACCCCAGGTGGTACGAGACCGCCGAGGAGGCTGTCGCCGGACAGCAGGAAGCTGCTTTCGGCAACACCGACAGGATCTCCGCCTACGATGCCGCCTACGCTCAGTTCGCTGTCTCGGACGTCCCCGGAACCATCTCCCAGGGAACCGGTCTGACCATCTACATCGACGGCCTGACCATCGACACATACCTGACAATTGGTGAGAATTATGGATACTACCTGTCTGTCGGCACCCACACCGTGACCATCACGGCCAACGCCAACTACAGCATCGACAACGCAACCATCACCTTCAACGGACAGACCGTCCAGAATGGAGGAACCATCACCATCAACGCCGGCGATGTGTCCTTCACTCTCGCTGCCTCCGGAGCCACCCCCGCAGACACATCTGTTGTCATCGAGGGAGGAAACGGATCCGACATGGGTCTCACCGACTACCTCCTGATCGTCCTCGTCATCCTCATCGTGATCATGGCCATCATGGTTGCCATGAGGCTCATGAGGAGCTGAAGGTAACAACAGCAACGAATACAAAGGGTTGAACGCACAAGAACGCGAACAAACGAGTACATCTGCTCCCGCGTTGAGAGAGCGCAACTCACCAGAAACCTGAACAGCAAACGGGTCCCCGGAGTTAAGGGGTCGGGGACCCAACTTCAACCTATTCCTATCCATGCTGGCACTTCCGCTGGAACGGAGATTTTCCACACCTCCACCAGTCACCGACAAACGTTAATTACCCTCCAGCCAATTCCCAACCAAAGGTGATGGGATGTCAATCAGGGTCGGCAGCGTCTTCGCCGGAATGTTCTACGTCATATTCGGACTGATATGGATCGCCATGACCTCCTCCATGTCTGTCGGGCCCGGCGCCTTGTTCTCCCTCGTCGGCGTCCTCGTCGTAGCCTACGGACTCTACATCGTCGTCAGGTCCAGGAGGGACGAGGGCTTCAGGCCCAAGGAGAGCCAGATTCCCGGGTTTGAGCTCCCGCACGAGGTCGAGCCCGAGGCGCACGACGGCGAGTCCAACGGATTCTGCCCCTACTGCGGGTCCCCTCTGGAGAAGGGCTTCCAGTTCTGCGGCGTCTGCGGGAGGAAGCTATGAGCCCCGGGTCGATGAAGGCCCTGGGTCTGATCCTCATGATCCTCGGCGTGGTCGTGTTCCTCGCCATGCCCTTCATGATTATCTACCACGGGCCGGTCTGGACCGGGCTGGTGTTCGTGTTCACCTCTGTGGTGGCCGCCGGCGCCGTCCTTTTCGGAAGGGGCAACGTGGACTCCCGTTCCGCGGCGATTCCCGATCCGCCCAAGGCGGCGGAACAAGTCGTCACCGACCTTCCCAAGCCGGAGTCAGATCCCGGCGAGGGCAACGGATACTGCCCCAACTGCGGCGCGCCTCTGTCCATCAAGGACACGTATTGCGGTGTCTGCGGCAGGAGGCTCCGATGGCGAAGCTGAGCACCGCCAGCATCATCCTGCTGGCCATATCCGTGGCGTCCGTGGCCGTTACGATCATTGGGCTGGTCTACGGGTTCCCCTTTCTGGCACTGTTCCTCTGCTTCCCCGGACTGGCCACCTTCGGCGTGTTCAGGAAGGTCGAGGACGAGCCCGGCAGCGGGGCGTTCTGTCCGGAGTGCGGTTCCGTCGTGAATCCCGACGATGCGTTCTGCAGGTCCTGCGGAAGGAACCTGAGATGAGAAGAATGGATGGGCGTTAGCCCATCCGGAAAAAAGGGTTCAGAAGGCCTTGGCCTTCTTGGAATTGTACAGTGCCAGCACTGCTTTGTAGAGCATGTACACGTCCGCCTTGGCGGTGACCTCCACGGGCGCGTGCATGGACAGCACAGGCACACCGATGTCCACGGTGTCGATGTCGTGCACCGAGATCTCCGAGGCGATGGTGCCTCCTCCGCCCAGGTCAATCTTCCCCAGCTCTCCGATCTGCCACGTCACGCCGGCGTCCCTGAAGATGCCGATGACGTAGTCCATCATCTCCGCAGAGGCGTCGTTGGTGCTGTACTTGCCCCTGGCGCCGTCGTACTTCGCGATGCACGGGCCGTGGTTCAGGTAGCAGCAGTTGTTCCTCTCCTGCACGTCCGGGTAGGCAGGGTCGAACGCCGCGCTCACGTCGCACGACAGGCAGACGGAGTTCTGCAGCACGTGCCTGACCTCGCATCCCTCATCCTGCGCCAGGTCCTCCACGAAGTCCCTGAAGAAGAACGACCTCATGCCGGTCACGCCGTCGGAGCCGGTCTCCTCCTTGTCGGCGAAGATCGTCATGGTGGTGTACTCCGGGTCTTTCACGTCGAGCTCGGCCATGAACTGGGCGTAGGCGCAGGAGCTGTCGTCCTGCCCGTAGCCCGCGACCATCGATCTGTCGAAGCCCAGGTCCCTCGCCTTGAACGCCGGTACCGCGCAGAGCTCCGCGGTCTCGAAGTCGTCCTCCCTGATGCCGTACTTCTCGTTCAGGATCTGCATGATGGCAAGTTTCACCCTGTCCTTCACCTTCTCGTCGTCGTAGGGCCAGGATCCCAGCAGCAGGTTCAGCTGCTCCCCCTCCACGACTTCGGAGGCGTTCTTCCTCATCTGGTTCTGCGCCAGGTGCGGGAGCAGGTCGGTGATCAGGAACGACGGCTCGTCGTCCTCCTCGCCGATCCTGACCTTCACCGTCTTCCCGTCGGAGGTGTGCACCACACCCCTTATGGAAAGTGGGATGGTGGTCCACTGGTACTTCTTGATGCCCCCGTAGTAGTGGGTCTTAAAGAACGCCATGTCCGCGTCCTGGAACAGCGGGTGGGGCTTGAAGTCCAGCCTGGGGCTGTCGATGTGCGCCACGCACACGCGGATGCCCTCGGACACCGGTTTCTTTCCCTTGGTGCACATCATGATGGTCTTGCTGCGGTTGACCTTGTAGAACTTGGCGCCCGCCTTGTACTTCGTTCCGCGGACGTACTCGGTGTACCCGCGGTCTTTCAGGATGGGCAGGACGTAGTCTATGACCTCGCGCTCGGTCTTGTTGGCGAGGAACGCCTTGTACCCCTCGCAGAACTCCGCGGCCTTCTCCAGGAGCTTCGGGTCCTTCTCGGGGAGGCTCTTGGGGTTGGACAGGATGTCTTCGGCCAGCGTCTGGCCTTTGGTCTTCTTCACCATGTCCGCGAACAGTGTTTGCGCTCGTACTTCAATCTTGCTGTCCCATCGACGATGTCGTCGAAGCCTCCGGGAGGATGTCGCGGAGGTGCCCGGCCGCGTAGATCGGGATCCTGACGGGGTCTGCTCCTAGGTCCGGCGCCAGAGGGGACAGGTACACGCCCTTCTCCGACGGGTGCCTCCTTCTGAACTCGGCGATGCTGCGTGTGAAGGCCATCCTGCCGATGTTGAGCTGCATCGGCACCCTGTGTTCTCCGGAGCCGATGACGAACGCCACCTCTGCTCTGTTCCCCGACCTCCAGCAGTACATCCCCTCCATCCCGGAGCGGATCATCTCGGTCAGGGCGAAGTCCTCGGCGAGGCCGTCCGCGGGCATCGCAGCGGCCCTCTGCTCCGACAGGAGCATCTCCAGCGGGATCCCCGCCAGGACCCTCAGCGCACCCGTGTCGAAGGCGTAGAGCTTGAAGCTGGGCGGGACGGAGTCCCCGTCGTCCGCGGGGTCCACGTCCTCGGCGATGCGCAGCCTGTGGACGGCCCCGCAGGACTCCAGCCAGCGAATGGACTCGAAGAGGGTCTTGGACCTGGCCCCGGGCACCGCCCGGCTGAACATAAACTTGCGGTTCCTCCCGGAGAGCTGCTCCGGGACGCTGGTCATCACGGACCACAGCGTTCCGGCGATCCCCGGCACCGACAGCATCGCGTCCTCGCGGATGGAGTCGAGGACCCTGGAGATCTCCTGGTCCACCATGCGGCTGTCGCCTGTTGACAGCCACGCTGACACCGCCCCAGGCAGACCCCCGACCGCCCAGTACTCCCGCATCAGCGACAGCAGCCTCCCGTGGCTTGATGCGACCGTTTCGGAGAAGGGGTCGGAGAGTGATTCAGCGAGGCCCTCCTCCCCGCAGGCGACCAGGAACTCGTCGAAGGACATCGGGTGCATCGGGATCGATCCGGGCACCGTCCCGACGCGTGCGCACGCGCAGGCGACGCCGGCGCAGAGCCCGCTGGCGGCCAGCCTGCGGACGTTGTCCATGACCGCCGGCGCCCTCTCCAAGCTGTCCAGGATGATCAGGGTTCTCTCGGTGACCTCGGTCCCCGTGAGCCTCCCGATCTCGGACACGATCCTGACGGGCTGCCCCACCGACACCGCCTGCTCCGCCACGTTCTCCCTCAGGTCTAGGCGCACATGGTCCGGGAAGAACCTCTCCGCGAACCTCTCCAGCGTGTGGGTCTTTCCGCAGCCGTGGACACCCTCGACGACGAGCGGCTCCCTCCTGTCGCCGGCCCTCCAGCGCTCCAGGGTGGCCTCTATGCTGCGGAACATCCGCCTTGATATGCATATAACAATATAAACATACAATCAATGGCACATTGATAATATCAAAAACGGAATTCACTCAACGGAAATGATATCAAAAACGCGAACGGAGTCCCCATCGCCTGCGGCCGAGCATCCTGTCCAGGTCGGCCATGATCTCCAGGATGGGGATGGCGGCCACGCAGGAGTCGTCCACCGTCTCGTAGTGCTCCGGCGGGGTGCCCATGATGTAGGTGTGCGCCTCCGCGGGGCCGTCGTCGGTCTCCACGGTAACCGGGACCAGGGAGTACACGGGGACGTCCTCCCAGACGTCCATGCGCGCCACGTCGTCGGCATCCGCCTCGAACACCACTCCCCTGACCGAGGAGTCCGAGGGCACCAGCGTGAGGTAGTCCCACCCGCAGACCTTGGAGTACCCGCGGAGCACGGCGTCCCCGGTGTCGACGGGATGACCTAGCACCCTGTCGCGGACGATGTCGACGGTGAGCGTGCCGTAGGCGAAAACGATCATGTGGTGATGGAGGAGGGCGGGGCGGAGCCCCGCCTGTTGAGAGGACGGTCAGAGCGCCCCGGCGCCCTTGGCCGCCTCGATGCACTCGGAGCACCCGTCCCCGATCTTGGGCAGGCCCCTCTCGAGGAGGGTGAGGACCTTGGCGAGGCACTCGGACATGGTCCTGTTGACCATGGCGATGTCCACGGGCTCGTCCTTCCACACGTCGTAGTCTGTGATGGTGGCGAGGCTGCAGTAGCAGAGGCCGAGCTCCCTGGCCAGCTGGCATTCGGGGACGACGGTCATGCCGATGATGTCGGCGAACTGCCTGAACATGTTGCTCTCGGCCCTGGTGGAGAACCTGGGGCCCTCGATGCACAGGTATGTTCCGCCTCTGTGGTACCTGATGCCCATCTCCTCCGCGGTCTCGGCGAAGATCCCGTTCAGGTAGGGGCAGAAGGGGTCGGGGATGGAGATGTGCACCGCGCTGTCGTCGAAGTAGGTGTAGTCCCTCCTCTTGGTGAAGTCGATGAACTGGTCCGCGATGACCAGGTCCCCGGGGACGAACTGCTCCTGCAGGGACCCGACGGCGCAGGCTGAGATGATGTACTTGCAGCCGAGCTCCTTCAGCGCCCACATGTTGGCCCTGTAGGGGACGTTGGTCGGAGGGTACTGGTGCCTCTTGCCGTGGCGGTAGAGGAACGCGACCTCCACACCGTTGATCCTTCCGACGAGGATGGGGTCCGAGGGCTTCCCGTAGGGTGTGTCGGGGAAGACCTCCTCGATGGTCTCGAAGGTGTCGGGGTTGTAGATCCCCGTGCCGCCGATGATTGCGATTTCTGGCATGCACCGTTATCGGAGGGGCCCTATAAAGGTGAGCGCATCCCCGCCGCGGCAGGTCGCCGGAGGAGTCTGTCCGTTGGATGGGTGGTCCGTCCGTTGGTCGTATGTAGATTACATAGAATCCCGCGGTTTCTGTCATCAAAAGGCGTCTGTTATCACAATAGTATTGGAATTACCATGTGGAAAAACCCCTCGGAATCATCGCTGGATGCAGAAAAATGGGTACAGTTTTCTGATGATTCTACTTGATAATAAGTAAAGCCGAGGCTGATATTTTTTTGGTATTTAAAAATTCACTTAAAAATCAACTATTTTCTCGTAAATAGGATTATTTTAAATATCAGAAATTTTGAGCAAGCACATTTAATAGCCGATTAATTTGACCCGATATAAAAATGTTTCTATATTTACCCAAAACGATTAAATACTGATGGATTGAGTTTAATCCAATAACAGACAACCGGACATGGAGGATGTCTATACCATCTCCCGGTCCAGGGGTGCGTTATATGTCAGAAGAAGATAGTTTCGTGTCATGCCAGAGGAGGCCGGCGAACACCCTCGCCAAGTCGATCGACTGGAAGCAGGGTCTCATCATCGCCATGGGTGTGCCCATCCTGATCCTTCCCTCTCTGTACGACATCTCAGGCTCGGTCTGGGCGTTCAGTATCGTCATCTGGACGGTGTCGGTCATCCAGGGTTTCCTCCAGAACATGGCCATCGGAGAAATGGCCGCGGCACTAGAGGTGCCCGGTATCGGTGCGTGTGCACAGAGGGTTTTCAACAATCCTCAGAAGTACAAGGGTAAGAAGTACAACCTCGGAAAGTTCGTAGGTGCGTTCTGCGCCTGGTCCTACTGGTTCACCTGGACCCCCGTCATCCCGATCTTCACCATCACCGCGGGAGCCTACCTCCAGGAGTTCATCGAGCCTCTGGCGGGCGTCAACTCGACCCTGCTCAACCTCGTGCTCGGATTCATCATATTCTCACTCATCACGTTCTTCGGTTCCAAGGGTCTCTCCGGAGGAGCCAAGTTCGGTCTCGTCCTCGCCGCGATCACGATCATTCCGCTGGTCGTCGTCGTCCTCATCCCGTTCTTCAACGGAGCGTTCGACACCCAGGTCATCGTCGACGAGTTCCTTCCCCCGGAGTGGGGCTGGTCCATCCATGACATCTTCGTGATGTTCGGTGCCTTCGCCGTCGCCCAGTGGAGCGCTTGCGCCTGGGAGTCGACAGCCACGTACGGTGCCGAGTACAAGGACCCCGGAAAGAACCTGCCCAAGGCACTCATCAGCTGCGGACTGGTCTGTCTGGTCATCTACTTCCTCGTCTCGCTGTCCGTGTTCGGAACCCTCGGAATGGAGGGAATCAACGAGTACGGCTACGCCACCCTGGTGCCCATCGCCATCATCGACTTCGGCGACGTCGGTTCCTGGATCGCTCTGATCCTGCTGGTCGCCGGAATGGTCATGCTGATCCAGACCGCGTTCCTCGGATCCTCCAGGACGCTGCACTGCATGTCGCAGCACGGCAACATGCCCAAGTTCATCAGCCACACCAACAAGAACGACGCTCCCATCTACGCCATGCTCTTCCAGTTCGTGGTCGGTATGTGCATGATCCCCCTGGGAAGCCCCGCCATGATTCTGGCCGCCTCCTCGTTCGGATTCTGCATCGCCCTCGGATTCGCCATGATGAGTTTCATCAAGTTCAGGCGCGAGGACCGCTGGAAGGAGATCAGGGACAAGAGGGAGTACATAGCACCGAAGGGATGGTACTACGTCGCATGGGCCATCATGATCTACCAGTTCTTCATCCTGATCCCCGGATGCGCTGTATACAGCATCGCAATCTACGGATATCAGTCTGTGATCCTGGGTGCGATCATCCTGTTGGTTTATGTACCAATTTGGTTTATACTCCACCGCAACGACGATCCCAACGACACCACAGAAGAGGACTACTCGTCTGGATGATCCGAGGGATCTTCGGAAGAAAGCCAACAAACCTCTTCCATTATTTCCTCCGTCCGCCCGTGGCAGCGGGCGGACACCCTTTTTCTTTTTCTCCATCCGTCTCCGGACAGTCGCGGGTCGGGCGTCCCTCGGATCATCGTAAGGGGGTTTCGAAGACCTGGGATCGGGGCGGAGTCGTGTAAGGAGGAGAACGTTCCCCACCCCCGATCCCTTCGCAGGAACCGGTTAAGGTGCGGAACCGGACCTGCACGGACAACCGCCATCCCCGTACGGATGGGGGCGTCCCATAATTCGGTTGAATAAGTAATAGCAACAGGGGTTTAAAAAAATATTGGGTCATTCATCAAAAAAGATTCGTCCAACATCATTTATGATGACACAGCACCCGTGGAACTGCATGGCTGCCACTGTTTCGGGACAATTCCAGAATAAAATATGCGGATTCACTGGGATTTCCAGACGAATCCGGGCTCGAGGCGCGTGTTGCCGCGACGGGCATCGTCCTCGGGCATCGACACGACGGAGTGGTTGTCGAACGGGACGGCGACATGCAGGGACGTCCCCAGGCTGACCGCGATGCGGCAGGCCTCCTCGTCGTCCTTGGCGTGGGTCGTCCTGCTGTGGTCGCAGTAGATCATGGTCCCCACGTGCCTGAAGCGGAATAAGTCCACCATCAGATGCCTGATGTGGTCCGCGATCCTCTCCGCGGCCTCCCTGTCGGAGGAGTAGCTGACGACGATGATCAGGTCCTTGCCCTCGGGCAGGGTGGACCTCAGATCCTTGTCCAGGAACGAGTACATCCTGTCCTCGAAGATGCGGTACGCCCATGACGCCTGGCCGAAGTACACCGGCGTGGAGACGATCAGGGCGTCCGCGTCGCGGATGTCCTCGAGGACGGGCGTGAGCTCGTCCTCCTGGATACAACTTCCGCGGGACTTGCAGGCCTCGCAAGCCATGCATCCGCGCATGCGCATCCTGGCGATGCGGTAGAGCGAGAACGTGTTGGTGGAGAGGCCCATGGCTCCGACCATCGCCTTGTGGACCAGGGTGTCCGTGTTGCCCTGCTCTCTGGGACTGGAAACAATGGATACGATCCTTCCCATGGTTCTCCCTCTGACTACCTCTCCCGTATGGTTTACGCGGATATGATTCTTTCACTCCTCGTCCCTGTGGCGCCTGCGGATGTGGTTGACCACATGGAACTTCTCGTCCCCGAGGTCCACGTGCAGGTAGGTGTAGAACGGGTCCTGGTACCTGCTCTGCATGTAGTTCTCCAGGTCGGGGTCGATGTTCTCCAGCAGCCTGATCATGATGTTGCGCATGAACAGGATCTCCTCGTCGGAGATGCCCTTGAAGCACTCGTTGACCACGTTGGTCTGGAAGTCCATGAGGTACAGGCCCAGGAGCCTCCCCTCCGGCGTCAGGAATATCCTGAACTTCTTCTTGGACTGGTCGACGCGGTCGTCGCAGACCAGGTCCCTCTCCCTCAGCACCTTGATCACGTGGTTGGTGTTGGAGGTGTCCAGGTCGAGGAACTGTGACAGGCCGACCATGGTCTGCCCGTCCTTCAGCGTGAGCGCCATGATGTAGATGGCGTGGGCGTTGGTGAGCCCGAGCGGTTCCAGCTCCGCGGTTATCCTGTTCTTGATGATGTCGGATATCCTAGTGAAGAATGCGGGGAGGAACGTGTTCCAGTAGATGTCCTCACGCTGGGTCATCGGGACGATTAGACCGTACCTCTAATTAAAAGCTTTGAGTGACCTCCAGCGGAGGGCCGGGGCCGTCGGCCCCGGCGGGTGGGCCGTTCAGGCGATGTGCCTGGTGGCCTCGTAGGGGGTGACGTACAGCGCCCTCTCCGCCTCCTCCTTGGTCATGCCGGCGCCGAAAGCCACGGTCCTGGCCGCGGCGTCGTCCATGAGGTTCTCGGGGGAGTGGGTGTCGGAGTCGACGACCATCCTGGCGCCGACCGCCCTGGCCACGTTGACCACATGGCCGTTGGTGATGTTGTGCCCGGCGCGGCCGGAGACCTCCAGCAGGACGTCGTTGTCCTTGGCGATCTGCGCCTCCTCGACCGTGATGAAGCCGGGGTGCGCCAGCACGTCGATCTCGGGGTTCTCGGCGGACGCGCGGTTGGTTCCAGGGGCGACGGGCTCCGTGACGGTCTCCCCGTGGACCACGATCCATTCCGCCCCGTTTCTCCTCGCGAGCTTCGCCACGTGGTCGATCTTGGACGGCGGGACGTGGGTGATCTCCACCCCGGGGATGACCCTGATGTAGTCCTCGCAGAGCTCCACGGCCTTCGCGACGTTGGACGCCACGAACTCCACGTTGGTCATGTCCACGTGGTCGGTGATGGCGATCATGTCGTGACCGAGGACCATCGCCCTCCTCACGAGCTCGGCGGGGATCAGCTCCCCGTCGCTGAACACTGTGTGGGTGTGGAGATCGGCCCTCATTGCGACCTCTCCCAGAGCTCCCTGTAGACCTTCCCCATGGGGACGCCCATCTTCTCGACGGCGACCATGGTGTGGTAGATCAGGTCGGCAAGCTCGCCGCACATCTCGTCCTCGCTGCGGTCCTTGATGGCCAGGACGAACTCGGTGGCTTCCTCCACGATCTTCTTGCACATCTTCGTCTCGTTGTCGTAGAGCTTGCAGGTGTAGCTGCCCTCCTCGGGGTTCTCGTGCCTGTCCTTCAGGACCCTCCTGAGGTCGGGGATGATGGCCATCGTCTCCTCGGTGCTGCCGTAGATGGTCTCGTCGAAGCATGAGGGCTTGTTCAGGTGGCAGGCGATGCCGCCGACCTGCTCCACCCTGACCAGCAGGGTGTCGGCGTCACAGTCCTTCTGGATGGACTTGATCTTCTGGAGGTGCCCGGACTCCTCCCCCTTCTTCCAGAGCTTCTGCCTGCTTCTGGACCAGAAGTGGGTGTATCCGGTCTCGTACATCTTGGAGACTGCCTCTTCGTTCGCCCATGCGACCATGAGCACCTCGTTGGTGATCCAGTCCTGGACCACGACGGGGATCAGTCCCTTCTCGTCGTATTTCAGGTCGTTCATCTGACCACGATCCCCCTGTCCCTGAGGTACTCCTTGACCCCTCCGACAGTGCATTCGTTGTAATGGAAGATGGATGCCGCCAGCGCCGCCGACGCACCGGTCTGTGCGAAGACGTCGTAGATGTGCTCCTTGCATCCGCATCCGCCGGAGGCGATGACGGGTATGCTGACCTCGTCCGCCACGGCGGCGGTGAGCGGGATGTCGTAGCCGGTCTTCACGCCGTCCGTGTCCATGGACGTGAGCAGGATCTCGCCCGCGCCCAGGTCCTCGGCCCTCTTGGCCCATTCGACGGCGTCGATGCCGGTGGGCTTCGTTCCCCCGTGGGTGAAGACCTCCCAGTGGTCGTCGACCCTCTTGCCGTCGATGGCGACGACGACGCACTGCCTGCCGAAGCTCTCGGCGCACTCGGAGATGATGTCCGGGTCCTTCACGGCGGCGGAGTTAACGGAGACCTTGTCGGCTCCCGCGTTGAGGGCGTCCCTCATGTCGTCCACGCTCCTGATGCCCCCTCCGACGGTCAGTGGCACGAACAGCTTGCCGGCCGTCTCCGAGACGATGTCGAGCATGGTCTGCCTGGTCTCCAGGGACGCGGTGATGTCCAGGAACGTTATCTCGTCGGCGCCCTGCAGCTCGTAGGCCGCGGCCATCTCCGGCGGGTACCCCACGTCGCGGAGCCCTTTGAAGTTGATCCCTTTTACGACCTTGCCGTTCTTCACGTCAAGGCACGGAATGATCCTCTTTGTCAGCATCTTATCACGCTATGATCTCGCGGTCCTTCGTGCTCAGCTCGGTGCTGCGGCGCCTCAGGGCCTCGGCCAGGGCCTTGCCCGTGGCCTTGAACCCGGCCTCGACGATGTGGTGCTCGTCGAACCCCCTGATGACCACGATGTGGAGTGTCATGCCCGCCGACATCGCCAGGCTCCTCATGAAGTGGGTGTACAGCGGGTCGGGGCAGTCGATGTCCGCGTAGGGGCGGTCGACCAGGTCGAGCGACGCCATCACGAGGGCGTCGTCCATGGGGATGACGGCGGTGGCCATCCTCTCGATGGGCTCGTCGCCCATGGCCTGCCTGATGGCCTTCCCCAGGGTGATCGCCGTGTCCTCGATGATGTGGTGGTCGTTGTCGCCCTCGGCGCTCAGGACGAGGTCGAAGCCGGCGTACCTGGCGAGCGTCTCGGTCATGTGCTTCAGGAACTGGATCTCGCAGGTCACGTCGAACTTGCCCGTGCCGTCTATGTCGAGGTCCACGGAGATTCTGGTCTCCCTTGTGCTGCGCTCTATTGAGGACGTCCTGGCGGTCATGATAACATGTCCGCGTAGGGATAGCAGATAAAAATAGTATGCGCGTCAGCATCATGACTCGTGCTCAAGAATCGGTTTTCGAAGAAGGTACGTGCACTTATGAGGACGATGCCGTCTGAGAGTACAACATGTTTTACGTTCCCGTCTAGAGAAACGGTTTGGGCGGGGTCTCCCCCGTCTGGAAAAGGTTTTCATCATTCCGGATAGGCATCGTTCAGTATCACATGCGGGCGTCCGTCTTTCTCTATTATGTCCGCATCAACTCCGTAGACGATATGCAGGTTCTCCTTCGTCAGAACCTCCGAAGGTGTTCCCACAGCATAGATCTCCCCATCATGGAGCATGATGATCCTATCCGCGAACTTGGCGGTGATGTTGATGTCGTGACTAATCATGATCACCGTCATGCCCTTGTCACGAGGCAGGCGGCTGAGAACCTTCGTCACCTCTATCTGATGTCTGATGTCAAGATTTGAGGTCGGTTCATCCAGGAGGACTACGGAAGGTTCTCTAACCAGTCCGCGGGCTAGCATGACCTTCTGATGCTGCCCTGCGGACAGCTCGTCGAAGTTACGCATCGCCAGATGCTCAATGCCCATGAGTTTCAGTGCATCGTGTACCTTCTGCAGGTCATCAGAAGTGGTTCCGAACTTGTAGTCGTTCTGGAGGCCGACCATGACTGTATCCACCACAGTCAGAGGGAAGGCGTCCTCAGTGGCGTTGGGGACATACCCCATGTTGCGGGCCAATTCTTTCAGCTTGATTCCAGTGATGTCCTTCCCATCGATGAGGACCGTCCCTCCGGTGGGTTTCAGGATCTTGTTCATACAGTGGATCAATGTTGATTTCCCTACCCCATTCGGTCCCATGATGCAGATGAACTCCGGTTTGTTGAACTCGAAGTCTATGCCTTTCAGCACCATGACATCCGAGTCGTATCCGAACTCCACTCCTTTCAGTTGAATGTCCATCCTATCACCACATGGATTTTCTTTGCTTGATTAGCAGATACAGGAACAGCGGACATCCGATGAATGCCGTTATCACCCCTACAGGCAGGAACGTGGGTGCGATGATCATCCTGGAAATCAGATCGGCTATCATCAGCAGCACTGCTCCGAATGCTGCGGATGCAGGTATTAGGTATCTGTTGTCGGATCCGATGAATATCCTGACGATGTGGGGGGCGACCAATCCGACGAATCCGATGATTCCGGTGAAGCACACGACAGATGCTGCCATCAGGGAGATGACGATCAGCAGGAGTATCCTCAGTTTGTGAGCGTTCAGGCCCAGTGCCGTGGCGTTCTTGTCTCCTGTGATCAGTATGTTCAGCTTCTTCGACACCGCCATCAGTATTATCGTGCCCACGATCGTGAATGCGGTGATGACGTAGAACGATTCCCAGGTGGCTCCACTCAGATCACCGATGGACCATTGGAATACCGCGGACAGGCTTGCATCCGAGGCTCTCAGTTGTACTATCGTCGTGCAGGCATTGAACAGATACATCACGGCGATTCCCGCAAGGATCATGGTCGCTGCGGACGTGTTCTTCAGAGAGGACACCAGGATTATGACGGCCGCAGGAATGAGGGCGAAGACGAAGGCTGTGACAACCATCCCTGCCGTACCTCCCAGGTCTGCGATGCTGAACCCCATGACGATGGCCAGTGTAGCACCGAACGAAGCTCCTGAGGATATTCCCGTGGTGTATGGGTCAGCCAACGGATTCTTCATCATACTCTGCATTGCCGCGCCGGCCACTCCCAGTGATATTCCAGCCACCAGTCCTGTAGCTATGCGGGGCAGGCGGTTGGTGAAGACTATCCAATCGATGGTCGTGTCCAATTTGCTGGGGTCGACGAAATGGTACCAGATGTCCCTGTAGACATCCAATGTCGAGATTCCGGAGGATCCGATCGTTGCTGCATAGCCCAACACAAGAAACATCGCCAGTACGCATCCCAGGATGAAGACGATCTTGCGGTAGACGTACCTGTGGTACTCGGTTTCCATATCGGAGGATGTTTCTTCTGGATTCATCGCATCACCTTTCTGGCGATTATGGCGAATGACGATGGCGGAGAACATCCATCATCGGAGTGTTTGAGGAATCTCACCTCCACCGATGAGCACTCGTGCATCTTGCCTAGGACGCTCACATCCCACGCTGGGCGTTCGACGGAGCTGAGTGGCAGGTCCTTCGCCAGACGTTCGATGATTGAGAAATCCACCTCTCCCCTGTTGAAGCGACTGTGACAGTCCTGGTCATGGGTATGATGTCCGGACGTTTCCTTGTCCATCAGGTAGAAGTTCCCGTCAAGGATGCCCGCAGAACCGCCGGGCTTCAATACCCTGAAGATCTCAGAATACGCATCCTCTGGACGTGTGAGGTTCCACAGAACGTTCCTGCTTACCACGTGGTCGAACGTGTCGTCTGGAAAGCTCATCTTCTGTGCGTCCATTACAACGAAGCGTGCATCGGAGTTGTATTTCGAAGCGTTTGTGCGAGCTTTTTCGATCATGTCTTCGGAGAAATCGATTCCCGTGACATGTACTCTGGATCTTGCTAGGGCGAGAGCAAAATACCCTGGTCCGCATCCCACATCCAGGATGCTGTCTCCGGCAGCTACACCCATCGATTCCAGGAGTTCGAGGGTTTTTTCCGACTCTCCTGTTGAAATCTCGTAGATAACAGATTCCGAGAAACCTCTGCTCCGGAGATCCCAATACTTCCTGATATTCTCTGTCAGTTCCATCGGATCACTGGAAATCCGGGGAGGGCCGAAGCCCGTCCCCTCAGTTGTAGTAGTTCAGCACCTCATTCAAGCTGTAGTAGCTGAGTCCCTCGAAGTCCTCGATGGAGAACTCGGGGTGGTACTTCTCAAGATACTCGGTGAAAAGGGCGTCGACATCGAAATCGAACAGGTCCGGATACAGCAGATTGGCCATGTAGGCTATCGGAATGTAGCTGGCAGGACCCATGAACATTCCCTGATCGAAGATGTATACGTTGCCTTCCTTGTACGCGTTGGTCTGTTCGATCAGACTGAAGTACATTCCGTCGGAGTTCGTGAGCATGTCGTAGACGTAGTCCTTGGTGGTCTCGAGACTGTCATACTCCTCCAGGAATCCGTAGTAGACGCTGAATACGATGAAGTCGGGATTCATGCTGATGATTCCCTCTCCGTCGATGTTCGTTCCGGCCTGATATCCTCCGATGTCGAGGACCGTTTTTCCTCCAGCAGCGGTGACGAACTCATGAACGCCGTTGTGCATCGTGGAGATCTTGGTCCCATTGTATGAGGCGTAGACCAGGGGTCTGTCCGCAAGGGGGACGTTCGACAGGGTGTCCTCTATCGTCTCAAGAACGCTGTCTGCAGTCTCTGCGTAATCGTATGCGGCATCCTCGCAGCCGAGGAGATATCCGAGGGTGATGATGCCCGAGACTGTTACGTTGTCCTCCCAGAACGGGAGGCGAACAACATCGATACCGAGGGGCGCAAGGGTGGTCTCCATATCGGCATCGAACCATGCCCTGGTGCCAGTGATGACACAGTTGGGTTTCTCGTTTCCTTCCTTTACAAACACTTCGTAGTCGGGATCGAACCTGCTTCCGATTCCCTGGGCATCGCTGAATGCGGTGTACCATTTGCTGTAGGCTCCGTTGTCTGAGACCTGGTTGCAGGCGTAGAGGCACTTGTCTTCTGCCCCGAGGATGAGAACGGCCTCGTAGTTGCTCTTGTATCCGATCGCCATCGTGTCGAGAGGGTATGTGCATGAACTGGCAACTCCGTCGACATCGTAGAAGTGGATCTGCATCCCCACTTCCCTGTCAACCATGCGCTGGATGATGTCAAGGTCGGTTTCATCAACAACCCCGTCACAGTTGGCGTCTGCGAGAGTTCTCTGAACGGTCGCTCCGCCATAGGAAAGCTTGCAGTCGAAGTAGACGGGTTCGACTTCACCGGAAATTATGGATTCAACAGCCTCCACATCCCTCTGATCGATGTAGTCATCGTTGTTTGCGTTTCCGAATATTGTGAGACGGCCATCGATATTGTCGCTAAGGCCGTAGTTGGGATCGTTGTTGGATGATCCGCCGCCGAATGCCAGGTACACGCTGACTCCTGCGATAATAATCACGAGGACCACCGCAATGGCACCAATTTGCTTTGTATTCATATTCATCACCATGGCTAGATAATCTGCCACAATGTTGGATGTATATACCAACATAACATCATTCTTCATTCAAATTATTTAAAGTAAATAGCCAATTATCAGTAATGATTGAAAATTAGTTCAAATGAATGGCTGATTAGTGGTTATATTTGACGAGATTGCAGTACAGGTAAATATTGGATTAATCATCCAATTCATGAAGTGAACGAAGAGCATAATCATGGAACTGAACTCCAGAGCCGTGTAATCGGATTCTGGGATTTGCGCGCTCCCGGATACAGTCTGGCCACCCGGATTTCGTTAAATTCGGAGAAACGGATTGTAGAGACTCTAGGTCATGTGATAGACCTGAACAACAGTATGAGAGTCGTAGATATGGGTACAGGCGCTGGGTTGATGGCAATTTGGCTCACACAGATGGGTCATGATGTGACGGCCTTGGACTTGTCTAAAAGGATGATAGACCTTGCAGAGAGAAACGCACGTGAACTCGGTCTCTCCATAGACTATCGGATAATGGATGCTCAAAATCCCGAGTTGCCCGAAGCGTCCTATGATCTTGTAGTTGCCCGGAGTGTATTGTGGTGCCTTGAGGATCCGGTAGGTGCTTATGAAAGATGGTTGAAATTGTTGAAACCCGGCGGACACATGGCGATCCTTGATGGTAATTACTATCTGGATCTTTTCGATGAAGACTATCGTCGCAGGAAGCAGTATCTCGACCTTAAGAACGGTGTTGACAACAACCTACATGCCAAGACGAATGTCGGCGGGGTGGATCTGAACATCATCAGGAAGTTGGCATATGAGCTGCCTCTGACCCGTGAGAGAAGACCGACATGGGACGTGTCCACATTGTTGGGCCTGGGAATGACAGATATCCATGTGTTGTCACTGGATTCTTACTCCTATTCCGTTCTCACGGAGAACGGCTTCATGAAGCTCCCCAGTAATTTCATCATCAGTGCACAGAAGCCCTATGACGATGCGAGTCCCTATGATCAGGAGATATGCCGCAAGCCCATCGATGATTCCATGTTGGAAAAGGTTGCCCGGAGAGTGGAGAATGTGGGCACCGGAGGATTGCAAACCCTGAAAGCGATGGCAGACGCCAAGAGGATGGAGATCATAATAGCACTGATGAGCGGGAGGATGAGCGTCAGTCAGATTTCCGTCACTGTCGGTGCCTCGTCATCACTGGTGTCTCACAATCTGAAGATCATGAAAGAAGCAGGGATAGTAGAATCCACCAAAGAAGGAAAGGAAGTCAAGTACAGCCTAGTAAACCCGTATGTTATCAGGTCGATCCTCGAGATGTGCAACCGTATCGAAGGGGTCTCGTAAGGTCGAATCGAACATCTTCAGGTATGATGTGGCGACAATACCTATCGTCGTCATCCAGAGTGTATTTTTCTCTCAGAGTCCCTCGGGGATGGTGATGGTGGTCCTGGGGCACTCCATGCACACCCCGAGCTCGCCGCTGTAGCCCTCGTAGACGTACAGGGCCTTGAGCAGCCCGCTGCTCTTGACGAAGGAGCAGATCTCGCACAGGGCCTCGGTGAGGTCCTTGCCGTCGGCGACCATGTCGGCGGTGTCGGAGATCATGTTGTAGAAGTCCTCGCGGTAGGCGCTCTTGTCGATGAGGTTGTTCCCGCCTCTGAGCCCCTTGATGTACTGGGACACGGCGGCGCTGGTGACGCCGAAGAGGTTCGCCACCTGCACCTGGGTCATTCCGTGGTTGTGGACCAGCTCCTTGGCCAGCGCTCCCCTGGCGGTGGGGAGGATGTGGGTGACGATCAGCTCGCAGGGCATCTTCATGAGCCGAGGATTGGATTACATGAGTTAAATGTAACGCCGTTAGGAAAACCGAAAAATGGTCGGTAAGGTGTTTGCGGCGGAGTGGCTCACGCCATCCAGGGCGTGTCCCACTCCCACGGCTTGATGACCTCGGTGTAGAGTGCCAGACCCACGACCGCGCCCACGGCCCCCGCGTCTGCGAGGATGTCCGCGTCAATCCTGGAGGTCACGCCCCCGGACGAGATCACGTCGCACGGGCACCTGGAGATGAAGTCCCTGGCCTGCCTCTCGTCGATGCCCTTCTTCTGGCCCTCGACGTCCACGTTGGTGTTGAGCACTCCGGCGAGGGGGAGGTCCCTGATGATGTCGAACATCTCCCCGACTGTCATCTGCGCGGATTCCTGCCATCCCTTGATGGCGATGCGCCCGGCCTTGGTGTCCAGTCCCAGGACGATCCTCCCGGGGTGCCTGTCGGCCATCTCCGCCAGCCACTCCGGCTCCTTGACGGCCTTGGTCCCCACGACCACGCGGTCCGCGCCTGCGGATATGAGGTCGTCGATGGTCTCGGCGGACCTGATGCCGCCCCCCACCTGTGCAGGGACGCCGGCGTCCCTTATGATCCTCTTGAAGACGGGGATGTTGTTCTCCTTCCCGAACGCTCCGTCCAGGTCGACGAGGTGCAGGTACCTGGCACCCTTGTCGACCCACATCTCGGCCACGTCCGCGGGGTTGGGCATCACGATCTGCTGGCTGCCGGGGACTCCCCCGACCAGCTGCACCACCTGGTGGTCCAGCACGTCGACTGCGGGTATGACCATCACAGTACCGACTCCGCGAACGCTATGAAGTTCCTGAGGAACGCCATGCCGGACGAGCTGCTCTTCTCCGGGTGGAACTGCGTGCCGTACGTGTTGGCCTTCCTGAAGAACGTGGGTATCTCGGCGCCCTCGTACTCGGTGGTGCCGATGGTGATGTCCTCGGCGGGGTTCCCGCGGTACGAGTGTGCGAAGTAGAAGTTGTTGTCACCGACGTCTTCCATGAGGGGGTCGTCGGACACCACCTGGTTCCATCCCATGTGCGGGACGACCCTCCCGGTGAGCGGGACCACGTCGCCGTCGAACACGCCTAGGCCGGGGGTGGTGCCCTCGGCGCTGGAACCGAACATGATCTGCATGCCGATGCATATGCCCAGCGCGGGGGTGCCGGAGAGCAGCCTCTCCCTGATGTCCTCCCTGTAGGGCTGCAGCTTCTCCATCGTCTTGTCGAAAGCCCCCACGCCGGGGAACACGACGCACTCGGCGTCGAGGACGTCCCTCATGTCCCTGACGGTGACCACCTCCGCGCCGCAGTTCTCGAGGGACCTGCGGATGGAGTAGAGGTTGCCGACGCCGTAGTCGGTCAGCGTGATCCTCAGCGGCATTCGTCGATCACCTCTGCCGTCTTCTCCAGGAGCAGCCTGTTGAGCTCCTCGGTGCCCACGGTGGGCCTGACGCAGTTCTCGGTCCTGCGCTTGGACCCGAAGTCGCGTATGAGCACGCCCTTCTTCTTGAGGCCCTCGACGAGGGCGGTGTGGTCGATGGGGGACCTGGCGAGGATGAAGTTGGAGTCGGACGGGAACGGCTCGAATCCGAGCTTCCTGAGCCCCGCCTCGAGCTTGGGCCTCTGCTCGGTCACCATCTGGACGCTCCTCCTGACGAAGTCCTGGTCTTTCAGCGCGGCGACCGCGGCCCCCTCGCTGATGGCGTTCAGGGAGTAGGGGATCTTGACGCTCATCATCATGTCGGTGAGCTTTCTGTTGGCGACCATGTACCCGACGCGCAGCGCCGCCATGGCGTAGACCTTGGAGAACGTCCTGGTGACGACTAGGTTGTCGAACTCGGTCGCCCTCTTGATGAACCCGTCGGTGCCTGTGTACTCGGTGTAGGCCTCGTCCATGACGACGATGCCGTCGAACCTGGATATGAGCTCCTCCAGGTCCTTGGTCCTGAAGCAGTTGCCGGTGGGGTTGTTGGGCGAGGGCACGATGGTGACCTTGGCGTTCTCCTGCTTCACCATGGAGTCGACGTCGAGCTGGTAGTCCTCCGTGAGGTCCACGGGGATCGCCCTGCCGCCGTTCATCCTGACGAAGTAGTCGTATAGCGAGTAGGAGGGGACGGGAACGACGCTGTTGTCCCCCCAGTTGGTGAACGTCTTGAAGATGACGTCAATCATCTCGTCGGACCCGTTGCCGGCGATGATGCAGTCCGGGTCGACGCCGTAGAGCTTCCCCAGCGCCGCGCGCAGGTCCCTGGAGTAGGTGTCCGGGTATCCGTTCAGGTCCCAGGTGTGGGTCCTGAGGTACTCGGCGGCGGCAGGGTTGGAGCCGAGGACGTTCGTGTTGGTGTCGAGCCTGACCTCTCCGTGGAGCATGGGGCTGTAGTACGTCTGGAAGTCCCTGGTGGTCTCCCTCATTATGCTCCTGTCGGGCTCCATCTCAGTTCACCAGCCTCTCGATCGGGGTGGTCAGGATGCCCTTGGCGCCGATCTTCTTGAGCTCGGCGATGACGTGGAACGTCTGGTCGGAGTCTATGACTGCGTGGACTGCCATGAAGCCGCTGTTGCCCGCGATGTCGAGGATGGTGGGTCCGCCGATCCCGGGGATGATGCGCTCGACGTCGGAGAGCCTGTCCCTGGGCACGTCGGCCATGATGTACCTCTTGTTCTCGGCGTCGATGACGCTCTGGATGGAGCTGGCGATCTCCTCGATCTGCTCCCCGTACTTCTCCATGGACTGCTTGGACGTGAAGACCGCGGCCTGGGAGTCGAGGATCCTGCCGGCCTCGATCATCCTGTTCATCTTGAGCGTGGAGCCGGTGGAGACGAGGTCGACGATGTAGTCGGAGATGCCGAGGTAGGGCATGATCTCCGCCGCGCCGGTGACCACGATGACGCTGACGTCCTTGCCGAGGGACTCGAAGTAGCGCCTGGCGATGTTGGGGTAGGATGTGGCGATCCTGCTGCCATCCTTGATCTCGGACGCGTCCTTGATCCCGGAGGCCTCCGGGACGGCGACGGCCATGTGGCAGTATCCGAACCTGAGCTCCAGCACCTGCTCGATCTGCGCCCCGGCCTCGGCGACCTGGTCCTGTCCGGTGATCCCGATGTCGATGGCACCGGTGGCGACGAACTCCGGGATGTCCTGGGCCCTGAGGAACAGGACCTCGATGTCCTGGTTCCTCGCCTTGACGTACAGTCTGCGTCCGACGTCCTCTCCGAGGTCGATGCCCGCCTTGGCGAGCAGCTCGATGGTCCTCTCGTTCAAGCGTCCTTTGTTGGGTACTCCGAATTTAAGCGTCATTTGGCTCCTCTGGAGTTTCCCTATAATCGCGACGTAGATAAGGTTTCAGTCGCGCCCGCACATCGCGCACGTGAGGGCAGGGCGGACGGCGACCGTTGCGGGCGTCACTCGCGCTTGTCGTCCCCGGGTTCCGGGGACTCGCCCTCGGTGACCAGGTTCAGGCCGAGGATGCCTATGATGATCACGACGAGGAAGGCCCATCCGAGGATGTTCAGCATCTCGTTGAAGACCACGAGACCCACGATGATCGATCCGACGGCGCCGATGCCCACCCAGACGGCGTAGCACGGTCCCATGGGCAGACCCTCCTTCAGCCCTTTGTTGAGGAAGTGGACGCTGTACACGATCAGAATCAGCGTGATTATGGTCCAGGGGATGTTGGTGAAGCTCTCGGACATCTTCATGCCAGTGGCCCATCCTGTCTCGAACACGCCTCCGACGAGGATCCACAGCCAGTTGTGGTTCACAGGACCACCTCCGAGGACATCTCGAGGCCTATGACCCCTGCGATGATGAGGAACACGAACAGGATCTTCAGGCGGTCCAGTTTGTCGTGGTACATGACCACGCCGGTGGCCAGGGTCATGACGGCGCCTATGCCGGTCCAGATGGAGTAGGCCACGCCCACCGACATCGTCTCCATGGCGAAGGCGAGACAGCACGGGCTGAGGAACATGAACACAATGGCGACCACGGCCCACAGCCTGTTGCGGGTGTCGTTGTACTTCTTCAGACCGATGACCCAGACGGGTTCGAGAAACCCTCCGAAGATCACCCATAGGATAGCCGGATCCATCTTATCAGGACAGGCTAATCCATCCTCGAACATAAATATTGTCTGGGAGGTTACATCCATCATGGAAGTCCAGGAGGTACTTGACGGACTGATGAGGGAGAGGGGCGCCGTACGCGCCGAGGTCATGCCGGAGGACCTGTGCAGGATGATCCTCGAGGAGGAGGCCACCGTCACGGGCGCGATGGGCAGCATGCCCGTGAGGAACTCGGGTCTGGACGAGTGCCTGAGGAGGAACACCGTGATCTGTGTGTTCGAGGACGAGACGTTCTGGACCCCCGACGAGGTCACGATGCACATGGTCGGGGAGGACGGCAGGATCGTCGGTCACGACATCCCGAAGTCCCAGATCCTCGAGTACTCGAAGCGCCACGACGTGATGTTCATCTCCGAGGACTTCGTGATGTACCCGGAGATACCGCTCGAGGGGACCCCCACCATGGACATGCTGGCCGTCCCCTACCGCGGGAGCACGGGCTGGATCCCGGAGGAGACGGGATGCGTCATATGGTTCCCGTCGCCGACCAGCAACACAATCATCCACAGGTACTTCGGTCAGCCCCTCGGGGAGCTGGCCACAGCCATGGTCGCTCTGGACCTCTGAGAAAGGTTGAGATGCGGGGTCGCCCCCGCTTTTTTCATCGGGTCGGGGTCAGATCTTGGAGACCGCGTCCCTGATGTGGTCCATGAAGAGCTCCCTGAACTCGGGGTACTCACCCATGCCCCTGACGATGCAGCGGACCTCGTAGCCGTGGGACTCTAGCACGGACTTCAGCGAGTCGTCCTCGTCGCCCGCCATGTCGTTGTTGGCGTGGTCTCCTGCGACGACCATCAGCGGGAACAGCACGGCCTTCTTCTTCCCGCAGCCCTCCATCAGACGGATGGTGTCGTCGAACTCCGGGTACCCTTCGACGGTGGTGACGAAGACATCGTCGTGTCCGGCGAGCCAGAGCTTGATCTGGAGCTGGCTGTACGTCGCGTTGGCGTAGTGCTCGGATCCGTGCCCCATCAGGACGAGCGCCTCTTCGTCGGCGATCTCCTTCAGTAGGGACCCCTCCAGGGCCTCCACGAGCTCGTCGTAGTCCTCGGAGGTGGTCAGCAGGGGCTTGCCCATCCTGAGCACGGGGATGTTCCCGCAGTGGTCGGCCACGATCCTGACGACGTCGTCGTACTCGGTGCCGTTCATGATGTGCGTGGGTTGCACCACGACCTGTCCGTAGCCCTCAGACACGAGCCTCTCCATGGCATCGGAGATGTAGTCGATCCTCTCGCCGTCGCGCTCCAGGATCTTCTTGATGATCATCCTGCTGGTGAACGCACGGCGTATGTCCCAGCCGGGGAACTCCTCGGCGGCCTGGCGCTCTATGGCCTCTATGGTCTTGGCGCGGTTCTCGTTGTAGCTCGTACCGAAGCTGGTCACGACTATGGCTCTCTTGCAGTCTGCCATTGATATCTGTTGGACATAACATCCAACACAATTAAAGGTGACGAGCGTTGGATGCGTCGAACGATGGGAGAAGGAAGGGGTTTGGAGTGGTTTGGCGGGCGGTTGAGCCCGATGTCAGAGGATGCCCTTGGCCTTGGCGAGCTCGGCGTTGAGGACGGATCCCCCTGCCCCTCCGCGGAGGGTGTTGTGGCTCATGGCGAAGGCCTTGTAGTACCCGTTGCTCTGTCTGAGCCTGCCGACGGTGACGGCCATGCCTCTCGCGCGGGCGGGCCTTCCTGCCATGGCGTCGAAGACGGGCTGGGGCCTGTTCTCCTCCTTCCTGACGATGATGGGCTGGACAGGTGCCGAGGGGAGCCCGAGCTTCTGGGGCTCTCCGCGGAAGTCCACGAGGCACCTCTCGAGCTCCTCGAGGGTGGGCTGCTGCTCCATGTCCAGGACGAGGGACTCGAGGTGGCCGTCCACCACGGGGACCCTGGCGCAGTTGGCCATGACCTTGAACTTGGCGAACTCGAACTCGCCCCTGGCGTAGGTTCCGAGCATCTTGGCGAGCTCGGACTCCATCTTCTCCTCCTCGTGGCTGATGAACGGGACCACGTTGCCGACGGCGTCCAGGGAGGGGACTCCGGGGTACCCGGCGCCGGACAGCGCCTGGTAGGTGGAGACGAAGACCTGCTTGAGCCCGAAGGCGTCGTCGATGGCCTTGAGGGGCGCGGCGATTCCAGTGGAGGAGCAGTTGGCGTTGGTGACGATGTACCCGCCGGTGCTGTTGTAAGTGGGCTGGTCCTTCACCGCCTCGAACTGGTCGGGGTTGACCTCCGGGATGAGGATGGGCACGTGGGGGTCCATCCTGTGGCTTCCGGCGTTGGTGAACACGGCGACGCCGGCCTCGGCGAGCTGGGACTCGGTGGGTCCGGCGAGGTCCGAGGGGATGCCGCTGAACGCGATCCTGCAGTTCTTGGCGATCTTGGAGATGTCCATGGTCTCGATCCTCCTGTCCATGGTGTCGTTCAGGTACTCGTGGTCCCTGACCTTCAGGACGTCCCCGAGCCTCTTGCCCTGGGACCTCTCCGAGGCGTAAAGCCCCTCGATCTCGAAATACGGATGGTCCTCCAGCATCTGGATGAACCTCTGCCCAATCATCCCCGTCGCTCCGAGGACTGCTACGCTGATCTTGCTCATTTCGGGATTCCCCCAATGAGGACGGGGAATCTCGGGCAGGCATTAATAGATAGCGCGCGGACCGGGTCTGCCATATGTTCAGATTAGAACTTTGAACGACTTGATGTCGACGATGCGCTTGTATCTTCCGCCCGTCAATGTTCCGGACACCTGCACGTTGCTGCGCGATTTCGCCGCATCGTATGCCTTGTCCAGGTCTTCACCGCTCAGGGAGAATGTTGCCTTTGCCAGTCCCCCCTCCTTGTCGATGAACGCTATGGTGATTTCCGCTGGTTCTTCGTTGACCGCTTCACGGGGATCTTTGAATTTCGTGATCCTCCCTATGAAATCCTGCTCCAGGGTCATCTCTCTGGGGCGCATGTTATTCTCTATGGCGGATATCCTCGGGAATATGGTTTTGGACAGAGTGTAGCTCTTTGGGAGCGGGTCCTTTTTCCCTAGGGTCCTAATCCTGCGGATGTCCATGTAGGCGTTTTCGAAACTCAAATCCATTACAGAACTGACGAAGTTGTGGGAGATGTTCAGTTCCGGATCCAGTTCTGTTCTATTTCTCTCCGCGGCTTCGATGATTTCGCCCAGAGACGACTCGATCTTGTCGCACAATCTGCACAGATTGATGTTGTCTGGAATGATGTGTCCTTCCAGGTCTGTACCTATCTGTCCCGTTCCCTCCATTATCGGATATATGAACTGGACGACATAACTTCCAGGGATAGTGGGTCCGATGCGGATGCCCTCGAGCTCCTTCCTTCCTTTCCATGAAGATGAAGAGTATGACGGCTTGAACTCGCACAGGTCTCTGAATGCGAAGTTGTTGATATCGTTTCCAGTCTCGATTATGCTCATCATGTCGGGGATGGGGATGAGTCCGATCTCTCCGTTCTCTGGGTTGTAGTGATATTCCACACAGTCGGACGATGACGATATAGTCATGCCGGTGATGACACGTTGCACCGAGACGTTATCCGATTCAGAGACAGTGCTGACGATTTCTTCCACTCTGTAAGCGTAATCCGTGTAGTCCCTGCTGTTCGGGACAGTCACTACATCGTTAGTTCTGGGATTTATGAAGACGTCGTGGAAGTTTGTCCTGTGGTCCAGCTCCCATCCGCACGATGTCAGATACAGTCTGATCTTCTGAGGGCTAATCTGCTTGAGAACATCGTAAGAGTAGCCGTCGATCCTCATTGCATCATCTCCAACTGGCTGAACAGTGCGTGATGTAACCATTGTTCAGTGACTTTGTTCGTGGTAGGTATTCTTATTTTTACCTCGCTGTCACCTACCATCGCTTCAGAGGAGGATACATCACACCATATCATTGTACCGCTTGAAATAAGATCCTCGTCGGTTACGACCACCCATCTTTCTACCTCTATAGGCAGGACTAGTATCATAAGAAGCCATGGGGTGGTTCTCGGAGAGCACATAATGTTGTAAAGGTCTTTCTTCAGACTGAAGACGATTGATTCGTTCAGATCATCAAACCTGGGGACCGATGTCCCCTTCAATTGAACGTCGATACGAAGGGGACTCTTTCTTGTTCCGTTCGGTGGAAGTTCGATGGTGGCGTCTACTCCAGCGTTGTCCATCGGGCGAGTCTTACGTTCTAAGGTAGCACCCAGGAATGCACAAATCGTTGACAGGTATGTGAAACACAGTTCTTCCTTGATTTGGTTGTATCTCCAGTCGTTGTGATTGTAAGGCTGTTCCAGACATCCGCAGTATACAGATTCACTCACCAAATACCAACCCTCTTTCGTTTCGATTTCGATTGCAAATAAGTATCGAAACGACAGTATTTAGTATTTAGTCCAGGCCGATGTGGTTGATCATGCTAGCCAGGTATCCGGCTCCGAACCCGTTGTCGATGTTGACCACGGAGACCCCGCTGGCGCAGGAGTTCAGCATGGTGAGCAATGCGGACAGCCCCCCGAACGAGGCGCCGTACCCGACGCTGGTGGGTACCGCGATGACGGGGCAGTCGGCCATTCCGCCCACGACGCTGGCGAGCGCTCCCTCCATCCCCGCCACGGCGACTATGACTCTGGAGGTCATGATGTCGTCGGAATGGGCCAGGAGCCTGTGTATGCCTGAGACCCCGGCGTCGAAGACGCGGACCACGTTGTTTCCGAGGGCCTCGGCTGTCTGCGCGGCCTCCTCGGCCACGGGGATGTCGCTGGTGCCGGCGGTCATCACCGTTATCTTGCCGATGTGCTCGTCCGTCAGCCTTCCGGCCACGCCGATGCGGCTGACGGGGTCGTACCTGAGGTCTATGGAACGGGAGACGACATCCGCCGCCTCGGCAGATATCCTCGTTATGAGCACGGACGCCTCGCCGCGCTCCAGCATCCTCTCTGCGATGGAAGCTATCTGCTCGGGCGTCTTGCCCGCCCCGAAGATGACCTCCGGGACGCCCTGCCTCAGTCCGCGGTGGAGGTCCACCTTCGCGAACCCCATGTCCTCGAACGGCTGCTGCTTGAGCTTGAGAACAGCATCGTCGACGGAGATCCTGCCGTCGGCGACCTCCTGCAGAACCTCCCTAACCCCGTGTCCGTCCATCAGTCATCCCTCACCTTGTCGTCGATGGTCACATCGTCGAAGTACGGTGCGACGGCCTCCTTTATCTCATCCGCCCTCGCACGGGCGTCCGCAATCTGCGACTTGGTGAACTGGACCTTCGCCGACCTGCCGTCCGTGCGGACCCTGATCCCGGAGAACCCCAGCGCTGCGACGGCGTCCTCGGAGGCGGCGACCCTGCCAATGAGGTCGGGCGTTATCCTCACACCTGTTTCGATCCTCGTCGCCAGGCACGAGTTGGACTGCTTGTTCCAGGTCTCGAGCCTGTCCATGCGCGAGATCCTGCGGATGGCGCTCTTGGACAGGTCGGAGTCCCTCAGGGGCGACCTAATGCCGAGCTCGCGGAGGGCCCTGACGCCGGGTCTGTCGTCGACGGGGTCGGAGGCGTTGGTCCCGTCCGCGACCACGTCGCATCCGTTCTCCCTGGCGACCTCGATCACCCTCTCGAACATAGCCCTCTTGCAGTGGTAGCATCTGTCCGGGCCGTTGCTGACGACGCTCTCGTCGGAGTAGAGATCTATGTCGACGACCTCCATCCTTATCCCGCGTCTCCGGCAGAACTCCTCGGCATCCCTCTGCTCGGAATCCCTGATGAACGGCGTCTTTATGAAAACCGGCAGCGCGTCGGCCCTCTCGGATGCGGCCACATGGACAAGATAGGATGAGTCCACTCCGCCGGAGAACCCGATGGCGACGCGATGGTTGTCCTTGAAAAAAGCCTCTAGGCTCGATTTGCTGGGCACTGCCACACCGATGCACAGCATCGTTTAATAGTATGCCCCAGGCTGGAGCACACATCCATATGTAGAATACGGAGGGCGTCACTCGAAGATCTGCTTCTGCCTCTCCTTGGAGATGTGGAGTATGACCTCGGCGATCTGCTTGGCCTCGGTCTCGGACAGGCTGACCTCCTCGCAGAGCTCGTGGTACCTCTGGATGACCTCCCTCTCCTTCTCCTCGTCCCAGTACTGCTGAGAACTCTTCTTCTTGGCTCTCGCGAGCTCGTCCGCGATCTCCATGCGGGTCGCGATGAGGTCGATGATCTGCTCGTCGATGACTTCGATCTGCTGTCTGAGTTCGTCAGTGTTCGGCACTGGTCACACCGATTGTTCGCATTCCTCACGTCTTTATATAGTTTGTCGGAAGGACGAGGTCGGAGCACAATTCTGCACAATGTAGGCTTTGATGAACAAATATGTTTATCAATGTTCCAAGATATGCCGAACCATGGAATTCCTCGGGGACTACTTCAAAGGATACCCGTCCCAGCAGAAGGTGGCAGGGAAGCTCCTCTCCTGCGGCATCAGGGTCGCGGACGGACACGCGTACTGCGGCGACATCGAACAGGGCGACTCGGCCATCGGGCGCGCATGCGGCGTCGACAGGAGGGTGGTCAGGTCCACGCTCGAACGTATATCCTCGACGCCGGAGCTCGACGCCATCTTCACGAAGGTCAGGCCGATGCTGTCGATGTCGGACATGGCCCCCGAGATAGGATGCTCCTCCATCGTCATAACCCCTACGGACTCCAAGCTCCCCGGAATCCTGGCGGACATCACGGAGGTCCTCTACAGGGCGAACGTCTCTGTCAGGCAGGCCGTCGTCGACGACTCCGGCAACGGGGCGGTGCTCCAGGTCGTGGTGTACGGGAGGATCCCGCCGGAGGCGATCCCCGAGCTCAGGTCGTGCCGCGGGGTCTCCAGCGTTCTGATCAAGTGAAATTCTCTCACAAACTCAGAATAATTATTAACCAGCGGACCGGCCCCGGGAAGGGGCGGGCCCGCCTTCTGTTTCACGGGGATCTCAGGCGTCCAGGGTCTTGAGCTCGGACGTGTGGATGACGCTCTTGGGGCAGGCCGCCTCGCATCTCCTGCACGCGGTTCCGGCGCAGCGGTCGGACTCGATGTTGGCCCTGTACTGGGACACTCCCTCGGGGACGATGGTCAGGGCCTGCTCGGGACAGGCCTTCATGCACTTCTTGCATCCGATGCACCCGTCCAGGACTCCGGTGAGGACTGTTCCGGACTTGATGATGTGGACCTTGCACTTCTCGGTGTCCGGCAGGTCCCTCACCGCCAGGCGGGTGACCTTCACGTCCTTCGCGTCGGGCATGTCGGGGAGGTGGGGCAGGTTGTACAGGTCGAGCATGTTGTTGTACTCGGAGTACGGCATGCCTCCGCACCAGATGGAGTACTCGATGGAGTACAGGTCCTTGAACACGGGCGCGGTGGCGAACATGCAGTGGGTGGCCCTGAGCTTCTTGGCGAACTCCCTGAGGCTCTCGAGGGTGACCTCGCCGAAGATGAGCTTCCTGGCGAGTCCGATGGACGTGTTCCCGAACTGGACGATGTCCGTGGCGCCGGGGGTGACCATTCCGATCTGGAGGGCCTTCCTGGCGTCCACGTAGAGTCCGGACGCGCCGGACATGTACGCCTTCTTCACGTCGCTGACCCAGAGGCCGGAGTCGTCCAGCAGGGTGAGGAATCCGGCGCGGAGCGCGCCGATGGCCTTACCCGCCTCCTCCACGTCGTGGGAGGAGATGGTGATCCCGTCCTGCAGGTGCAGGAGCCCGTCCTCGGTCTGGATCTTCGGCGGGACGATGATGCCCTGCTTCAGTCCGTTGCAGAGGGCGGCGATCACTCCGGTACCGGTGATTCCAACAGCCTGTCCGTGCATGGGTCCCTCCTCGATGACCTCCCCGGTGACGGGGTCGATGAGGTCTCCCTCCACGGCGGCGATGGTGTCGTCCAGCACGTAGCATCTCCAGCCCCTGTCGGTTATCTCGACCTCGCTCAGGGCGCCGGGGGCGGCGAGCATTCCGCGCTCGATCTCCTGCCCCTCGAGGGCGGGACCGGCGGCAGCGGATCCGGTGTAGACGTTCCCGTCGCGGACAAGGGCCATCTCGGCGTTGGTTCCGTAGTCGACGACGATGCAGGGCTCCTTCTCGTCGAGGATGTCCGTCATGAGCATCATCGCGATGGCGTCCGCACCGATCTCGTGGGTGACCGCCGGCGGGATGTAGACCTTGGCGTTGGGCATTCCCTTGATGCCGAGAGAGGTGGCGTCTATGACGTCCCCGTCCCTGGGAGGGGAGACGACACCGAGCTCCTTCAGCATGTTCTTGCCCGCGTAGGCCAGGTCCCTGATCTCGATGTTCTGGAAGAGGGAGAGCTGGAAGGGGTTGCCGCAGACGGCGATCACCTCGACCTTGGACAGGTCGATGTTGAACTCCTTGAACAGGTTGTTGATGGCCCCGATCATCAGTCCGTTCGCCACGTCCTCGCCGGATTTGATGGCGAAGTTCACGTGGTCGATGACGTTCATGCCGGGGATGGGGTGGCGCTCCGTGATCGCGGTGGCCACTGTCTCTTTCGTGTCCAGGTCAATCGCCTGGGTGCGGAACCCGCTGGTTCCGAGGTCCAATGCTATTCCGTATCTCATTTCATCACTCCTTTTTGATCGAGTATCCTGCGCTGTTGACGGCCATGACCGCCGCGCCTATCTCCAGGGGGTCGTGGATGATGGCCTTGGCCCTGCTCCTGCCCACCTGGTCGAAGTAATGGGGGACACCGGGGCTGGAGAATATGGATCCCTCAGCGATGATCTCCCCCGGGATTATGAACGGTGCCGCGTTGAGCAGCAGCGTGTTCTCCGAGATCGCCTTGCTGACGTCGCGGAGCGGCTTGGCGCCGTACTGGCTCAGGCGCTCCGCCTTCTCGTACACGATGTCGGTAACGTACACGTCGGCGCCCATGTCCATGAGGAACCTGACGGCCCAGGATCCGACCATCCCGGCCCCGATGACGAGGACCTTCTTGCCCTCGAGCCCGCCGGCGGCGTTCTTCAGCGCCACCGCGTATCCCCTGGCGGTGCCCCAGGAGTTGTCGGTCTCCCTCATCTCCCTGACGTTGTACGCTATGAACATGTTGTCGTCGGCCATCATGATGATGTCCGCGCCCTCGCGCACCGCCTCGGTGAAGCCGTTGACGTCCGTGCCCTGGGTGACGTGGCTGTCCATCCCGAGCCTCTTGACGATGGCGTCGACCGACGCGGAGAATCCGCTGATGATGCCCAGGCCGGATGTGATGGGCACCACGGCCACCTTGAATCCGGAGAGGTCGGTGTCCTCCGGGAGGCCGGCGGCCTCCAGCGCGATGCCCTTGACCGTCTTTCCGGCGGCCTGCATTAGCCTGGTGTCCAGGTCGATCTTGTCTTCCGGGACGTCCTTGATCATGTCTGGTGTGAGCCTTGTCATCATATCACATCCGGAGCGCCGTCGATGAACGTGTCCACCTGGCACTCTTCGATAATCCTGTTTATGACGCTCTCGCGTCTGGCCTCGGCCTCCTCGGGGGTGTCGCCGGACACCATGAACGTGCCGTGCCAGTCCCTTTTGCCGGGCTCGTAGTCCGTGATGGAGTCGTCGCTGCCGAACAGGCCCCTCTCCATCCTTGGGTTCCTGACGTGTCCGAACTCCTTCTCGCCGCTTGTGCGGAGGACGCCGTCCTGCTGGTACAGGTGCCAGTATATGCCGGACCTGTCGCTGTTCCCCCTGCCCGTCTCCCTGCCAGTGCGGGACGCCACGAGCTCCTCGAGCAGGTTGATCCCGGTGCCCGTCCATATGGCGGCGGGCGTCTGACTCGGGATGCGCGCGTCTATCTCCAGGACGCGGAGCCCCTTCGGGGTGTCGATCGCCTCCACGTCCATGAGGGCGTTGAGGCCTATGGCCTCCGCGACGTCCCTGCCTATCCTGCCGAACAGCTCGTCCTCCTCGGGGCTGAGCAGGTCGGGGAAGCAGCGGACCATCTTGCAGTCGTAGTTGTGGTCCAGGACGACCTCGGTGGTCACGAAGGACCTGGCGGTCTCCCCGTTCCCTATGACCTCCACGGACATGCTGCGCCCGTGTACGAACTCCTGGATGACCGGATCGTCCCCGAGCCTCCTGACGGTCTCCAGGCCCCTGTCTATGTCCTGCTGGTTGAACGCCACCGACACGCCGATGCTCCCGCTCTGCGAGGACGGCTTGACTATCACCGGGAACCCGCACTCGGGCCACGGCTGCGGCAGCGGGACGCCGACCGAGGCCATGACGTCGTTGGATCTCCTCTTGGAGCAGGAGACGCCGTAGGACTTCAGGTCGAAAAGGAACGGCACGGACGTCCCCGACAGCGAGGAGTCGAGGGCCTCGAGCAGGTCCAGCTCCTCGCACGCGGGGATCACCGCGTCGCATGACTCGAAGATCCCTTTGGCCTCCGCGGGATCGTCCAGAGGGTTCAGGACATGGGGCTCGTCGCAGATCGAGAGCGCCGGTGCGGTCTCCTTCCTGTCGACGACGACGGTCTCAAAGCCCGCCTTCTTCCCCAGGAACGCGGCCTCCATCCCCTGGAGAGCACCGCCCACAATGCATAGTCTCGTCCTACGCGCCCCCTCTGGGTCTGTGCTCGTCGAGGAACGCCCTGTACTCGGAGCTGGTCGCGCGCCTGTAGCCCATCTCGTCCAGCATGGAGAAGACGTGCTCGACGGAGCGGTTGCCGTTCTCGATGTCGAGCTCGTGCTGCGCGACGCCGGCCAGGTTCCTGTTCGGCGGGACGATCGAGGTGATCACGTTGGCGCCGGCGCTGATCCTGGTCTTGAGCCCGGCGATGCCCTCCACGTCCAGGGTGGCGGGGATGAGCCTGTCGGGATAGAGGATCCTCATTACGGCTATGGCCTTGAGCTCCTCGGTGGAGTCGAACGGCCTGAGCATCTGCATCGGGGTTCCCTCCTGGGGCACGAAGGTCATGGCGCGAATCTGCTGGCAGCCTGTGGAGCCCATCTCGAGGATGGTCTCCGCCCTGTCGCGGACGGTCTCCCCGAGTCCGATCATCATGCCGTCCTCGGCGAGAAGCCCGGCCTCCATGGCCCAAAGCTTCTGGTTCTTCCTGGCGTCGAAGTCCTGGTCCAGCCTGAGCTTGGAGAACAGCTCCCTGTTGTAGGTCTCCTGGTAGCAGGCGTGCCAGTCTGCCCCGGCCTCCCTGAGCCTGGGGAACATCTCCCTGGGCAGGGCCCCGGGCGACGCCATGATGTTGATGCCGACCTCGTCGTGAACCGCGGAGATCAGGTCCAGGAGGAGCCTGTAGTCGTCGGCGTACATCCTGGGGTCCTCGCCCATTGTCAGGTCCGCCAGGTTGATCCCGGCGTCCTTCAGGCTTCCGGCCAGCTGGACGATCTCCTCCCTGTCCTTGCGGTACCTCTCTATCTCGCCGTTGGACCTCCTGAAGTAGCAGAACGCGCAGTTGTTCTTGCAGTAGGTGGAGAAGTAGACGAAGCCGTAGGTGAAGACCTTCCTGCCGAACCTGGCGTCCCTGACCTTCCTGGCAGCCTCGTATAGGGTTTCCAGCTCCTTCGGGTCGCTTATGGACATGAGCTCGTACACGTCGTCGACGCCGACCTCGCCTCCCTTCACGGCCCTGTCAATGATCTCGTCTATCATTTTCTCACTCAGTCGATCTTGAATCCGTCGAGGTAGGTGTTGCTCTTGCCCATCTTCTTGGCGTTGCTCTTGCCGTTCTTGAGCATCAGCAGCCTCTCCAGCCCGAATCCCACGCCGGCCCACGGCTCGTGGACGTCATGGGCGGGGTCGAGGATGTGGGGTCCGATCGCCCCCGAGGCGACCTCCTCTCCGTTAACGTTCACGTCCAGGGTCTCGACGTACACGTCGGACTCCTCCCTGGACAGGGTGTACTCCAGTCCCGCGGCGTCCATGACGTCGGCGATGTAGGACTTGAGGCACTCCATCGGGTCCCCGTCGGGGCCCATGTCCACCAGGTTCATCATCGTGAACTCCTCCAGGTGGACGTTGCTCTTCGACTCCTTCCTGAAGCAGGAGCCCATCTCGAAGATCTTCACCGGACCGTCGGTGTGGTCCCTGAGCTTCCTCATCACCACGTAGAGGTTGGGTGCCAGCATGGGCCTGAGGCATCTCTTGTCATCCACGAAGAACACCTGCTTGTAGAGGGGGTGCTCGGGGGTGATGGTCATCTTCGAGAGCGCGTTTGTCGAGATCATGATAGGCGTCCTGACCTCGATGAACCCTCTTGCCGTGAGCTTCTCGGCGATGGCGGCCTCAAGGCGCGAGAGGTCGTGCCTGTGAGGGTTCGCTATCAGGTCCGCGATACCGGCGTCGTTCGCTGCCTGGGTCTTCGACATGAGCTTGGCGAACTGCTTGTCGCGTTCCGCGGTGTCGGGGAACTCCATGTCGGAGCGGTCCTCGTCTCCGTACTCCATAAGGCGCTGAATCTGAGGGTCTGTGAATCTTACACTCATGTGGTGTCACCGATGTGAAAGCGAAAGGCCGGGGTGTCGATCCCCGCTGGCTAGGTTTTAGAGACCCGCTGGTCGCCGGACCGCCCTCCATCGGACGAAAAACCTGTTGAGACCCTATATAACGATTTCCGATTTAAAGCATTGGAATGCACACGGTTTCGGACATCTGGGTCTTGTGTGTTCCCGTCCAACAGTCAAGTTTAAATAAGGGTTTTCATGGATGGTTGAAATTACAGTAAATTATAAATATTACTGGTAAGAAGTTTGATACAACTATTTATACCGAATGCTGAAAACGGCCTCAGAGCTCGATTCCGCAGCGGAGAAGCGTCTTGATGGTGTCGTCGTAGAGGTCGATGTACTCGTCCGACGGCTCCACGTCCTTGACGTTGTAGCAGTCCTGGAACCTCTTCCCCTGCGGCGCCTTGCCGAAGTTCTTCTCGTAGAGGCCGACGACCCTGTCGAGGACGCGGTTGACCTCGGGGATCTCCATGCCGCATGTGGCAAGCGCGGCCTCGCCCATCATCCTGGCCTCCATCCCGGTGGTCTTGTCCTGGGACACGCCCTTAGACGACGCGACACCAGACAGGAGCTCCCTTCCGGATGCGGTGTCGGTGATCGCCTGGGCGGCGGTCTCCAGCAGGCACATCTCGGTGCACGGGCCGGCCAGGGTGTAGTACTGGTTGGCCAGCAGGAAGTCGGTGTTGAGGTCCAGCGCGGCGGCGGCGTGGGCGGCGATCTTGAGGGTCTCCCTGGTGGTGGTCGTGCCCCATCTGATGTGGATGGGTCCGTCCAGGTGGATGTCGCAGTCGAATATGACGAACGACGCGATCATCGTGGCGACGTCGCAGATGGTGGTCTCCTCGATGTCGCCTATGTAACCGCCGTAGATGGGCATCTGCTCCATCATGATGACGTCCCCGGAGGCGCCCCATCCGGCCAGCATGTTCAGGCCGGACATGTCCATCTTCATCTCGTTGAGCTGGGAGCACTCGTGGGCGTCGAAGGGCTTCAGCCCGTGCGGTGTGAGGTCCGACGAGATGCGTCCGGCGGCGGACAGCGGGGTCTCCGGTCCCTATATGCACATCCCGGGACGCTGGGACATCAGGCAGGCCTCGCGAACATAGCGGACCTCCGCCATGGTGGCGCGGATCTCCCAGGGCGTGTTGGTGGTGGCCGGGTGGTTGTTGACGGTGTTCAGCACCCCGCTGACGATGGTGTCGACGACGGGCTCCTGGGCGTAGGACTTGATCATGGACACGAAGATGTCCTCGGACACGGGGGCCCCGGTGGGTCCGCCCTGGATGATCGGCTTCCTGCGGGCGTTGCCGCGGCGGGCCTTGCACTTCACCCTGTCCTTCCCGGATCCCAGCGAGAGCTTCTTGGGGGCCATCTTCAGGCCCTCGAACAGCTCCTCCTCGGTGATGTGCATCACGCGCCCCAGGTCTGGGTTGTAGAAGCCGGTGGTCAGGAGCATGTCGACGCCTGCGAGGAAGAGCCTCTCGCAGAGGTCGTCGTCGGTGGGGATTATGTCGGGTCCGAAGGATATGCCGTACTTCTCCTTCATCAGCGAGGCGTTCGTCGGGACTATGGAGTAGTCCCACTGGTCCTCCCTGACCCTCTTCCCCTCGTAGAAGCGGTCGTAGGCCTCGTAGATGTCGACATACCTCTTCGCTGTCATCTGGCAACACCCTGGTCAGTGCATGATATATAATGATTCGTCTAAGTTTTTCGAGTTTTAAGATATATAACTTTCCATCCCCAGGGGCCGCGGCGGGACGGCCGCGGCTTATGAGGAGATAGGTTGCTGGCTAACCGCCACAGGCGAGGAAAATAAAAGGAACCTGTGGCGGTGTGTGCCCGGGGGCGGACCCCCGGGCTGGTTCCTTTATGGTTTAGCCGATCCCGAAATCAGTGCTTGATGTCGAGTCCGATGTCCCTCAGGGTGGCGACGGCCTTGTCGTAGACCTCGAGGTACTCCTGGGTGGGCTTCACGGTCCTGACGTCGTAGCACTCCTGGAAGGTCTTTCCGGCGGGGGCGTCGGTGTAGTGGGCCTCGTACATGGGGATGAGCTTGTTCAGGACGTCGTTGACGTCGGAGATCTTCATTCCGCATGTAGCCAGAGCGGCGTTACCCATCATCCTGGCCTCCATTCCGGTGGTCTTGTCCTGGACGACTCCCTTGGCGGCAGCGGATCCAGACAGGAGCTCCCTTCCGGACGCGGTGTCGGTGATCGCCTGGGCGGCGGTCTCCAGCAGGCACATCTCGGTGCAGGGTCCGGCGATGGGGTAGTACTGGTTGGCGAGCAGCAGGTCGGTGTTGGCGTCGATGGCTGCTGCGGCGTGGGCGGCGACCTGGAGGGTTCCGCGGGCCATTGTGGTTCCCCACCTGATGTGGATAGGTCCGTCGAGGTGGAAGTTTCCGCTGAAGCAGGCGAAGGATCCGAGGGTGGTAGCGACATCACAGATGGCGGTCTCCTCGACTCCTCCGGTGTATCCACCGAGGATGGGCATCTGCTCGATCATGATGGTGTCGCCGACGGTGGTCCATCCGGCCAGCATGTTCAGTCCGGTCATGTCCATCTTCAGCTCGTTGAGCTGGGAGCACTCGTGGGCGTCGGTGATCCTGTGTCCCGCGTTGGGGAGGTCTGCGCAGAGACGTGCCGCCTCGGAGAGGGGCGTCTCAGGTCCCTAAACACCGAGTCCGGGCCTGCCGGCTCTGACCCTGGCCTCTTTGGTGGCCCTGAGCTCCGCCATGGTGGCGCGGATCTCGTAGGGGGTCTTGGATTTGGCGGGGTGGCCCTCGATGGTGGTCATGACTCCGTTGACGAGGTCATCGACGATTCCCTCCTGGGCGTAGGACTGCATGATCTGCACGAAGACGTCCTCGGAGATGGGGGATCCGGTGGGTCCTCCCTGGATGATGGGCTTGACGGGGCTGTTGCCGTGCCTGGGGTAGAACCTGGCGATGTCTTTGCCCTCTCCCAGGATCAGCTTGGTGGGGGTCTTCTTGATTCCCTCCCAGACTTCCTCCTCGGTGACGTGCATGACACGGCCGAGGTCCTGGCAGTAGTATCCGGTGGTGACCAGCATCTCGAGTCCGGCCTGGAACAGGTTGTTGATGAGCTCCTTGTCCTCGGGGATGATGGTGTTGGGGTCGATCTTGATGTTGTACTTCTCTTTCAGGGCGGTCAGGTTCTCGGGGATGACCTTGTAGTCCCAGTCCTCGACCTTGACCTTCTTGCCTTTCACGAACCTGTCGTAGACGTCAGGGATCGTCAGCGCTCTTGTTGCTGCCATTTTATTCACCTTATGTTGATTGTCCGATTTCAGGAAACGAGTTTGTCGACCAGGGTGATGATCTCGTTGGCGGTCTCGGAGTATCCGTCGGCTCCGATCTCGTCGCACCAGGCCTGGCTGCAGGGGGCGCCTCCGAAGATGCACTTGTAGGGGGCCTCGACCTCCTTGACGGCCTCGACGAGCTCCCTCTGGGCCTCGAGGGTGGTGGTCATGAGTGCGGATCCACCGAGGACCTGGGCCTCGTTCTCGTCTCCGGCGTCGATGAAGTCCTGAGCGGTAACGTCGCATCCGAGGTCGATGACGTTGTATCCGGCTCCGCGGAGCATGGCGCAGCAGACGTTCTTTCCAATCTCGTGGATGTCTCCCTCGACGGTAGCCATGACGACGGTTCCCTTGAGGGCTCCCTCTCCCTTGCTCATCAGGGGCTCGAGGATTTTCAGAGCGGCCTCCATGGTCTTGGAAGCGGCGACGACCTGGGGTAGGAAGATCTCAGCCTTGTCGAACCTCTCTCCGACGACCTCCATTCCCTTTCCGAGTCCGTCTCCGATGATGTCTCCGATGGAGATTCCCTCGGCGATGGCGGCGTTGGTGGCGTCCTGGGCGAGTTTGATGTTCCATGTCTCAACAGACGTCTTGAGGTCTGCGAGGATCTGTTCTTTGCTCATTCTTGTTCCTCCTTTGGGGGTGATGTTAACATCTGTTCTACACTATATAATGTTATCTTTTTGAGCGCAATTTCAAAAAACATAATATTTAAAGTTTACTGTTAATGAATAAGTTGTTTTTGATATACTATATAAATTTTATTCTAATTCGAAATCGAATGAGAAAAGAGGGAAAAATGTTTAAATATAAGATGCGAAACACTTCACTTACGCGCCTGATTGGTCTTTTTTGCAGGCGGTGGTGGAAGTGGGCGCACCGAGTACCCGACGATTCCGGCGAAGATGTAGATGATGCAGGCAAGCATCTCCAGGTAGAACCCGAGTCCTCCGTTGACGAGGATCTTGTAGTCGTCCACCGGGACCCAGTTCCCGAACAGCACGACGAGGGCCAGACCGACGAATCCGAAGATGATCATACCGTAGAATCCGAGCGCTCTGCGCTTGTCCGTCACTCCCAGTACCGAGAGGACCAGGATGATGACCATGAAGGCCAGGAGGACGGTCGGGAGATATGCCTGGATGCCGGTCAGTTCGCCGGAGTTGCCGGTGAGGAAGTCCATCGCAGTGTACTCGTACCCGTTGGATGTCCACGGCAGGAAGTACGCGACGATTCCGATCAGGGATGAGATTATCCCGATGACCGGGAGCAGCGGCGACTGCAGTATGAAATCGAAGATCTTGACCTTGGTGTCTGTCATGGGTTCACCTTGTGTGAAAGGTAATGGGGGATTGCTCCCCCGGTTTGTTTCAGGGTCACTCGGTTGCCTGCGCTTCCTTGCCCGCAGACTGGTTCTTCTGGACCCAGTACCAGACGGGGATGAAGATCAGCAGGATGACGATGGCCAGCGCGATGGCGATGAATCCACCGGACTGGATGTAGCTCCAGTACATCAGGCTCGGGAAGAACACGACGAACTGGATGACCACGAACACGAGGATGACGTACTGCCATCCACCGGGCGCCTTGAAGGGCCTGTCGAGGTCTTTGAACCTGGCGTTCCTCCTGGTGATGACGAACGCGGACAGGGCGATTCCGTTGGCGAGACAGTATCCCAGGGCGGAAGCGGTGAGGACGGTCATCGAAGTGGTCGTCATCTCGAGCAGGAACGCGCTGTACTCGATGATGAACACGAGAATCAGGTTGAAGATTCCCACGAACAGCATCGCATTGGCAGGCATGCCGTGCTTGTTGAGCTTTCCGAACCACTTGGGGAGGTTGCCTTCCCCGGCCATGGAGTTGAGGGTCCTGGAGGATCCGAGGAATCCGGTCTGGATGACCAGCAGCATGGCGACGATGAGGAAGAACAGAGCGATGTAGGATCCGTACTCTCCGAACGCGGTCTCGGCGATAGGCCTGAGCGTGGCGTATACGGCGTCCGCGATTCCCTCGTGACCGAGGGATCCGAAGACCACAGTGGACACGAAGAAGTACATGATCAGGCAGATGATTCCGCAGCCGAACAGGGCCTTGGGGACATCCTTGCCGGGCTCCTTGTACTCAGGTCCGTAGATGGCCGCGGTCTCCCAGGCGCATGCGCTCCACTGGGCGAGTCCGAAGCATCCGAGGACGAGGACGATCTCGCTGCCGCTCCAGGACCAGTCGGGTGAGGTGAACTCGGACGTGATGGTGCTGAAGTCGAACATTCCAGCGGCGAGTCCTCCGATGAGGATGATGATGATCGGGATCATCGAGATGAGTGCGAGGATCGTACCGACGGTGGCTCCTCCCTCAAGTCCACGCGCACTGAGGACGTACATGATCAGGACGACGATGATACCCACGAGCATGTAGAGCCCGAGGAGTGTCCAGCCGGTCCAGTCGATGGAGAACATCGCGACCAGGTAGTCACCGATCATCATCGTGAAGATGGCGACGACAGGGCACCAGGCGAACCAGTAGCACCAGGCGCTGAAAGCACCGATGAGCTTACCCTTGTCGATCTTGCCTTCGTTATTGTCTTTTGTAAACACAGCTTGCGCACAGCCCGGTAGGCCTGTGGCGTTGGGGAAGAGTGTGACCATCTCCCCGTAAGCAAGGTTCTGGACGAATCCCTGCAGGACAGACACTGTCCAAACGACGATACAGAGACCCCATACTAGTTGCTCGACATCATAAAGGGACGGAACGATCAGAAGCGGAACGCCGAGGGCGATGAACATCCCCTGCTTCCAGTTGACTGTACGTGCCAGTCCCGTACTCTCTTCAGACATGAAACCACCTATTTTTCAGGGAAATAGGTGGGGGGCTTTGCCCCCCTGAAAAAATAATTTAAAGGGCTCAGTTGAGCATTCCGCGGAACTTCTCGCAGCTGTTGATCTTGATGTCAAGCAGCTTCTCGATGTTCATCTTGGCGGCGATACCGCGGGGAACACCGGGCACGGCGGTGACGGTTCCGATCTTGAGCTCCTCCCTGAGCTCTCTCATGATGCACTCGTCAGCGATCTCGAGGGTGGAGATTCCGAGCTTCTTGGCAACATACTCCTTGGCCTTGTCGACCTTCATGTTGCTGTTGTACTCCATCCTGGCGACGAGGTCTCCAGCGGACCTGATTCCTCCCATTCCGGAAGCCATGTAGTGGGGGACTGCCATTCCGGCGGTGTCTCCCACTCCGACCTAAATACCGTCCACATGGGCGATCTCGACCATGGCCTTGTTGCACCTGGTGACGGCGTCGATGGGCGCGGTCTCGCACATGGGGATTCCTCCGACTCCCATACCCATGTTGACGTGGCAGGGGATGGTGGCGACCTTGACGCACTCCTTGATGAATGTCACGGAGCGGGCGAGGTTCCAGGCGAGGCTCTTGGAGGTGTTGGTGTTGCACACGGGTCCGAAGACATCGGCTCCGGCCTTCTCGGCCATCTTGACCTGCTGGTGGGGGTACATTCCGGCGACGATCTGTCCGTCGTACTCGATTCCACCGTGGATTCCCATGACGGACTCTCCGGCCATTCCGACGTTGATGTACGCGTCGGGGCAGGCTTTCCTCAGTGCCTCGACTCCCCTGAGGGTTCCGACGAAGTCGGCGTCTCCAGCGGAGGCGGTGGTGTCGAAGTTGAATCCGTCGGCTCCGGCCTGGATGATCCTGGTGGAGACGTACTCGATGTCCCTTGCGAGGTGCTCGGCGGCGGCCTCGGAGGAAGCCATGGACTCCTCCATCTTGAACTCCCTCATCAGGTCTGCCGGGTTTCCGTAGGGTCCGTCGGGGGCGTAGTAGAGACCCATGTTGGGCATCGCTCCGTAGAAGTAGGGGGCGATGATCTCGTTCTGGATCTCCTCCATGGTCTGCATCTCGTTGGCGATGATGGGCTTGACAGGCTTGATGGAGTAGTCGGCGTGGGCGAGCTCGAATGTGTCGGCTCCCAGTGCCCTCTCGTGGAGCAGGGCGGCCTCGAGCCTTCCCATGTCGACTCCGTTTCCGGAGTTTCCGTTGTCGCCGGTGAAGTCCAGCTGTCCGATGTCGTAGGTCAGGACGACCTCTTTGCCGGGCTCGACTCCGACGATCCTGTTCTTGTCGGAGATGATGTCGAAGAGCTGCTCCATCTCCTCGGAGCTCAGTGCGGGAATCTCTCCCATGTCGGCCGCGTCAGCGGTTCCGGCCTGGAGGTCAGCCATGATCTGCTCTTTGGTCATGGTGATTCTTTTTCCGTCACCCATCCTTGTGTAATACTCAGTCATGATTCTACCTCTTTGATTTTGAAGTTTGATCAGGCAATCAGGTCTTTGGCCTTCCTGGTGGTCTCGGAAGCGGACTCTCCGTAGATGTCTGCTCCGATCTTGTCGGCGTAGGCCTGTGTGACGGGGGCTCCTCCGACCATGACGGTGACCTTGTCCCTGAGTCCGGCCTCTTTGAGCATCTCGATGACGTCCTTCTGGACGGTCATGGTGGTGGTCATCAGGGCGGACATTCCGCAGAAGGTGCATCCGTTCTGGACCTCGTTGATGAAGTTGCCCTTGGGGACGTCCCTTCCGAGGTCGTGGACATCGAATCCGGCGCACTGGAGCATGGTCGAGCAGATGGACTTTCCGATGTCGTGGACATCTCCCTCGACGGTTCCCATGACGACGGAGGCCTTGGCCTCTCCGGTCTCTCCACCGGCGGCGAGTTCCGGTCCGAGGTCGTCCATTGCCTTCTTCATTCCGTTGGCGGCACTCAGGACGTGGGGCAGGAACAGTTTTCCCCTCTCGAAAAGGACACCGACCTCGGACATGGAGTTTCCGAGGCAGTCGATGATCGCGGTAGCGGACATTCCGGCAGCGTGGGCCTCGTCGACAGCTTTGGCGATGTCAGGTACTTTACAGGACACGAGCGCGTCGTGCAGTTTTTTCTCTTCGTTCTCGAAAGCCATTGTTTCACCTCTTGAAGGATAATTCCATCCGATTGGATGGCGACTTTTCAGTCACTTTCCTCCTCACGAGTCTGGTTTAACTCGTTGCGGTCACATCCACATCCAACCTATTTAAAATTACCTTGTATGTACAGTTAGTTTTAAATAGCAAAACAAATGGAATCTATCCACATCGAGTTTTTCAAAAAATTCAATATTTAAATTTTTTTATTGGATATAGAAAGCGGATTTTTGTGTTCATCCACTTGTATATCAACGTTATGATGGATGGAATCCGTATCCAATTTTATGGCAGAAAAAGGAAAGGTGAGGGGGGTTGCCCCTCTGTTTTCAAAGCTTGTTATATGCCTTTCTGGCCACGATCACACCGACCGCACAGAGTGCGATGATGAAGACCGAGCATATGATGTCGCCGTAGGGCATCCCATCGACGAAGTACTCGGCATACTGAGACCACTGTGACATCTCAAATCACCTCTTTCCTACCTTCTTCTGCAGGTCTTCCAGGTACGACTCTCCGAGTCCGGAGATCTCGTACTTGGTGATGAGGTGGTCCTTCTTGTAGTGGCCATCCTCATCGACCTTGGACTCACCTTCTCTGAGGAGTCCGGCGGAGACGAGTTCGATGACATCGAAGTTCACCATGTCTCTCCCATAGTTGCTCTTCATGTTGTACTCGTCCTGAATGATGGGGACGATCTCGTCCGTCCACATGGCACCCTTCTCCTTGAAGAGTTCCAGGATACGGAACTTGATGGGTTGACCTTCCATCATCAGGATTCCTCCCTCAGACTGACAAGTCCTTCACTGTCCTCGCTGCCCAACAGGTAGCTTCCGATGAGACAGATGATGAGACCCGCAATTGTCGATCCTACGATCATGACCATGGTGTCGTCGGTGTATCCGAGCGCTCCGGCAGGACCGGCGAAGATGCACAGGAATATGACTCCGCATGCGGCGTACAGACTTCCGATGGCCTGTCCTCTCGGAACTCCCAGGAACGGGAACGACTTGTACCAAGAGACGTAGCACCATCCGAAGGACAGTCCGAGCAGCAGGAACACGAAGAGGACTCCGGGGTCAGCGAACATGCTGAGTGTAGAGAATATGGGAACTCCACAGGCGGCGAAGATCAGCATGACGACGATCCAGAACAGGGCCTCGAAGATGAACCTGAGGTGGAGTCCGACATCGGGCTCGCAGGTGTCGAGGGCCTTTCCGGCGACGGCACCCTCGCATCCCCATCCTACAGCGGCCATGATTCCTCCAATGAGTCCGATTGCGTTTCCGACACCATTGGCGGCAATACTTCCCGCATAAAGTGTGATTCCTCCAATGAGGATGACGGTGATTCGAGGTAGGCGCGCTTGGAGACCTTCTGCTTAAGGACCAGGACGGACAGGGTGGTACCGATGATGGGGTACAGCAGTCCTGCGACGGCTGCGAAAGCGGCACTGAGGTAGGCCGCGGCAATGTATGTTCCGAACACGGCGCAGGCTCCGCAGAGACCTGCCATGAGGAAGTACTTGCTTGCTCCCTTAAACTGGACTGTGGTCCTCTTAAGCTCGGGGAGCTTTCCGAGGGCACCGTTCCAGATGAACAGCACAATCGCACAGGCAATAGCGTTGAATCCTGTAAGGAACAGACATGTGGTCAGATATGAGAAGTCGTATCCGAAACCGTCTGCCTCAATGTTGGGGGTCAGCTGGGTCAGGATGTCCATGTTCCACGCGGCGTATCCCGGAACGTACCAGACTCCCCAGTACAGGGCACAGAAGATTCCCATGACAAGTCCGATGCGAATCTTCGTCTTGTGATCCATTTTCTTGATTTCTTCAACAGATACCATTTCCATTCCTCCTTTCATAGCCGCGGCTGACCGCAGCTACAAATGGAAACTGGTAGGGGCCCGAAGGCCCCAGATTAAGTGATTTAAGCTTTAGGTTAGGCTCACTGGGCGACCTTCGCCTTGAATTTGGCGACGCAGTCCAGGGCGTTCTCGGAGTACACATCGGCTCCGATCTCGTCGGCCCACTGCTGGGTGGTGGGTGCTCCGCCGACGTTGGTGATCAGGTCTCCCCTGATTCCCTCCTCCTTCAGGAGCTCCTCCAGGGTCTTCTGGTTGACCATGGTGGAGGTCATGAGCGCGGAGGTTCCGACGGCGATGGGCTTCTCGGCCTTGCATGCGGCGACGATGTCCTTCAGGGCGATGTCCCTTCCGAGGTTGACGACGTCGAATCCGGCGACCTTCAGCATGATGGCGACGATGTCCTTTCCGATGGAGTGGATGTCACCCTCGATGGTGCAGATCACGAACTTTCCGAGTCCCTCTCCGGTGTTGGCTCCGGACTTCTCGATCTCGGGGGTCAGGATGTCGACACCGGCGTTCATCGCGTTGGCGGCTGCCATGATGTGGGGCAGGTACAGCTTCTTGGCCTCGAAGAGCTCTCCGACCTCCTGGATTCCGGCGGTGAAACCGTCGTTGATGACCTGGACGAGGTCGAGCTTCTCGTCGACTGCCTGCTGGGCTGCTGCCTTGGCGCCCTTGACATCGTATTTCAGCACTGCCTGTTTCGCTTTTGCGTTGACTTCTTCCTGTGACATTAAATTCAAGCCTCCTTGAGGAATTCATCGTCGGCCTTCTTCACGATGGCCTTCATTGCGGCGTCGACCTCGGGTGTCAGAGGCTCGACGGTGTGGTTTTTGAGGACGTCCTCGACGACATCGTGGGCAGCCTCGGCCAGGTTCTTGCAGCCGGCGGCTCTCCAGTCTCCGATCATGTCACGGTTGATGACGAGGGGGTCGGAGGGGAGGTCCATGTTGTCCATGGTGGTCTCGTGTCCGATGAAGTCGTTACCAACGCCGACCTCCTTGATGGCGTCGACGGCGAGGGTGTACTCGTTCACCGGTATTCCGTCCATGGCCTTCTTGATCATGGAGATGATGTCGTTGTCGATGACGAGCTGCTCCATGGAGAAGGTGACTCCGAGCTCGAGCATTCCGGCTCCGTAGAGAGTGTTGGCTCCGGAGAGTGCGGGGAACAGTCCAGTGATGGTCTTCTCGTGTCCCGACTGGGTGTCAGGGACCTTCGAGTCGGACTAGACACCGGCCACGAACACGGGCAGTCCATAGTACTGTCCGAGCTTTGCAACAGCTGCAGAGGTGAGGGCCAGCTCGGGAGAACCGACGGGGGCAGTTCCGCGCTTGAGGTCGAAGGTGGTGGTCGAGGATCCGTACCAGCACTTGGCGCCGGGGGCAGCCAGCTGGGCCAGGACGATTCCGGACAGGACCTCGGCGTTGTGGGTGACGAGGGTTCCTGCGAGGAACACGGGCGAGGATCCGCCGGACATGGCCATGGACAGGACGTTCACGGGGATGCCGAACCTGGCTCCCTTCATGATGACCTGGCAGGCGTTGTGGGACAGCTCGAGGGGGCTGGTGGGGCACACGAGCATGGAGAAGATGGGCCTGTCGCGGGCTTTCTTCTCGTCGCCACCGTAGAAGGCCTTTGCCATCTCCCAGTAGTACTCGACGTGCTCTCCGACGGGGTCGATGTGGTGGAAGTGCTTGACGGTGTTCGCGATGGATGTGTACATCTCGTGAACATCCTCGGCACCCTTTCCGGCCCAGTCCCTAGCGGAGACAGGCAGGGAGAAGTAGTCGATGTTCTCGGCCCAGTCGACGAGTTTAGCGCACTCGGCGAGGTCGGCGTCGGTGGAGTCCCTGGTCTCGAACTTTCCGTCTCCGAGGTATTTGCACACCTGGATTCCGGTTCCGAAGCAGGTGAAGTGGACCTTTCCGCACCACTGCTGCTCGAGTGTGTGCTCGTCGTCCCTTCCGTAGAGGTAGAATTTGGACGGTGCCATGTCGAGGCACTTGTTGAGAAGCCAGTCGGGGATCTTGACGATGTAAGTCTCCTCGTTGACTTCGCATCCGGCGTCTTTGAAGAGCTGCCTGGCTTCCTCATCGGAGACCTGGACACCAGCGTTGGTCAGGATGTCCCTGGTCGCGAGGTCGATCTCGCGAATGTCGTCCTCAGAGAAAAGCTCCAGCTTTACGCCATTCAGGCTTTTTCTGCCTGGGAATCTTGCTTCCATTTTGTTTCCTCCATACGAGAGTATTGGATACACTCGTTGGACGAATGATTCCATTTATCCTATATAATGCTATGTGACTGAATCAAAAGTATTAAATACGGATGTACGTCGCGAGCTTTTTGCTCGCAAGCTCCGTTTTTCATTCTATTTAAAAATTACTATTGGATGATTCTGATGAATTTGTTGCCTTGTCCAACCATATAAAACCATTTCCATAGATGGATGTGTAATCCGAGTTTCTTGTTCATTTTTCCGACCTCGGCCACCCACCCCCGGGTGATTGTATTATATGTAGCAACTAACTCTGCTCTCGCATTGCATCGGAAGGGGCTTCCATGCCTCTGTCCACAGGATGGAAAATAAGAATAATAGGCGAATGGAGATGAGCAGGCTAGGACTAGGATTCGACACGGGTGGAACGTACACGGACGCAGTGATAATGGACCTCGACACAGGGGAGATCTTCGAGAGGGCGAAGTCCCTCACAACGAGGAACGACCTTTCCATAGGGATCAAGGGTGCCATCGCGGAGTTCGACAAGAGCCTCCTCTCCGAGGTCGTCACAGTCTGTCTGTCATCCACCCTCGCCACCAACTCCATCGTGGAGGGCAAGGGGTGCCGCGTGGGTCTGATCCTGATCGGATCCCAGATCACCGTTTCCGCCAAGGTTGATTATTCTATTATGATAAAGGGATCCCACACGGCGACCGGCAAGGTCGACGAGCCCCTCGACGTAGAGGCGGCGAAGGAGTTCCTCAAATCGATCAGGGGCAAGGTCGACTGTATGGCCGTCACAGGGTTCATGAGCGTCAGGAACCCTGAGCACGAGCAGGAGATCGCCGCTCTCGCGAAGGAGACCCTCCACGTGCCCGTGGTCTGCGGATACGAGCTGTCCTCCGGACTCGGGTTCAACGAGCGTACCATCACCTGTGTGATGAACGCCAGGCTCATCCCAGTCATCGAGGAGCTCATCCAGTCGGTCAACAAGGTCCTGGACGAGTTCGGCATTGACGCCCCCCTGATGATCGTCAAGGGAGACGGCTCTGTCATGAGCGAGGAGATGGCGAAGATCAGGCCCGTGGAGACGATCCTCTCAGGACCCGCGTCCAGTATCAACGGTGCCAAGAAGCTCTCCGGTAAGGACAACGCCATCGTTGTCGACATCGGAGGCACCACCACCGACATCGGAATCGTCAGGGACGGCAAGCCCCGTCTGGATCCCGAGGGCGCCCTCATCGGCGGGTACAGGACCCGTGTCATGGCGGCGGAGATCACCACCGCGGGAATGGGCGGGGACAGCCGCATCGTCATAAACGGGGAGAAGGTGTACCTCTCGCCGGTCCGCGTCATACCCCTCTGCGTCGCCGCATGGAAGCATCCCGGTCTGCGCGAGAGGCTCCAGACCCTTGTCGACGACGGTCCGAAGAAGATTCCTGTGGCCCATTACGCCAGGAACATAGTCATCGACACGGAGTACTTCATCAAAGTGAAGGAGATGAAGAACGCCGACTACCTCACCGAGCTGGACGAGAAGTTCCTCGACTTCGTCAAGGATGAGCCTCATTCGCTCGCCGAGGCCAAGAGGAAGCTGAAGGAGCCTCCGATCTCGTTCAACATCGAGAAGATGGAGGAGCTCGGGATAATCCAGAGAATCGGGCTCACCCCTACCGACCTGATGCACGCCCGCGGATGCTTCACCAAGTACGATGCGGAGGCGTCCAAGCTCGGAATCGCGTACCACGCCGCCAACCTGGACATGACGCCCGAGGAGTTCATCGCAAAGGCCGACTACCTGGTCACCGAGAAGATCGGTATGGAGATCGTCAAGAAAGTACTTCTCGAGGACAACAGGGAGACCGACCTCACCGGTTTCGGGATGGATCTCGTGGACAAGGCGGTCACTGGGTCCCACGCCCTGGACTACGACGTGTCCTTCAGGCTCAACAAGCCCATCATCGGAATGGGAGGTCCCGCGTACGACATGCTTCCGAAGGTCGCAGAGCTTCTGGGCACGGAGCTGGTCATGCCGGAGAACTACGACGTAGGAAACGCCGTTGGAGCGGTGAGCGGAAAGGTCGTCGAGAGTATAGAGATACTCATCCAGACCGCCACCGGAACGACTATCGACAACCCCGCATGCACCGCGTTCTCCAGACTCGGCAGGTTCTATTACGAGAAGTTCGACGACGGAGTCGTGCAGGCGACCGAGGCAGGCAAGCAGTACGTCACCGAGATGGCCAAGAAGGCGGGGGCCGAGAACATCAAGGTCACGGTCGGTTCCGACAAGTCCGAGGTCTTCGTCGGAAAGGAGCATCTGAGGACGAGGTTCGTGGAGATCAAGCTGATCATCACCGCGACCGGAGACCCTGCCTACAGGAAGAAGGCGTAAGCCTGGTTCAAATATCAGGGCGGGGGCCAATGATTATCCTTTGTCTCCCGCCCGATTTCATTTATCAAACATCTTAATTCAACTGTTCAATGTATTAAACATCCATCGAATCGGAAGTGTCATCTGTTTCCGTACGGTATGAAGCAGATCATGTCCGGAATGTGGGCTTGATGATTTGATGGGTGGATAAACGAATTGGATGTACTAATCATCAAATAAAGAGAATGTATAAATATAAGTGGTTGAAACAACAACTACTATTGGACAAAAATTTATTATAGAAATTCAATCAAACATACAACAGTCTGATTCAAAAAACTGCATCTTAACGCGTCCAACTGCTACCCTTTAATATGTATGACTCGGCGATACAATCTGCATGGAAGCAGCAATGTCGTGGGTGTGCTTGATCATAGCAAGCATCCTCGAGCCCATTTGGGTGGTCCTTCTCGAGAAGTCGGACAACTTCAAGAAGAAGGGATGGGGGATCGCCGCGATCGTCGCCGTTCTCTGCTGTCTGTTCATGCTGTCGCTGGCCGTCCTGAACATTGGGCCCGGTGTGGCGTACAGCATCCTGGCGGGGATCGGTGCGATTGGAACGGTCATAGCCGGTGTGTTCCTGTACAAGGATCCCATCAACGCGAAGAAGATCTTCTTCATCATCGTGATCGTGATCGGAATTGTCGGTATCCGTCTGACATCTGGAGGTGCCTGAAATGGAACTCAACGTCAGTCCAAGGGTGGCCTGGCTCCTGATCATCTTAGGAGGGGTGTTCCAGGTCGGATGGTCCATAGGCCTGGATTACACCGAGGGGATGACCAACATCCTGTGGGACATCATAGTCCTCGTATCGCTTCTGCTCAGTATGCTGTGCCTTTCGATTCCGATGAAGAGCGGCATCAGCATCAGCACGGCCTACGCCGTGTGGGTGGGCCTCGGCGTCGTCCTGACCATCATCGTATCCGCCATCTTGGGTCTGGAGACGATCACACTCGGAATGGTCCTGTTCCTTATGGTCACAGTGGCCGGAGTGGTCGGTCTGAAGATGGTGTCCTGAGCGGACGAGAAACCATTTCCAAATCCTTTTTCTGAATCAGAATTAACGGATCACTCTGACCCGTCAGGCTTCTCGGAGAGGAGTCTGCGGACGAGCTCCACGATCTCCGACCCGGATGCAGAGTAGCCGTCACCGCCGATCTCGTTGACCCATTCCTCGCTGCAGGGGGCCCCTCCGAAAATCGTGATCACCGGGAGTTTGTCCTCATTGAACACGCGAACCATGTCCTTCTGCTGGTACAGGCTTGTGGTCATGAGCGCGGACCCTCCGACGACATCGGCGTTGGACTCCTCTATGGCCTTCTCGAACGCGTAGGGCGAGACATCGGTCCCGAGGTCGATGACCTTGAATCCGGCACCGCGCAGCATGGCGCAGCAGACGTTCTTACCGATCTCGTGGATGTCCCCTTTGACGGATCCCATCACGATGACCCCCTTGAGCTTGACATCGTCGCCCTTCTTCATGTAGGGCTCGATGATGTCGAGGGCCGCCTCCATGGCCTTGGCAGCCATCAGGATCTGGGGGAGGAAGATCTTGGCCTCGTCGAAAAGACGGCTTATCGTGTCCATGCCCTTGGCGAGACCCAGGTTTATCGCATCGTCGGGCGATATGCCCTCATCCATCGCAAGCCTGGCATACTTCTCGGCTTCATCAATGTCGTAGGCTTCGATGGAGGCTCCGAGCTTGTCAAGAATCTCGTCTTGGTTCATGGGATTGATAGGTATTCTCACGGTATGAAATAAAGGTAACTAAAACCTGTGAATTTAGTTGGATGTATCATCCATTATAATATGTAAGATGATATAATCATCATATAGTCAGCAACACGTCCCACATGCATAGGGATACCATGGGGTACGGACTCGGATTGGATACCGGCGGAACATACACGGACGCGGTGATCATGGATCTGGACAGGGGGGAGGTCCTCTGCAAGTCCAAATCCAGGACCACCCACAGGAATCTCAGCATAGGAATACGCGGAGCCATCGACGGGCTCGACCCAGGTATGCTTGGGAAAGTTGGCGTCGTGGCGCTCTCATCCACTCTGGCAACAAACTCGGTTGTCGAGGGGAGGGGCTGCCGTGTAGGGCTCGTCAGCATCGGATGCGACTACGACAACACGCTGCCCCCGGACTACAGCGTCAGGATTCAGGGTGGCCATGGGATCCACGGTGAACCGGTACAGTACCTCGGCGAGAAGGAGGCCAGGGAGTTCCTCGAGTCGATCAAGGGCAAGGTCGAGGGAATAGCGATCTCCAGCTTCATGAGCGTCAGGAACCCGGAGCACGAGATCAGGGTCAGGGAGATGGCCAGGGAGATCCTGGACGTCCCGGCGGTCTGCGGTTTCGAGCTCTCGTCCGAGCTCGGTTTCAACGAGCGCACCACCACCTGCGTGATGAACGCCAGACTGATCCCCGTCATGGACGAGCTCATACGCTCGGTCCGTGCCGTTCTCGACGAGAGGGGCATCTCCGCTCCGCTCATGATCTCTCGCGGCGACGGAACGATGATGAAGGACTCCTTCGCGAGGGATAGGCCGGTGGAGACGATCCTCTCGGGACCGGCGGCCAGTCTGATGGGCGCCATGTCCATGGCCGGCGTCAGGGACGCGGTGGTCATGGACATGGGCGGAACCACGACCGATATAGGGATCCTGAGGAACGGACGCCCGAGCCTCGACCCAGAGGGGACCGTCATCGGCGGAAAGAGGACCAGGGTGATGGCGGCCAGGATCTACACCTCCGGTATAGGGGGCGACAGCCGCATCGTGGTCAACCCAGGCAGGCCCGTGCTGACGCCGAGGAGGGCGATACCCATGTGCGTGGCGGCAACTAGGTGGCCGAAGGTGGCGGAGGCGTTCTCGCGTCTGACCGACGGGCTTCCGAAGCCGATGGTCAAGGAGCTGCCAAAGCCCGGCAGGCAGGCCCTCGCCTCGGAGATGATCCTGACTGTCAGGATGCCGCCGGAGGGCTACAGCGTGAACGAGGACAACACGGAGCTGCTGAAGCTCGCCTTCGACGAGCCCTGCGGGATCATGGAGGCGTGTGACAGGCTCGGGCGCGAGCCGTCCGATTTCTTCCTCGAGAGCCTGGAGGAGATGGGACTCATCCAGAGGATAGGGTTCACGCCGACAGACGTGCTCCACGCGGACGGCACCTACACGGAGTTCGACGTCGACGCATCGAAGGCCGGAGCGGCCTATCTGGCCGCCCTCGCCGGGATGGATGCCGACGAGTTCGTGGGCGAATGCAGGAAGACCATCCGGACGAAGCTGTGCCGCGAGCTCATGGAGGCGCTGATCACCGAGGACTCCGGCGAGCCGGACTTAGGGAGGACTGGGGCGGACCTGCTGACGAAGGCCATCACCTGCGAGCACGCCCGGGACTTCGGCTGCTTCTTCAAGCTCGACAAGCCGATCGTCGGCATAGGCGCGCCGTCCGGCGTGTACATCAGATGGGTCGGCGACGTCCTCGGCACCGACGTCATCGTATGCGACGACTCGGACGTGGGCAACGCGGTCGGCGCGATATGCGCGTCGGTCTCGGAGTCCGTGAAGTTCAGCATATCCCCGATAAAGGCCGTCGAGGGAAGCGCCTACGAGGTCTTCTCCAGGTTCGGGAGGGCAATCTACACCACGATGGACGAAGCTGTCGAGAGATGTGTGGAGCAGGGCAGGGAGTTCGTGACGAAGGCCGCCCTGGACAACAACGCCGAGTTCGTGGAGGTCACCGTCGACCTGGACAGGAAGCCGTACGTGCTTAACCTGGGATCGACTGACCTGGAGGAGGCGATCCTCGTGGTCACGGCCGCAGGGAAGCCGAGGATGTTCTGACCCCGCGGTAGAAATCAAAAATAAAGATGCGGAGGGGTCGGACCCCTCCGCTTCAAGATATTCAGGACATCGAGGCGGCGATCTCGTCCGCCAGTTTCTCGAGGTCCGGGAGCTGGTCGTCCCTCATGGACGACTTGATGACGAAGGTCTCGCCGACCTTGGTCATGTCCTTCAGCTTGGATATGCGCTCCTCCATGATCCTGGGGGACTGGGGCGCCCACGATCCGTTGCCGATGAGGGAGTACCTCCTGTTCTGGACCGCCATGTTCTCCATGTCCTCGATGACCGCGGACATGGTCGGGTGGAGGGCGTTGTTGTACGTCGGGGCCGCCAGGACGATGTTGGTGAACCTGAACGCGTCCGACACGACGTAGGAGGGGTGCATCCTGGTGACGTCGTACATGGTGACGTTGGCGATGCCCCTCTCCTTCAGCAGCATGGCGAGCCTGTCCGCAGCGGCGGCGGTGTTGCCGTACATCGAGGTGTAGGCGATAACGACGCCCTTCTCCTCGGGCTCGTACCTGCTCCAGAGGTCGTACTTCTCGAGGATGTAGCCGAGGTCCTTCCTCCAGATGGGTCCGTGGAGGGGGCAGATCATGTCTATCGGCACACCGTCGAGCTTCTTGAACACGGCCTGGACTTTGCTTCCGTACTTCCCCACGATGTTGGAGTAGTACCTCCTGGCCTCGTCCAGGTACTCCCTGTCGAAGTCGGTCTCGTCGGCGTAAAGGGCGCCGGAGAGGGTCTTGAAGGTCCCGAAAGCGTCAGCGGAGAAGAGGATCCTCTCACCGACGTCGTAGGTGAACATCACCTCGGGCCAGTGAACCATCACGGCGAAGTAGAAGCGGAGGGTGTGCTTCCCGATGGTGACCTCGTCGCCCTCCTTGACCTCCATCCTGTTCTTGGGCTGGATGTGGTAGAAGTTCTCCATCATGTCGAACGTCTTGGAGTTCCCGATGACGGTCACATCCGGCCACGTCTCCAGCACCTGGGTGATGCACGCGCCGTGGTCCGGCTCCATGTGGTTGATCACGAAGTAGTCGAGGGGCCTGCCGTCCAGGGCGGTGCGCAGGTTCCTCCAGAACTTGGCGGCGATGGACGCATCGCAGGAGTCCAGGAGGCATGTCTTCTCGTCCCTGATCAGGTAGCTATTGTAGGAGACGCCCTCGGGTATGGGGAAGGCGCCCTCGAAGATCGATGCGGTGCGGTCGTCCCCGCCGATCCAGTATATGTCGTCCCTGATGGGGACGGCGCTCTCGTTCACGTAAGCCATGACCCTGCCATGTGCACGTTGCCTTTATAGTTAACTTCGTTAACATCGAAACGTCCCGAGGTCCGGTCCGCAGTTGTTATCACTGCCCGGAGGGATACCCCGTTCATGGCAGACCGCGACGAGCAGACGAAGGCGCAGTTCAGGAACCCTAACGGGGACGAGGGAAGGAAGGTACTGGAGTCCATGAACGACCATCACGTCCCGCTGTGGGAGTTCTGCCTGTCGAAGCTCCCCAGGTCTATGGACGGGGCAGTGCTGGACGTGGGCTGCGGCGGAGGCGGGTTCCTCCGCAGGCTGTCCGACAGGTACCCCTTCGCCATGCTCTTCGGAGTCGACATCTCGAGGGACGCCCTCGAGATGACGGCGTCCGTAAACTCGGAGACGTACGAGTCCGGCGGTCTGGAGCTCCATGAGGCGTCAGTCGAGTCACTGCCCTTCCAGGAGGGGTCCTTCGACATGGTCACCGCGATGGAGACCTACTTCTTCTGGCCTGATTTCGGGAAAGGCGTTGCGGAGATATCCAGGGTCCTCTCGCCGGGCGGTGTCCTGGCGATAGGGTCGGAGATCAGGTACGGCGACGGGGATGACAACAGGGTCGACTCCATGTGCGAGGAGTACGGGATGAGGATCCTCAGGGATGACGAGATCCTCGCCGTCCTGGATTCCAACGGCATCGACGCAGAGGCGATACCGGGGGAGCACGGGGTCCTGTACAGAGGGGTCAAGAGGTTCCGATTCCGAACAATGTTGGGAGTTTCAAGAGCTCCGTCGTTTACATCCCCGACGGGATGAAGAATGATGGTGTCGATGAGAAGGTCTGGGGACCAGATGTTACTGGAGGTTCAGATGATGTCGGATGCAGATCAGAACAGAAACGCCGAGGCCGTGATGGAGTTCCAGCGCGCGATCGTCGGAGAGGTCCTGGGGGACATGCCGGAGGTCGTCGCGGAGACGGCTCCTGATGAGGACATGTGCGACACGGTGGCCGCTTGCGCCAGGACGCTGGCACATGCGGTGGTGGGCAACGGTCTGGCCCCGGACTTCGAGGACACGGTGGTCGAGGCAACGGTAATTCACGCCCTTGCGGCATCAGCCGTCAGATGGGGGGAGTGCGGGGCATCGGTCAACCATCCCGAGGTACAGGGAAGGCTCATAGCCAGGATGGTCTCGGAGACCCAGTCAGCACCCTACCGCGCCAGGGCGATCTCGGGCGAGTTCCGCATGGCGCCTTGGAGAGCCAGGGAGGTCCTCAACTACCGCCTGCACTGCGTCGACGGCATGGTGGACTTCGACTCGTGGGCCGAGACATCGGAGGACCCGGAGTTCGTCAGGAACCTGCAGGCCATCTTCGCCAGGGATTAACGGCTTTAACGGTATTAACACCGTTACCTTCAAGCCGCATGTTTTATAACTTCCAGACGGCACCATGGCATCATGATCTTCGTCTTCTCCGGAACCGGGAACTCGTACTCCGTGGCCAAGCGCATCTCAGATGCCACGGGGGTGAAGATGGTCGATACCGCGGCTGCGGTGAGGTACAAGCGCTTCGGATACGACGCCGCCGGCGAGGACGTCGGCTTCGTGTTCCCCGTCTACTACTACGGGCTGCCCTCGATGGTCGCCACCCTCGCGGAGAACCTGGTCGTCAGGAATCCGGGAAGGGTATGGTGCGTCGCGACATGCGGCGAGGAGTCCGGAGGCGCGTGTGAGATGCTCGCGGAGAAGCTGTCCGGAAGGCTGGATTTCGACGCCTGTTACGACATCGTCATGCCAGACAACTCCATCTTCGCGTTCGAACCCCCCACGCCGGAGCAGGAGGCCGCAACACTGGAGGCCGCGGATGCGGAGGTCGAGAGGATCATCGCTTCCATCCAGGCGAAGGAGGACGGCGACTTCTGCCGTCACAAGGGCGACAGGGACTGGCGCGAGATCTATCCCATGTATGAGGAGCAGCGCGTGACGGAGCCGTTCGTCGTCACCGACAAGTGCATCGAGTGCAGGATATGCGAGGACATCTGCCCCGAGCAGATTATAAAGGTCTACCACCGCAAGCCGGTCTGGGACGAGGAGAAGTGTTCCCTCTGCATGGGATGCCTGGAACTGTGTCCCAAGCAGGCGATAGAGTACGGGGAGGAGACCGTCGGACGCCGCAGGTTCTTCAACAAGGCGTACTACGAGAGGAGCATCGGGATCCCGTTGAAGTACTGAGGGCTCTGGTAAACAATTTCCACAATCTCCATTCAAAGACCAATGAGCCAGTGCGGTCGGTCGGATTCCGATCCGGCTGTGAATCGGGACGGGTCCCGGGGAATACGCAGACGCCCGGGTCTTGACGTTGTAGAGGTCTCGGCTCGGAACCGTCCCTCAAGCACGGTATATAGTATGATGGCAATCCCGCGGAAGGGATTTTCCATGGGATTCAGAGACGACAGGAACGTTCCGGAGAGCCCGCTGAACCCGGCGGGTCAGAGATTCGAGACCGTCATGCTCCATGCCGGGCAGGAGTCGCCCGACCCAGCGTCGGACGCCCGTGCCACGCCGATCTACCTCACCACGTCCTATGTTTTCAGGGACTGCGACGACGCGGCGGACAGGTTCGCCCTCAGGAAGGAGGGGAACATCTACAGCAGGCTCACGAACACGACTACGGACGCCTTCGAGAGGAGGGTCGCCGCGCTGGAGGGAGGGACCGCCGCGCTGGCAGTCGCCTCTGGCGCCGCCGCGATCACGTACACCATCAACAACCTGGCGTTCTCGGGGGACCATATCGTGTCGTCCATCTCGATCTACGGGGGGACCATCAACTACTTCGACCACACCCTGAAGTCGTACGGGGTGGACTGCACGTTCGTCGACCCCACGCAGCCCGATCCGATAGGGAACTTCGAGAGGGCCATCCGGGAGAACACGAAGGCCGTGTTCGTGGAGACCATAGGGAACCCCAACGCCAACCTCGTCGACATAGACGCCCTGGCGGAGATGTGCCACAGGCACGGAATCCCGCTGGTCGTGGACAACACCTTCGCGACGCCTTACCTCTTCAGGCCCCTGGAGCACGGTGCGGACATCGTCGTCGAGTCCGCGACCAAGTTCATCGGAGGGCACGGCCTGGTCCTCGGAGGGGTCATCATCGAGAACGGCAGGTTCGACTGGGTGGGTTCCGGGAGGTTCCCCCAGCTGTCCGAGCCGGATCCGAGCTACCACGGAGTCTGCTTCGCAAAGGACATGCCGGACGCGCCGTTCTGCAACAGGATACGCGCGATCATCCTAAGGGACATGGGCGCGTGCATCTCGCCCGTCAACTCGTTCGCCCTCATGCAGGGGCTGGAGACGCTCTCTCTGAGGGTGGAGCGCCACGTCTACAACACCCAGAGAGTGGTGGAGTTCCTCGCCGGGCACCCGAAGGTCGAGAGGGTCAACCACCCGATGCTGCCCGACCATCCGGACCACGCGCTGTACGAGCGCTACTTCCCAAACGGGGCCGGATCGATCTTCACGTTCGAGACCAAGGGCGGCAGGGAGGGGGCGAAGCGCTTCGCCGACTCACTGAGGCTGTTCTCGCTTCTCGCCAACGTCGCCGACATGAAGTCGCTGGTGATCCCGCCTGCGATAACCACCCATTCACAGCTCACCGACGAGCAGCTGGAGGAGGCGGGTATAAGGCCGTCGACCATCAGGCTGTCCATCGGCTGCGAGCACATCGACGACATCATAGCAGACCTGTCCCAGGCGCTGGACAGGGTGTGAAGTCGTAAACTTTATCCGCCAGTCGGGGCCCTCCGGCCCCTTTCTTTTATAGTGCATACTTTCTGTCGGTTGGACGCATAAACCAAGACTTTATCACATCCTTCGCCATAGGGGTCGACCAGTTGGAGGAAGGTGCTCTTTTGGAGAAGGTTCAGATGTCTCCTATCCTGCTGTCGCCCGGCGACCGTCTGGTCACCGTGTTCGGCGGAGGTAGGGTAGCCCTGCGCAAGTGCAGGCACTTCGACGGATTCAGGATCAGGGTCGTCTCGCCCGAGGTCCTCCCCGAGCTCGAGGAGCTGGCGGACGAGGTCGTCCGCGAGGCGGTCGACCCGGAGACGGCCGCAGGGTACATGGACGGCTCGGACATAGTGGTCGCCGCCACGGCGAGCCACGAGCTCAACGACGCGATCCGCGACGTCTCCATGTCCAGGGGCATCATGACGAACTCCGCCCACGGCGGAGGAGACGTCCTCATACCATCGACACTCCACCGTGACGGGTTCACCGTGACGGTGTCCTCCGAGGGCCGCGTGCCCGCGTTCCCGCCCTATGTGATAGAGAGGATAGACGAGTTCCTCGACCCGTCGTACGACTCCATGCTGGAGCTCCTCGTGGAGCTGAGGAAGGTGATCCGCGACAGGATCCCCACACAGCCCGGCAGGGCGGAGTTCCTGGCGGGGGTGCTCGCAGACGGGGACATCTGGACGATGCTCAGGCAGGGGGACCGCGACGGGGCGTACGCGGCGGCACTGGAGAGAGGCGGTCTATCATGATCGTTAGCATGCATGTCACACACTCCTCCGCGGGGGGCACGGAGGGTCTGAACAACGTAGTCCCCATACTGGAGGCCGAGGTCGGCAAGAGGGTTTCCGTCATGGACCAGGTCTCCGAGTTCGTCATCGTCAGGACCTGCAACCGCTTCGAGGTCTACACCGCGACCTCCGACAACAGGACGGTGTCCGACTACCTGCAGTCGATCCTGAGGACGATAGTCCCGTCCACCAACATCTCGTACATACTGGAGGACAGGGAGAGCATAAGGCACCTGTTCAGGGTGGTCTGCGGCCTCGACTCGCTCATAGTCGGCGAGGACCAGATCCAGCACCAGGTCAGGGAGTCGTACATGGACGCCAGGGAGAAGGGCCATGTGGGCCCCATGCTGACGCGCCTGTTCGACAACGCCATGATCGTCGGCAAGAGGGTCAGGTCCGAGACCGCCCTGAACAAGGGGGCCGTCTCGGTCGGTTCCGCCGCCGTGGAGCTGGCGGAGAGCAAGATCGGCGACCTGGGCGGGAAGGCCATCACGATCCTCGGTGCCGGTGACATAGCCTCGGTCATCTCAAAGAACCTGGTCGGCAAGAACGTCGGCACGGTCATCGTCTCCAACAGGACGTACAGCCGCGCCATCGAGCTCGCAGACGAGCTCGGCGGGAAGGCCGTGAGCATGGCCCGTCTGACCGAGGCCGTGGCGGAGTCCGACCTGGTCCTGGTGGCCACGGGGGCCCCGCACGCGGTCCTGCACAGGCACCATGTCGAGGACGCTATGAGGACGCGTCCGGACAGGAAGCTGCTGATCATCGACGTGTCGATCCCCCGCAACACCGACGCGGACGTCAAGGAGATCCCCAACGTCGAGCTCGACAACATGGACTCGCTGCAGACGATCGCCATGCGCAACGTCGAGCGCAGGAAGCACGAGATCGCATCCGCGGAGAGGATCATCGGCCAGGAGCTGGCCAGGATGGACGCGGAGCAGAAGGAGCAGATAGCGAACGACGTAATCCGCAGGCTGGGCCTGAAGCTGGCCGGGATAAGGGACCACGAGCTGGAGACCGCGATGTCCAAGGCTGGGTCCACCGATGTAAACGTGCTCCTGGACGACCTGTCCAGGGCGCTCACAAACAAGTTCACGGCCGAACTCTACAAGAATCTGAGGGAGGCCTCACGCGACGGCCGCATAGACATGTGCAACGCCGCCGTCGATCTTTTCGGACTGAGGGATGTAGAATGATGATGTACCCAGATGTGCGTCTCAGGAGACTGAGAGTGAATGACAGGATGAGGAACCTGGTCGCCGAGACCAGGCTGCACCCGGACGAGTTCGTGCTGCCGATCTTCTTCGACGCGAACATTGACAGGATGAAGACGACGGGGTCGATGCCCGGCGTGGAGACCTACCCGCTCTCCGGCTACCAGGACATCGCCGCGGGCATACAGGACAGCGGTGTGAACTCCGTCCTGGTGTTCGGTGTCCCCTCGCACAAGGACTCCTGCGGAAGCGGGGCGTACGAGAAGGACGGGGTCGTGCAGAAGGCCATCGCCGGGCTCAAGGAGAACTCGGACATGCTGGTCATCGCGGACCTGTGCCTCTGCGAGTACACCGACCACGGGCACTGCGGCGTCCTGGACGGTGACGGCTACGTCATGAACGACGAGACCATCGAGCTGTACGGCAGGACCGCGGTCTCCCAGGCGGAGGCCGGCGCCGACATCATCGCGCCGAGCGGCATGATGGACGGCCAGATCGCGGCGATCAGGATCGCGCTGGACGACGCCGGGTTCAAGAACGTGCCCATCATGGCGTACAGCGCCAAGTTCTACAGCGCGTACTACGGCCCGTTCAGGGACGTCGCCAACTCCGCTCCCGGGAAGGGCAACCGCGCGGGCTACCAGATGCCCTGCGGCAACAGGCTGGAGGCCATGAGGGAGATCGAGATGGACGTGGCCGAGGGCGCGGACATGATCATGGTCAAGCCCGCCGGCCCATACCTGGACATCATCAGGGACGCCAGGGAGAGGTTCGACCTCCCGCTGGCCGCCTACCAGGTGTCCGGGGAGTACGCCATGATCAAGGCCGCCGCGCAGAACGGATGGATCGACGAGGAGAGGATCATGATGGAGTCCCTCCTCGGGATCAAGAGGGCCGGCGCCGACATCATAATAACATACTTCGCGAGGGAGGCCGCAAGGCTTCTTTGATAGCATGGACAGATCGGAGGAGCTTTACAGCGAGTCGCACGCGGTCACCCCGGGCGGCGTGTCCAGTCCGGTCAGGGCGTTCAAGCCCTACCCCCTCTTCATCGAGTCCGGCGACGGATGCAGGATGAGGGACGCGGATGGGAAGGAGTACATCGACCTATGCATGGCCTACGGGCCGCTCATCACCGGCCATGCCCATCCGAGGGTCATGGACGCCGCCAGGAGCCAGCTGGAGAGGGGAACCGTCTACGGAGCCCCGTCCGAGGCCGAGCTGGCGCTCATCGAGAGGATCCACAAGGAGGTCCCCTGTGCCGAGATGGTCAGGCTGGCCTGCTCGGGCACCGAGGCCACCATGCACGCGATCCGCGTCGCGCGCGGAGTCACCGGAAGGGACGACATTGTCAAGATGAAGGGAGGGTTCCACGGCGCCCACGACGCCGCCCTGGTCAACGCGGGCAGCGGCTCGGCGGAGGGCGTACCCTCGTCCAAGGGCGTGCTGGCGGACACGGCCAGGCACACCCATGTCGTGGAGTACAACGACGCCCAGGCCATGGCCGACCTCCTGGAGGGGAACGGGGACATCGCCTGCGTCATAATGGAGCCCGTCCTGGGGAACGTGGGGGTCATCCCGCCGCAGAAGGGCTATCTCGAGGAGGTCAGGAAGATCACCGCCGAGAACGATGTCATCCTGATCTTCGACGAGGTCATCACCGGCTTCAGGGTGTCCTCCGGAGGAGCCCAGAAGAGGTACGGGGTCACCCCCGACATGACCACAATGGCGAAGATCATCGGAGGGGGTTTCCCCGCCGGCGCGTTCATGGGGAAGAGGGAGATCATGGAGAACGTCGCCCCGGAGGGGCCGGTCTACGTGGCCGGGACGTTCGCCGGCAACCCCGTCTCGGCATCGGCCGGACTCGCCCAGATCGACCTTATGTGCTCAGACGACAACTACTCCAAACTGGAGAGGGCCACCCAGTCCGTGGTGTCCACCATCAGGGACTCCATGCAGGATGCGGGGGTCAGGGGATGCGTCAACTCCGTCGCCTCGATGTTCGCCGTCTTCTTCGGACCAGAGGAGGTCACCAACGGATCCCAGACCGAGAATGTCGACCGCGCCATGTTCGACAGGATGTTCAGGTACATGCTGGCCCACGGCGTCTACCTGCCGCCGTCGGCCCTGGAGGACGACTTCATGTCGATCGCCCACGACGAGGAGGCGGTCTCCCAGCTGGAGGAGGCCTTCAAGGGATTCTTCTCGGAGGTCAAGGGATGAGGGTTGGAACCCGCGAGAGCAAACTCGCCATGAGGCAGACGGAGATCTTCTGCGAGAGGATGGCGGAGCTCAACCCCGACATCCGTTGCGACGTCGTGGGGCTCAAGTCCCTCGGCGACATCGACCTGACGTCCCCGCTGGACAAGATGGCCGCCACCGGCGCCTTCGTGCGCGAGCTGGACGAGGCCATGAAGCAGGACCAGATCGACTGCTCCGTCAATTCCCTGAAGGACATACCCATCGATGTCGACCCCGAGCTCACGGTGGTCGCCATATTCCCCCGCGACTCGGACGAGGACGTGATCCTCCCCTGCCCGCTGGAGGATCTCCCCGAGGGGGCGAAGGTCGGGACGGCCTCTGTCAGGAGGAGGAACATGCTCCACGAGGTCCGCCCGGACCTGGTCATAGAGAACCTGAGGGGGAACATACATACCCGCCTCAGACGTCTGGACGACGGGGACTTCGACGCGATAATCCTGGCCAAGGCGGGTATGGACCGCATGGGGATCGACCGCCCCATGTTCGTTCTGGACAAGAGGCAGTTCGTACCAGCCCCCGCGCAGGGAGCCATCGCCGTGGAGTGCAGGATGGACGACGACGAGACGAGGAGGGCCCTGCAGAAGCTGGACGACAGGCCCACCAGGACCGCCGTCGGCGTCGAGAGGGGCATTATGAAGCTGATGGGCGCGGGATGCTCGTCGCCCGTCGGAATAAACGCCGTCGTCGACGGGGACGTGGTCCACGTGAGGGCGGTGTCTTACGGTTACACGGATGAACCCAGGAGGGTCGAGAAGGACCTGCCCATAGACTACGTCATGGACGAGCTCCTGGACATCTCTGACTATCTCACAGGAAGGAGGGACACGATTTGACAGGCAAGGTGTATCTGGTTGGAGCCGGTCCCGGGGACCCCGGGCTGTTCACGATCAAGGGGCTGCAGCTCCTGAGGGAGGCGGACGTCGTGATGTACGACGCCCTCGCCAACCCCGACCTGCTGAAGGAGTGCAGGCCGGATGCCGAGCTCATCGACGCGGGCAAGAGGGCCAGGGACCATCATCTCAGCCAGTGGCAGACCAACGAGCTGCTGGTCAAATACGCCCAGGAGGGGAAGACCGTGGTCCGTCTCAAAGGCGGCGACCCGTTCCTCTTCGGCCGCGGGGCCGAGGAGGCCGAGGAGCTCAGGAAGGCGGGCGCGGAGGTCCATGTCGTCCCCGGCGTGTCGTCCTCGATCTCCGTCCCGGAGCTGGCAGGGATCCCTGTGACCCACAGGGACCACACATCTCTGGTGACTTTCATCACAGGCCACGAGAAGGCCGACCGCACCGAGGACAGGGTCGACTGGAAGGCCCTCGTCGGAGGGCACGGGACCCTGGTGATCCTGATGGGTCTGGGGAACGCGGGCCACATCTCCCAGCAGCTCATAGAGGGGGGCATGTCACCCGACATGCCCGCTGCGATCATCTCCAAGGGCTCGACCCCGGAGCAGAAGGTCGCTGTCACGACGGTGTCCGGACTGGAGGCCGCGATAAGGGACAACGAGCTGGAGCCCCCGGGAATCATGGTCATCGGCTCCGTCGCGAAGGTCCGCGACATCCTGGGGGACCTCGCGTGACCACCGTAGGCTTCACCCGTCCGTCCGTGAGGATCAAGGACTCGGTGCAGGAGGCCAGGGACCTCGGGTTCGACGTCATGGCCGCGCCGTCCCTGGAAATCATGCCGGGGGACGAGTCGGAGTTCAAGAGGCTGGAGGACTCCGTGACCGACGGGTGCGTCGTGGTCTTCGGGTCGTCCACCGCGGTGGAGCAGTGCCAGAAGTACTTCGGCGACCGTCTCGTGGGCGTCTTCCAGGGGGCGAAGATCGTATCCATCGGCCCGGCCACCACCAAGAGGCTGACCGCCGCCGGGTTCCAGGTCGACGCCGTCCCGGAGGACTTCTCGTCCTACGGCCTGGTCGACCTCCTCAAAGGGGAGGCGTCCGGCAGGAGGATCGTCGTCATACGCTCCGACAGCGGTTCGGACGTGCTCTCGGACGGCCTCAGGGCAGCCGGGGCGGACCTGGTGGACATCGCGTCCTACAAGCTCAAGGAGGTCGGCATGTGCCCGGCGCTCCTCCACATGATGATCGCTGTGAAGAGGGCCCAGATGGACGTCATGGCGTTCACGTCGCCGATGTCGGCATCCTCGTTCATAAGGCATCTCGAGGAGCACTACGGCAAGGAGAAGGGTGACGAGTACCTCCGCCAGATAAAGATCGCCGCCATAGGCAGACCGACGTCGGAGAGGCTGGAGAGCCTGGGGTTCAAGCCCGACATCGTGCCAGAGGACACGACGTTCCACGACATGCTCCTGGCGATAAAGGCCGCCTTCCCGGAGTCCTGAAAACTATCGCCGGGTCCGTCGTGACGTGACGGACCCGGACTTCATTTTGCATTTTGAGATAATCAGAGCATCTTCGAGCAGGACGGGATCTGCCTGCAGGCGACCGAGAAGCAGTACACCTGCGCGTCTGCACCCTTCAGGCCCAGGAGCGCGGACTGCCAGTTGACCACGGGGAGGTCGTCGCAGAGCAGGAAGTTGCATCTGATGCCGGCCGACATCTCCTGCTTGAAGTACCTCTCCAGGTCCTTGGGGAAGTCGATGCCGTTGTCGCTCATGACCTCCCTGTCGACGAGGATGGTCTTCGACTCCGGCTCCTGCCTCCTGATCTCGGCCGTGACGAGACCGATGAGCCCTTCGAGGCCCTCCGTCCTCAGGCCTGCGATGACCTTGAAATCGGGGTTCCTTACGAAGTCCTCCAGCTTGTCTCTGGGGTCGCTCTCAACCGGACATGAGTAAACCATGAGTCGCGAATCGGCCTCCCATTAAATTAAGGTTCACCACAAATGGACGGAATGCGGAGGTTTCTCGGTTTCAAATATTTAACCTTTCCTAAACGTCCAGCTACTAATTTTGTACTGCGTTCAAATTTATATAGAAGCGATAGCGATTCTACAAAGCATGTCATTCTTCGACAACACAAAAATCGCCGGATGGGCGTTCTTCATCATCGGAATTCTGATGATAATTTCGGCCATCATGGACATCTGGAATGGCGCAGGAGCCACCGGCTCCCTCTCCGACAACGCTGGTTACGTTGTCGCTGGAATCGGTAGCCTGATTGCGGCAATCCTGTACTTCCTGTTCGGAAACAAGGTCCGCAATGGAACAATCTCCGCAAAGATCGACGTCCTGGGTAACTACGTCAGGATCGTCGGAGTCACGACCGTCATCATCAACCTGTTCGCACTGATCGGATACGCAGTCGTGGGCGAGACCGCTCTTGCGACGTTCGTCGTCTGGATCATCCTCGGTATCATCATCGCATGGATCGGCGGAAAGGTCAACGACGGAAAGACTACCAACTTCGACAAGATCCTCTGGATCATCCTCCTGATCATCTTCGTCATCCTCTTCATCGGAAGCCTCCTCGGCATCGGTGGAGACGTGGTCGACATCGTCAAGGCCATCTGTTACGCCATCGTCTACCTCTTCATGATCATCTTCATGTTCGATGAGGATGTCAGGAAGAAGATGGGCATCTGATCGGAAGACTGACAGTCAGCAAACATCTTTCAAACCCCTTACCCCTTTTAGGGGCATGGAACCATGCCCAGCAGCATCCGAGGACGGAACATCGATGTCCGAGCGTGTCGCCGCATTCCTCAGGGACAGGTCCACCGACTCCGTCCTGGGGCCCAGGCGCTACGGGAGGGAAGAGACGGTGGGATACGTGGTGGACACGGCGGTCTCGATGGGCCTGAGGGTTTGGACGGACAGGAACCCCGTCGAGAACCCTGACGTCATCATCCTGGACCACTGGTCCCAGCTGGACTCGCACAGTTCCGTGATCGAGTCGAATCCCGATGCGGACGTCCTGTTCGGGCAGGACCTGTGCCATCAGGTGCCCGCAGTGGTCAGGCACAGGCAGTGAGAACTATTATGACTTAAGTTGAGGATATACGGCCCGGTGGTAAAGTGGAAGTAACCATCGAGAAGTTCAATCCGTGGAAGGACTCCCTCATATCGGGGATCTTCCTGGTGCTGCTCGGGATAATCATGATGGTCCTCCAGGGTGAGTCCCTCGACATCATCCTGATCATCGCCGGCATCCTCTGTCTGATCATGGGGATCTTCACCCTCTACGGAGGACTGAAATCCAAGTTCACACCGACCCTAGTGATGGGTGCCATCCTCCTGGTTCTTGGAGTCGCGCTCATCATACTGACCGAGCTGCTCGAGGATCTCCTCATGGCGATCCTGGCCCTCGGGCTGATCGTCGTTGGAATCGTGACCCTGTTCGGCCTCGGCGGCGGTTTCGCCGTGGCAAGGGGGAGCAAGGTCGTCTCCGTCGTTGTCGGCGTGCTGATGATCATCGTTGGTATCTACGCGCTGCTGAACCTCGACGGGACCGCAGACGTCGTCATGCTCGTCATAGGCGCCATCGTGTTCATCTCGGGACTGCTGCAGCTGTTCGAGTTCTACCAACTGAAGAAGGTCTCCTGAGACCATTGAAACAACGGGCCGGCCTATGCCGGCCCTTAAACAAACAACCGGGCTCACTTCTGCCCTGTGATCTTGATGACGTGGTATCCGAACTCGGTCTTGACGGGTCCGACGACGTCGCCTGTCTTGCCGTTGAAGCAGGCCTGCTCGAACTCGGGGACCATCTGGCCCTTGCCGAACCATCCGAGGTTCCCTCCCTTGGACTTGGAGGGGCATTTGGAGAACCTCTTCGCCAGCTCCGCGAAGTCCTCGCCCTTGGCGATGCGGTCCATGATCTTCTGAGCGTCCTTCTCGTTACCCACGAGGATGTGGGATGCGCAAACGGATTTCACCATGCGCGACGAATCCATGACCCCTCTTATTAGCGTTCCGAGGGGCTTCAAATACAACCCAATGCCATACACCGGACATGGGAAGGGATGTAGACAGGGTATCCCCTACGAGGGACCCTCTGGCAACGGCAGTGCTGATGCTCTTCATCGGCCTGATAATGGTCGTGATGGGCGCCGGTGCGCTGTCCGTGGTTGTGATATTCGCAGGTGTCATGCTGATGGTCTACGGGTCGTCGTCCATCAGCCGCGGGATAAGGTCGAACTCCAACGCCGACATGATCCTCGGAGTCGTGATGGCCGTTGTCGGTCTTCTTCTGGTGATCGCAACGGGCAGGATGACGAGCATCCTCATCATCGTCATGGCGCTGTTCCTGATGGCCCTGGGCGTGTTGGCGATCGTCACCAACCTGGACGCGGGCAATCGCAGGAGGAACACCGCGCTGGTCGTGGGCATCGTGATGATCATCGTCGGCGTGGTCCTGCTGGCGTATCCCGGGGCGACGACCGAGACGATGATGATAATCATCGGCGTCGTGCTGATCGTGGTGTCGCTGCTGAGCCTGTACTCATACATGCGTTGAACTCTGTGACGTGGGTTTCATCGGAAACCCTGCCACGGATCAGGCGATGACCCGGACGGGGTCAGGGGACATCGCCATAACGCTACATGCGCGGGCAGATGGCTTTGCTTAAAGGATCCTGCATAGCGTGCATCCTGATTTTATATCTGGTAGCAGATATCAATCCAGGCCGCAGGCGGCCGTCTTCTGACGGCCTAAGTGGTTTACCCGCTCGCGAGGCGGGTCATTTCAGAAGTTCGACGATGAGCCGAACCGTCTGAAGGACCAGGGACGCGATTTGTAGTATGGTTCCCTGGTCCTGATCCTTCCGATTCAGATACGCACCTCCTCGTAGTTCTCAGGTCATCGGGACCCACCACAGGGAAGCCCCCTGCGGTGGGCTTCCTCCCTGGCAATGCAGCGTGTGCATGCTCCGGATGTATTTCTTTTGGTGTGGGTTTACGTAACAACTTTCTCCGGATGCATTCCACACAATACAGATGCAATCGAAGCAGGGGAGATGTCCTGACAAGGGAAATTCAGGAGGCTGGTGGGCCAGGGTACCGTTACCAAACTCGTATGCCCGTAACCTGTCATCTCGCGTCTTCAGGACGGCCCCCCGATAGCAAAATAAAATCAGTATCCATATCCCCTGGCAATGAACGGGATGAACAAGGCGATCGTGGGGGTCGTCTTCGGTATTGCACTCATTTACTCTGCGCTGTCGCTGCTGCTGACGGTGCAGAACCTCATGGATACGGGTGTCGTCTCCATGTTCCTCTTCATGCCCCACGGAGGGGAGCTGGGGATCGACCTCGGGGAGTTCGCAGGGGCGTTCACCAACCTCTACGACTCCTTCGTGTCCCTGGTCGGCGGTCTGATCACCGACGACGCGGACACTCTGAAGATGATAGAGCTCGTGCTGGTCGTTGTCGGATTCGTCCTGGCCGCACTGGGGATGGTCACGAAGCCGTCCCTCGACTGCAAGGGGACCTCCAATCCTGCCCAGTACCTCTGGACCCACAGACCCAACTCGGCAGCCAGGTGCATCGCCGCCCCATGGGGGCTCATCACGGCGTGCTGGGAGAAGTCCAAGCCTCTGGCGATCGTTCCGATCGTCCTGCTGCCCTTCTATGCAATGTGGTCGCTGTTCATGACGCTGTTCCTGATAATCCCCTATGTGGTGGTCAGGCTCGCGATCGGCGCCAGGATCAAATCCGCAGCGAAGCGCGAGGGGAAGGAGTACGAGAAGTCGACCCAGTTCGCCGTCTGTCCGAAGTGCAAGAGGAACTTCGTCAGGCCCAAGGTCAAGTGCAAGTGCGGTCTGGACCTGGACTACCCGGTTCCCAACGAGTACGGTTACAAGAACCACGTGTGCAACAACGGCCACGAGATCCCATGCACATCCGGGAAGAGGTCCGGACTCAGGACAATTTGCCCCTACTGCGGGGCGGACATCGAGACAAGGGAGGCCATGCCAGTCTCCGTCGCGATGGTCGGTGCGGTCGGCTCTGGAAAGACCACGATGATGCTGGCTGCGGTCGACACCATCACGAAGATGGCCAGGACCAGGGACGTCTCCGTCGAGGCAGTGACACCCGGGATCTCCAGGCAGGCCATCATCGCCAAGGACGTCGCCCCGAAGACGGCTCCCGGAGAGCTGGACAGCGAGTGCCTCTTCCTGAGGTCCAGGACCATGCAGGACAAGGAGCTGCTGATCAACGACATCTCTGGACAGGAGTTCGAGCCCAGGGAGGGGAAGGCGCTCTTCGAGGAGTACTACACCTACACCGACGGCATCGTCTTCGCGTTCGACCCCATGTCTCTCACCAGGCAGAGGAAGGGCTCCACACCGATGGATGTGTTCGAGTCCTTCCACTTCATGTTCTCGCAGATCACGGGATCAAGTCCGAACAAGGTGTCGGACGTCCCCATGGCCGTCGTCGCCACGAAGAGTGACATCGTGAGCCCACAGCTCAAGGACAAGGATGTGAGGAGGTATCTGATGGAGAACGGCCAGGACGGCTTCGTCAGGGTCCTGGAATCGCTGTTCTCCGACGTCAGGTACTTCGCGGTGTCTTCGTACGGGGACGACTGCTCCTCAGCCGCCAGGCCGTTCTGGTGGATCGTCTCCAAGACCGACAAGGAGCTGGCAGAGGCCGTTCCGATCGATCTCTGAAAAAAGAATGCAGGGGGCTCCATGCCCCCATTTTTCAACCACGGTCCATTGTCAAATCAACGACAAGTCATGCCAATTGTTGTCATGAAATTGTCGGATCGTCAATGGCTGAATCTGGACCTGTCATATCGTGGTCCTGCGGTTCCTATACTCCAGGCATCTCTCCATGAACCTGGTCGCGAACTCCGGATTGGAGTAGTAGTACAGATGGGGGTACCCCGCCAGCATTGTGCCCGTGTCGTGCAGGCATGTGTACTCCCTTCCGCCGGTCTTCACAGCCTTCCAGTCAGATCCGCAGTTGTCGCTGTCCCAGTAGTGGAACTCGTGACCCTTGACCGAGAGGCCGCCCTTCGTCACGCCGTCGTCCCTCAGGGGGCTGAACGTTGCGTATCCGAACCTGGACAGCCTCCCGGTGTTCCTCACCTCTCCGGGGATGACGCCGCACATCCCGTGCATCACGCCGTCCTTGTCCTCCATCCTCTCGTGGAGGTACATGAACCCGCCGCACTCGGCGATGCAGGGCATGCCGCCCAGGACTTTGGACCGGATGTCTTCCATCATCGTCCTGTTGGACTCCAGCTCCTCGCAGTGGAGTTCGGGGTATCCGCCCGAGAGGACGATCCCGTCCACGTCCGGGAGGACGGGATCGCGCATCGGCGAGAACCTGACGATCTCCGCACCGCATCTCTCCAGGAGCTCCACGTTGTCCTCGTACGTGAAGCAGAACGTGTCGTCGTCGGCGAGGCCGATCCTGACATCACCATCTATCCTCCTGACCGCGGGGGCCTCGTACCGCAGGTCTGGCGCCTGGGAGGCGATCCTAACGAGCAGGTCGATGTCGAGGGTCCCCTCCAGAACATCCGCGAGCCTGTTGAGCTTGTCCTTCAGCTCTTCGATCTCCGAGGGCAGCACGAGGCCGAGGTGCCTGCTCTCCAGCACGAGGTCCGAGACCTTGGGGACGTACCCTATGGGCTCCACGCCCATCTCCCTGGCGGCCGGGGCGATGGTCTCGTACACCCTCTGGGACATGTTGTTGAAGATCACCCCTCTGATGTTGTTGGGTCTGAACTCCAGGAACCCCTTCAGCATCGGGAGCACGGACATGCTGGCGCCCCTGCAGTTGAGGAGCAGGACGACGGGGATGTCCAGCCTCTGCGAGACGTCGTATGAGCTGGCCTCGGAGCTGAGGATGCTTATGCCGTCGTAGAACCCCATCACGCCTTCGACCACGGAGATGTCGCAGGTCTCCGCCGTCCTGCCGAAGAGGTACCTCAGCGTGGGGTCGTCGCAGAAGAATGCGTCCAGGTTCTTCGACCTGGCGCCGATGACCCTTGAGTGGAACATGGGGTCGATGTAGTCGGGGCCGCACTTGAACGAGGCGACTTTCATGTCCCTGTTGACCAGCGCCTGCAGGATCCCGCAGGTGACGAGGGTCTTCCCCGATCCGCTGGCGGGGGCGGCGATCATGAAGCGGGGGAGGCTCATCTGCCCCTCACCACCGCGATGTACACGGGGTTCTGTCCGGTCATGAGATGGTACCTCCCCAGGCGTCTGGACCTCGCGACGGTGACGTTCACCAGCTCCTCCTCCACGAGCCCGAGGTCCTTGATGACCTGAAGCGTCTCGGACATGGTCTCGACCGTGACGGAGTTGATGGCGATCCTGACGTCCGGGTTCTTCCCCAGGAGGCACTGGACGATCTCCTTCAGGTTGCCTGCGGAACCGCCGATGAACGCGTGCGTCGGTGCGGGCAGCCCCTCCATGGCATCCGGTGCGAGGCCTCTGACGACCTCGATGTTGGATGCTTTGAACTTCCTCTTGTTGATCTCGATGAGGTCGGCGGCGACGTCTTCCCTCTCTATCGCGTACACCTTCCCCTCGTACGCGGTGAGGGCCATCTCCACCGACACGGAGCCGGTACCCGCGCCGACGTCGTACACGACGGAGTCTGGGGACAGCTTAAGCTTCGCCACGGACAGGACCCTGACCTCGCTCTTGGTCATCGGCGCGTCGCCGCGTGTGAACTCCTCGTCCGGAATGCCCACGGGGTTCCTGGTGTCCGGGTTCCCGTTGACGATCAGGGCCACGCACAGGTCCCCGAAGCTGTTGTCGAGGCATTCCGACGGCGTCCCGGAGAAGATCCTCTCGGTTGGGTATCCGAAGTCCTGACCGACCGTGACGGTCACGTCGTTGAGCCCGTAGTCGAAGAGCTGCCTGCACATGGCGTGGACGGTGTCCTCCCCCGAGAGGAGGGTGAACACCTTGGGGCGGGTGTTCACGAGTCCGACGATGTTCGACTCCCTGCCGTGGGCGCTGGTGAGGTAGGCGTCCTGCCAGGTCTCTCCGATCTTGGAGCACAGATACACGGCGGACGATATCCCCGCCTCCGTCTCCACTTCGTATTTGGATCTGTCCAGCTTGGACAGCAGGCCCTTCGCGCCGCTGTAGAATCCGATGTCGCCGGACAGGAGCACGGCGATCCTGCCGTACTCCGGATGGGAGTCGAGGTAGTCGACGATGACGTCCGACCTGTACTCCGACAGGACGTCCTTCCCGCTGGTGTCGACGGCCTCCAGCATGCGTCTGGCGCCGACCAGCAGGTCCGCCTCCCTGACCTTCTCCGACGCGCGGACGGTCATGTCGCCGGGTCCCATGCCTATCCCGACCAGCAGCACGCTCCTCCTTTCCACAGGGGCCAGTCCGGGCCCCTCGTGTGGGATGCCGAGCCTCTGCTCGAGCATGGAGACGACTTCTCCGTAGGGGTATCCCGAGTCGTCCGGCTTCCTGACCAGGACGACTGTGACCCCGGCCCTGCGTGCGGCGCGGACCTTCTCCTCGTAGCCGCCGACGGTCCCGGAGTCCTTGGTGACAAGGTATCTGGCGCCGATCTGTCTCAGGGTGGCGTAGTTGACGTCCTCGCTGAACGGTCCCTGGGCGCAGATGAGGTTCCTGCCCTCGAAGCCCAGCTCCGCGGCCCTCTTCACGGAATCCATGGTGGAGAGGACCCTGGCCACGACCCTGTCCCTGTAATCGGGGATGGCGGTGTACCTGTCCAGCTCCTTGGAGCCGGTTGCCGCGAGGATGACGCCTTCCCTGTCCTTCAGATACTCGACCGCGTCCGCGACCGAGTCGACCGTCACGATGTCCGAATCCGCGGACACGTTCGAGTCCTCCCGTCTCAGTCTGATGTACTCGGCTCCGGCCTGCTGGCAGCCTTCGCGTATGTGCTTCGACACTGTCGTGGCGTACGGGTGGGTGGCGTCGACGACGATCTCGTACATGTTCTCGGAGATCACCCTGGCGATGCCCTCGGCTCCGCCGCAGCTTCCGACCTGCACGTCGATGTTGTCGTCCGACTCCATTACCTCCGCGCCGTAGTCGGTCGCCACCCTGACGTGGACCATGACGCCCTTGGACGCCAGCCATCTGGCCAGCGTCCTTCCCTCTGTGGTGCCTGAGAAGATGAAAACGTCCTTCATTTCAAACGAACCTCGGTGTGATCTCACGGGAGCAGACCGCGACGGTCATGCCGTCCTCGGCCGTCTTCCTGAGCAGGAAACGGTTTCCGCCCGACGCCATCGCGGCGGAGCGCTCGCAGACGCAGTCCACGTCTGTGACGTGCCGCACGAACTGCGAGGATGTGAACTCCCCCGGGAGCGAGTTGAGCTCCTCCGAGGAGTAGAACCTGGATGGGACGCGGAGGTCGCGGGCCAGCCACAGTACCGCCTCCTCGTCCTCCTTGATGTCGATGCTGGCGACCGCGGCGACCCTCTCGGGGCACACGCCCAGGGCCTCCAGCTGTTTTACGACGAACCCCCTGAGCTTATCCGGGTCGGTGCCGCGCCTGCAGCCGACTCCGAGCACGATGTCCATGGGGACCAGGTTGAGCGTCGTGTCGAACGGCCTCCTCTCCGGATCGAAGGAGACGCAGACCCCGAACTCGCCAGAGTCGGCGGGGGATATCCCGTCCGGGAACTCCCCTTCGACTGGGATGTCGCTGTGGAACCCGACGAACCTCCCGTCCAGCACCCTTGCGGACACCTCCTTGGCGGTCCCGAGGGACGAGATCCTCAGGCCGTTCCTGACGGCGAACGTGTCCACGGAGAACTTCCCGTTCAGGTCGGTCGCCGTCGTGACGATCGGTTCGGCCCCGATGCCGTCCGCTATCCTCTGGGTCAGCAGGTTGCAGCCTCCGATGTGGCCCGAGAGCAGGGCGATCGCCCATCTGCCGTGCTCGTCCATGCAGACGACCGCAGGGTCGCTGTCCTTGCTCCGGATGAAGGGTGCGATGTGCCTGACGGCGATGCCGGTGGCCCCGACGAAGACGATGGCGTCGCACTCTCCGAACGCCCGTCCCGTCCATTCGCGGACGCTTCCCTCTATCCTCTCGATCCCGAGGCTGTCAGACGAGGTCTTGCTGAACAGTCTCACGTCCTCCCCCCGGAGCACTTCACCGACTCTGAGGGCCGTGGCGCATCCGTTGGTGGAGAACGCGACGATGTCTATCCTCATGCGCCGTCCCTCCCGATCTCCTCCCTGACCTCGTCAAGCATGGAATCGGCCAGGGACGTCTTGCCCAGGAGCCCGTAGACTGACGAGAACACCACGGCGGATGTCCTTATCGCGCCACCAGTGCGGTGGTTCATGTGGAACTCTATCTTCTCCATCAGCAGTTCGGAGACCTTCGGGACGAGCCCCGCGGAGTCGATGACCTCCAGCGCGTCATCCGTGGATATGCACTCAAGGATCCTGAGCACGGTCTGGATGTCCGCACCGGCGATCGCCGCGTTGGAGGCCAGGATCTCCATCCTGGCATCCGCGTTCCTGGAGTGGGTGTTCATGATCCCGGCGGCGAGCTTCACGGCCTTGCCGAGGTTCGAGACCAGGACCACGTCCGTGCCGAGCTCGCAAGCATGGTCCAGCATCTCGCCGACGAAGTTGCTGCACTTCACGGCGAAGTCGGAATCGATCCCGGGGATGTTGTCGCTGAAGTCCTTCCCGTAGTTTCCGGGGACCACCAGGAGCACCCTGTCGCCCGAAGCGGCGCGCATGTTCATCTCAGTCTTGACGGTGTCGATGAGGGCGGTCTCGCTCATGGGCTCGACGATCCCGCTGGTGCCCAGTATGGATATGCCTCCCGTTATCCCCAGGCGCGGATTGAATGTTTTTGCCGCGATGCCCTCGCCGTCCGGGACGGATATCACCGCTGAGAACCCCCCTCCATAGGAGCATGCGGAGGCCACGTCCTCTAGAGCCTCCCTTATCATGCTGCGGGGGACCCTGTTGATGGCCGCGTTGCCGGGGGGCTGGTCGAGCCCCTTGCGTGTCACACGTCCGACGCCGACACCGCCGTCGATGTCGATCCCGGAGTCCGTGAGCGTGACATCCGAGTAGACCAGGGCGCCGTGCGTGGCGTCTATGTCATCTCCTCCGTCCTTCCTCACTGCACATCTTGCGTGCGCGGAATCGAAGGTCAGGTCCTCCACGGGCAGGTCTAGCGTGATTCCCTTGGGGGTGTGTATGATCACGGATGAAACGGGGCTCTGCGTGAGGATCGCCTCCGCGGCCGCCTTGGATGCCGCGGCGGCGCACGTCCCGGTGGTGTGGCCTCTCCTCATTTTCTTGTTGTTCACGTAGGTGTAGAGCTCCGGGTATCCTGTCATCTGTGTCCACCAACCGGTGTCTCCATATTAATACAGCATATGGAGGATGTTGATTGGATACATCCGCCAACTTATAATAGTTGGGTTACTATGCCAACTCGACCAAAAAGGAGCGTAGACAATGGCTGGCAAGCTGTACGGCATTGGCGTCGGACCCGGTGACACCGGGCTCATGACGCTCAGGGCGAAAGAGGTCCTTGAGGGATGCGGCGTGATCGCATACCCGGTGAAGAGGCCCGGAGAGGGCAGTGTCGCCCTCGACATAATCAAACCGGTGGTTGACATCTCCGAGAAGAGTATCGAGGAGTTCCTCTTCAGCATGGACCCTGACGACTCCGTCAGGGAGAGGTGCCGCGCGGAGGCGCTGGACAAGATGTGCATGCTCTTGGACAACGGGGAGGATATCGCCATGGTGACCCTGGGCGACGTGGGTGTCTACAGCACCTACATGTACATAGACAGGGACATAAGGGCCAGAGGATACGAGACGGAGGTCATCCCCGGCATCCCGTCGTTCTGCCACGGCGCCGCATTGGCCGGCATCCCGCTCATGATTGGCAACGAGGGGCTTGCGATCGTCCCCGTGGCCAAGGAGAACTCCAGGCTCCTGGAAGACGCCCTGGACAATTTTGACAACATCGTCGTCATGAAGGCGTTCAAGTCGATCGGCATGATCCTGGACATGATGGAGTCCAAGGGGATCCCGGCGGACAGGGCCACGGTCGTCAGCAACGTCGGCATGGAGGGCGAGTATGTCGGCCCGATGGTCCGCGACAGGGACTACGGCTACTTCACCACGGTCATTATCAAGAAGAAGGGGTGACAAGTCATGATTTCATTCATTGGTGCGGGTCCCGGTGACCCCGAGCTGCTGACACTGAAGGGCAAGAGGCTCATCGACGGGGCCGACGTGATCATCTACGCAGGTTCCCTGGTGAACCCGGAGGTGCTGTCCGGTCACAAGGACGGGGCGAAGATCTACAACAGCGCCCTCATGGACCTGGACGAGGTCATCGAGGTCATGGAGAAAGCCGAGAAGGAGGGCAAGAAATGCGTCCGCGTGCACACCGGCGATCCGGCGATATACGGCGCCCACAGGGAGCAGATGGACAGGCTGGACGAGCTCGGCATCGAGTACGAGGTCATCCCCGGCGTGTCCTCCTTCCTGGGCACGGCCGCAGTGCTCAACAGGGAGTACACCATGCCCGGCAAGAGCCAGACCGTCATCCTGACCAGGATGGAGGGCAGGACCCCTATGCCGCCCGGAGAGAAGCTCCCCGATCTGGCGAGGCACCACGCCTCGATGGTCATCTTCCTCTCCATCGGTTTCATGGACGAGATGGTCAGGCAGCTCGAGGAGGGGGGCTACGAGCCCACAACCCCCGTTGCCGTCGTGTACAAGGCGACATGGCCCGACCAGAAGATCGTCACAGGCACGCTCCAGGACATCGCCCAGAAGGTGAAGGACGCGGGCATCAAGAAGACTGCCCTCACCGTGATCGGGGACTTCCTCGGCGACGAGTACGAGCTCTCCAAGCTCTACGACAAGCACTTCACAACCGAGTTCCGCAAGGGGGTGGAGTGACCTTGCCGAAGGGAAGTCTCCATGTGGTCGGCTTCGGGCCCGGCGGACACGAGCACATGACGTTTAAGGCCGCACAGGTCATACAGGACGCCGACGTCGTCACCGGCTACACTACCTACGTCAACATGCTGAAGCCCATTTTCCCGGACAAGGAGTACAAGGCGACCGGCATGATGAAGGAGGTCGAGAGGTGCAGGATGGCCATCGAGGACGCCACGTCCGGAAAGGATGTGGCCATCGTGTCCAGCGGCGATTCTGGCATCTACGGGATGGCAGGCATTGTGTACCAGCTGGCGGACGAGATGGGCGCCGACATAACCATAGACACCGTGCCCGGGATGACGGCCGCATCCACGGCCGCCTCGGTCCTGGGAGCCCCCCTGATGCACGACATAGCCATCATCAGCCTCTCCGACCTCATGACGCCCATCGACCTGATCATGAAGAGGGTCGAGTGCGCCGGAGAGGGCGACTTTGTCGTGTGTCTTTACAACCCCAAGAGCAAGACGAGGACAGAGTACCTCAACGATGCAAGAAACATACTTCTAAAACACCGCTCTGCGGAGACCCCGGTCGGAATCGTGAGGAACGCCGGCAGGGAGGACGAGAGCAAGCAGGTGACCACATTAGGTGACCTGGACAAGGCGGATGTGGACATGTTCTCCATTGTAATCATAGGGAACTCCCAGACGTACGTGTCGAACGGCAGGATGATCACACCCAGAGGATACAGAATCGGAAGTGATTGAGATGACATTGGAATTCGTCAAACCCGAGGACATCGAGAAGCGCAGCATGCAGATCATAACCTCGGAGCTCAACGGCAGGACCTGGCCCGAGCCGCAGTTCTCCATCGTCAAGAGGTGCATCCACACCTCGGCGGACTTCGACTACGCCGACAACCTGACGTTCTCCGAGGACGCGGCCAACATCGGCGTCCAGGCCATCAGGAACGGGGCGGACATCGTCACCGACACCAAGATGGCCGCAGCGGGGATCAACAAGAAGAAGCTCGCGGCGTTCGGCGGGAAGGTGCACTGCTTCATCAGCGACGACGACGTCGTGGCAGAGGCCAAGGAGCGCGGATGCACCCGTGCCACCGTGTGCATGGAGCGCGGGGCCGAGATCGCCAGGGAGAAGCCCGTCATCTTCGCCATCGGGAACGCCCCCACGGCTCTGGTCAGGCTTTGCGAGCTCATCGATGCTGGCGAGGTGAGGCCCGCCCTCATCATAGGCGCGCCCGTCGGATTCGTCAACGTGGTGGAGTCGAAGGAGATGGTGATGGAACGTGACGTACCCTTCATCGTGCCCAAGGGCAGGAAGGGGGGCTCCAACATCGCGGCCACCATCTGCAACTCCATGATTTACTACAAGGGCTGAAACCCATTACCCGCCGAAAGGCGGGAAATTCTATCCACCAATTATTCGCGCTCCGCATGGATACAAATTCAGTTTGTGTCCATATAGCTATACCGGGGTAAGGTACTTTAAATATCAATTTTCACTTCGAAATCATGTTTCCGCACATGTTCCGAACCAGTTGCGTCCCTGATGTCTGGTCTAATTAAATCGATTTTTATTGAAAAGTTCTGGAATACGTCGGAAACGACCCTTTATCGTAAAAATGAGTTGGATGCATCATCCCAATCAATAAATACCCCGAGTTGGTATCATCATCCAATTCCTATTGGTAGCGGAAATGACCGCGGCTCGTCCGGAAGTCGGGAGACCTCCGGGCATTAGAAGGTGAATCTATGCACATAATGGAAGGATACCTAGATCCTATTTGGTGCGCCGTCTGGTTCATTCTCGCAATCCCCTTCATCGTGTTCGGTGCGAGGGCGATAGTGAAGCTGATGCGCGAGCACCCCGAGCAGAAGATGACCGTCGCACTCGCCGGTGCGTTCATCTTCCTGCTCTCGTCACTCAAACTGCCGTCCGCCACAGGCTCGAGCTCACATCCCACGGGAACCGGCCTCTCCGCCGTCCTGTACGGAGTCAGCGCGACTTCGTTCCTGGCCCTGATCGTTCTGATCTTCCAGGCCATCCTGCTCGCCCATGGCGGCCTGACCACCCTGGGGGCCAACGTGTTCTCCATGGGTATATTCGGACCGTTCTGCGGAGTCATCATCTGGAACGTCATGAGGAAGGCTGGCGCCAGCATCCCCGTCAGCATGCTGGGCGCCGCGATCATCGCGGACCTGCTCACATACGTGTGCACAGCAGTCCAGATGTCCCTGAACTGGGGAGGATTCTCCGAGTTCATGACGACATTCGCCATCACACAGATCCCCCTCTCCATCATCGAGGGAATCCTGTTCTACATGTTCGCCACGTACCTGCTGAACAACAAGCCCGAGGTCTTCGAGACCGCTGGCGGAATCATATTCCCCAGGAAGGAGGCCGTCGCCGTCAACGAGTCCGGCTCCAAGAAGTCCAAGACAATCTACGTCGCCGGCTTCATCGTGATCGCCATCGCCGTCATCGCCATCCTTGCATACGGCAACGCCAACGGATTCGGGTTCGGTGGCGCGGACGACGCCGCCGGAGGCATCGTCGGTGACGACTACGTGCCCTGGTGGTCCGGAATCTGGGGCAGCTACGAGCTTCCCGGAGAGACCGAGAGCATGCTGTTCGCCCTCCAGGCCGCGATCGGCGCGATCATCATCGGCTTCTTCATCGGAAGGTACACCAAGAACAAGAGCGAGAGGGAGCAGAGGGAGGTCGGCGGCAACGGCGGATCCAAGAAGGTCCAGACCAGCGCCGAGCCCGTCTCCGAGCCCGCCCCCGCTCAGACGGAGAAGTACTACTACAGGTGAAACCTATGGCCATGGGGCTTTCAAGCGGATCGGGCGCGTCCGAGCACATTCAGATGGACGCGCTGGCGTACAGCTCTAGGATGCTTAACTGGGCACCGCTGGGGAAGCTCCTTCTGGTCATCGTGGTCCTCATCGCCAACGTGATGACGGACTCGGTCGTCACTGCCCTGGCGGTGCTGGCCATCGGCCTCGCCCTGATGGCGTACTCCACGAACATGAGGATACCCTTCATGCTCGGAGTCGCCATCGGCGAGGCCATACTCATTCTGATAGTCGCCTGCGGAATCATATCCATCAACGGCGACACGTCGCAGCCCTGCATCTGGAGGGCCGACTTCCTCTGGCTCGACCTGTACATGACGGCCGACAGCTTCAACCAGGCGTGGCTGGTCATGATAAGGGCGGTAGCCGGAATCACTGTGATGATGGCCTTCGCCACGTCGACGCCCATCCCGCATCTGGCGCAGGCCCTCAGGCAGATCAGGATCCCCGACGAGATATGCGAGATCGTGGTTCTGATCTACCGCTACGCGTTCCTCCTCCTCGAGAGGATGGACACAATGTGGAGCGCGGCCAACAGCAGGCTCGGATTCAGCGGGTTCAAGCGCTCCATGAAGACGATCGCTTCGATCGCTGTCGGAATATTCACGTCATCGATGAACATGGCCGACAAGGCCCAGGTGTCCCTGGAGTGCAGGGGCTACCGCGGGTACTTCCCCATCTGGAACCGCCCGCAGAGGGCGGGTGTCGGATGGGTCGCGGCTGCAGTCGCGGTGTTCGCCCTGCTGTACGTCCTCGGGACGTACACCGAGGGGGTAATCGACTTCGCGGGACTGGCGTTCGGGGTGTGAGCATGGATTTCAAGTACATTCTAGAGGCGAGGGACGTCACCTACGTCTACGGTTCGAGGAACGGGGGCAACGCCTCCCTGAAAAACGTCTCCCTCGGGATCCGTGAAGGGGTCAGGACCGTCATCCTCGGCGCCAACGGCGCAGGCAAGTCCACCCTTTTCTACCACTTCAACGGCGTCTTCAAGCCGACGGAGGGGGAGCTGTTCTACAGGGGCATACCCATGAGCTACCAGAAGGAGCACCTCTTCGAGCTCAGGGAGGACGTCGCCGTCGTGGTCCAGAACCCCGACGAGCAGATCTTCTCATCCACCGTGGAGGAGGATGTGGCCTTCGGGCCCATGAACCTGAACCTCCATCCGGACATCGTCGAGGCGAGGATCAGGGACAGCCTGTTCAAGGTCGGCATGGAGGACTACAGGTACCGTCCGACCACGCAGCTGTCCTTCGGTCAGAAGAAGAGGGTCGCCATCGCCGGCGCGCTGGCCATGGAGCCCAAGGTGCTGATCCTCGACGAGCCCACAGCCGGGCTCGACCCTCAGATGTCCCAGGAGGTCATGGAGCTCGTGGACCAGATGTGCCTCGCCGGGACAACGGTCATAATCTCGACGCACGACGTGGACCTCGCCTACGCATGGGCGGAGGAGATCCACGTCCTGCGCCACGGGACCCTGGTCTACTCCGGGGAGCCCGAGCAGTTCTTCAACGACAGGGACTCCGTGGCCCTCGCCGGCCTCACCCTTCCGCACACGTTCTCGGTGAACCGCTCGCTGGAGGCCATCCGCGGGCAGCCGGAGGCGCCGTACCCCAGGACCAACAGCCAGCTCCTGGCGAAGCTCTCCCCGCCGGAGGCGGTGTTCGGCAGCCTCCGCGTCAAGTCCTCTCCGGAGTCGGGGGACCTGGACAGGGAGGACGAGGGTCTGCGCGTGGGAGTCTACGGTTTCAGGACCAGGAAGGCGTTCAAGGAGAGGGGCCTCAGGGCCGACATATACTTCAACGCCGTGGAGGGGTGCTGCCTCAGCGCCATGCAGGGCAACGACACCGTGCTCTACTGCGATCCGGAACTGGTGGACGTCGTCAGGCGCAGGGTGTCCGAGCTCTCCAGGTTCGGACGCGCGCCGGAGGTGGTCCGATGACATCCGAGAACATCATAGAGACGGTAGGCCTCTGCTACCGCTACGCCGGAAACGACCGCGACTCCCTGAGCGAGGTCAGCGTCAGGATCAGGAAGGGCGTGAAGACGGTGATCCTCGGTGCCAACGGTGCCGGGAAGTCTACGCTATTCTATCACTTCAACGGGGTCTTCGAGCCCGCGGGAGGGAAGGTCATGTTCGAGGGGGAGCCGTTCTCCTACCGGAGGAAGGCGCTCAGGAAGCTGAGGTCCAGGGTCAGCGTGGTTCTCCAGAACCCGGATGACCAGATCTTCGGACAGACGGTCGAGGAGGATGTCACGTACGGTCCATCCAACCTCGGTCTTCCGCCGGAGGAGGTGTCACGCAGGGTCGACAGGGCGCTCCGCCTCGTGGGACTGGACGATCTCAGGGACAGGAACACGATGAAGCTGTCCTACGGCCAGAGGAAGAGGCTGGCCCTCGCCGGAGCACTGGCCATGGACCCGGAGGTCCTGGTGATGGACGAGCCCACAGCCGGACTCGACCCGCAGATGGCCCTCGAGCTCATGGAGCTCGCCGAGCAGCTGCATCACGCCGGGACGACGGTGGTCATCTCCACGCACGACGTGGACCTGGCCTACGCCTGGGCCGACGAGATCCACGTACTCAGGATGGGTCATCTCATATACTCCGGACCGTCGGAGGAGTTCTACTCGGATCCCGTCCAGGTGTACATGACCGGAGTGGTGCAGCCGTCGATGTTCCTGATCAACAAGAGCCTGTGCGACATGCGCGGTGTGGAGGAGGCGCCTTATCCGAGGACCGAGACGCAGCTGGTCTCCAAGATGGCCTCCGGTCCCAAGGGGAGGTTCGTCATCGTGCCGGTGTCCGACCGTCTGGAGCCCCCGATGGTCGACCATGCGGTGGAGATGCTAGGCGGCACGGAGATCCGCCTGGGGCTATACGGGTGCATGGTCCGCTCGCTCCTGCCAGAGAGCGGCGTCCCTGTGGACTACGTCTTCGACGGGTTCGAGTCCTGCATGTCCGAGTGCCTGATGGGCAGGGATGTCATCCTGCTTTGCGATGAGGACTGTGTGGACCTGATAGAGGCGAAGATCTCGAGGCTGGAGGAGTTCGGGACCAAGGTTCAGAAACTTGTCCAGATGCGCGGTTGACGTTCTATCGCCTCGAACCGTCAGATTTACGGATCAATATGTGCGCACAGTGTCTCTTTTAAGTTCAGGTGGCCAAAATCCACTACCCATGTATCCGATGGGCATGATTTCGATGCAGGTTATTTGGAGACATACGTCATGCATTGATTCCGAGTCACTCCGGAGGCCTGGACTCTGTCCCCTCAGGATATCTTATGAACCTGCCGGTGCCGACGGGCTGAGCACGGTCGATGACTCCCCAGGGCCACTCGTGGTACTCGTTCAACCTGATCTCATCAAGTCCCGCACGGACATCCTTCAGCGTAGGCAGATATACGGGTCCGAACGAGGCCATCTTCTGTCCGATAGGACGTCCCTCCAGAAGCCAGAGGACAGACGGCTCGTCCCCGTTCATTACGGTGACATCTGTGTTCTCCAGGATCTTCACCCTGTTCCCCGCCTCCACGGGAACGCCCATGATGACGGCGTCCTTTCCGGACACGAAGTACAGGTTCCTGGCGGTGCTGTCGAGGGACGGGTCGATTACGAGTTCGGAGCCTGGATCCATCGAGAACCTGATTATCCTCACGCCGTTATCTCCGTGGGACCAGGACAGTGAGCCCGGCGATGTGGCGGAGACCCCTCCGAAGCTGCCGCAGATGACCTTGGCGGTCCATCCGTCGCCGGATGCCTTCTTCACATCAGAGGCCCACACGGTCCTCACGGAGTTCTCCCCGTTCTTCATTTCGTTGGGAAGGTTCAGCATTATCTGCGTGATGTCGTTGGGGTTCCTGTTCTCCTGGTCCGCCAGGGGGTACATCTCGCAGTGGCTGTATCTGGACGAGGCGCAGACCCACTGCACGTCCCCGAATCCGAACCTGCCCTCGATCCCCATGTTGTCGAAGTGGTCGACGTATCCCACCTCCGCCAGGGTGATGGTCTCGTACCCCCAGTGCGCGTGCATGGGGAACCCGGGCACGACCTTACCGTGGTACATCCTGTACCCGAGTCTCTTCTCGTAGTCCCTGCCCAGGTCCCTGCCGCCGATCTCCTGCAGGGGAGGGGCCTGCTGCCTGTTGCCTGCGGGGTAGTCGTCCTCGTGGTGCGAGGCGAAGATGAACGGGTCCTCGGTGTCCCAGTGCATTCCGATCCTGGTGACCTTGACCGGTCCTGTGGGTTTCCTGGAGAATAGGGCCATGGTTGGGAAATCACGGCTACCGATATATCGGTATGGTAGAAGGGCCGCCTGACAACGGAAGCTGTACGGGTGAAGTACATGTGGTCGGTGGTGTCCTAATCGTGCGTGCCATGCAATGATTTCCGGCGGCCCGAATCTACGAGCATCTGTGGATATTTAATAGTTGGCATATACATCCAACTTCTGACGTCACAATCAGAACAACATATTATCGAAGAAAGGTGGGCCGACAGGTGTGTTCCCGGGACCGTTGACCTGAGGATGTGATGACGGATTCGGAGGTCAGCGGTTCTCTCTCGACCCGGCAGCGTTCCGTCCCCTGCCAGCCCATGGGCCTGTCTTCTGAGGTGATATTTGAACAAATGCCTGAAAATCGGTGAGAATAGGAACGGCTCAGGGAAATCATGGTGTTCTGGTAACTACAGGAGTCATCGGCAGTTTTAAGGGAGTTGCGCCCGTTGCCGATGGCCATGCCAGAGGGTACCCGTCTCAACAAGTACATCAGCGAGGCCGGCGTGGCTTCCCGCCGTGCGGCCGACAGGCTGGTGGAGGAGGGGAGGGTGACCATCAACGGCAGGGTCGCGGTCCTCGGGGACAGGGTCTCGGAGGGGGATGTCGTGGCCGTGGACGGGAAGCCGGTCGGAACCAGGAAGGGGGACGTCATCCTGGCCTTCAACAAGCCAAGGGGGCTCACCTGCACCTCGAACCCGGACGATCCCGACAACATAATCGATTTCATAGGGTATCCCGAACGCATCTACTCCGTCGGACGTCTGGACAAGGACTCCGAGGGTCTGCTGATCATGACCAACAACGGCGAGCTCGCCAACAGTATCATGAGGTCGAGGGCCGAACACGAGAAGGAGTACGTCGTCAAGGTGGACCGCAGGGTCACCGACGAGTTCGTTAGCGGGATGTCCAACGGAGTGCCCATCCTGGACAGGGTCACCAAGAAATGCCTCGTCGAGAGGACCGGTGACAGGGAGTTCAGGATCGTCCTGAAGCAGGGTCTCAACCGCCAGATAAGGAGGATGTGCGGGCATTTCGGATACACCGTCCTGGAGCTGAAGAGGGTGAGGGTCATGAACATCGAGCTCGGCGACCTGCCGACAGGGAAGTACAGGGACCTGACCGAAGGCGAGAGGGACGAACTATTCAGGGAGCTGGGTCTTTGACGGAATACAGGATGCTGAGGGCCTCCGACATACCGGAGGCTGTGGTGATCTCCAAGCTTCAGCTTGGTGTCGACTATCTCGACGATGGAGATTTCGAGGATGCGATGTCCGACCCTGGACAGTTCTGCGTCGTCGCAGAGGAGGACGGCAGGGTCGCCGGATTCTCCATCTGCCAGGTGTTCGGGCCGGAGCTGGAGGGGGAGAAGCTCATGCTTCCGGACTGCCCGGAGAGGGACATGGTCATGTCCACGCCGCTGACGGGCCTGCTGGACTCCGTCGCGGTGTCCGCCGACTTCAAGGGCAAGGGCATCGGGACGGAGCTGGGCCGCAGGTGCGTAGACGAGATGAAGGCCCGCGGATGCGGTATCGTGTGCGCCATGGCATGGAAGAACATCCTCGGCGTGACCAACATCGCCAAGGTCCTCGAGAGGCTGGGCCTCAAGGAGACGGTGGCGATTCAGGGATACTGGAACCAGATGGTCGACTCCCCGGAGGGGCACGACTGCCCCATCTGCGGTGCACCGTGCAGATGCTGGGGCGTCTTCTGGTACAGGCGCATCTGATCCCGCGGTCGTATACCGGAGACGCAACCGGAACGAAGGACACGCTGTCAGGTAGCATGTGCGCATGGGCGTCCATTGCCCCCAGTGTCCGTCACGACGTCAGAACAGACCGAATGAATCTGACAGAGGGCACCGGTCGAAACCGATAGTCTGGCTCATCCGATTCTCCGCTCCAGCCATGCCGCGATGTCATCGTAGACCTGGGCGTGGTCGGCCTCGTTCAGGATCTCGTGTCTCATGCCGGGGTACAACTTCACTTCCGGGGACAGCCCGATTCCTCTGAGGCCGTCGGCCGCCTTCTCGACACCCTTTCCGAAGTCGCCGACCGGGTCGTCAGCTCCGGAGACGAAGAGAACCGGGAGGTTCCTGGGTATGCGGTCGAACCCCTCCTTCTTCTCGATCCTGCGGATCATCGTGAACAGGTCGCGGTAGGCGGCGTCGGTGAACTGGAAGCCGCAGTCTGGGTCGGCATCGTACGCCTTCAGGGCCTCGGGGTTGGCGGCCAGCCACCTGTTGGGGAGGTCCGGGGCGTCGAACCTCTTGCTGTAGTTCCCGAACACGAGGTCGTTGAGCATCTGGCTCTTGTGGTGGTTGCCCTTCACCATGCAGAGCAGCTTGGCCATCGTGAGGGCCAGCGAGACCTGGTACCCCGCCTGCTGCCCGGTTCCCATTATGACGGCGGCGTCCACATCATCCCCATGTACGGTGAGGAACCTGCGAGTCACGAATGAGCCCATGCTGTGCCCCATGACGAAGTGCGGGATCCCGGGCAGGTCGTCCATCATCCTGGCGTTGACCCTGGCCATGTCCGACACCAGCATGTCGTCCCCATGCTCCTCGGCGATGAACCCCTTCTCCTCCGATGTGCCTCCGTGACCGAGGTGGTCGTGGCCGTAGACCGCGAAACCCCTTTCCGTCAGGAACCCCGCGAAGTCGGAGTACCTGAGTATGTGCTCCGTCATGCCATGGACGATCTGCAGCGCAGCCACGGGCTCGCCGGCGGGCATCCACCTGTAGCAGTTGAGCTCCTCGTCCCCGCGGGAGGAGGCCATCTTGAAGTTCTCGGGAACCATGTTATCGGACCGCCGATGGTCGTCGGGGCAGATATTGTTACGCCTTCCTGAGGCGGACTATCAGAATCTCCGGCGTCTCTCTGCCCGGCAGACCGGTCTCGCGGAGCCCGTCCACGGAGAACCCGGCGCGGAAGCATGGTATGAGAAGGTCCTGGAGTGAGCGGTGGTGGTAGTTCTGTCTCACAGGCTGTCCCGGGAGGGCGTCGCCCTCGTAGGAGTGGCCGGTGAGGTACCTCTCGGTGAGGGTGACGAAGCACGGGTGCTGGGTGGAGAACACGAACGCTCCGCCGTCGGCCAGGAGGCGGTGGACGCAGCGCATCAACACGTCCAAATCGTTCATGTCCATGACGGCCATGTTGCAGACGGCGCCGTCGTACCCGCCCGGAACGGACAGGGACATGAGGTCATCCTCGTCGCAGGCGTCCGCGACGCGGAAGTCTATCCTCCTCCCGTTCACGTTCCTGCGTGATCCGGCCAACGAGACCATCCTCGGGCTGAAGTCCACGGCCGTGACGGCCGCCCCCATGTCCGCCAGGAACGCCGAGTAGTTCCCGTTGCCGCAGGCGATGTCCAGGATCCTCTCGCTGGGCGAGGGGTCGAGCAGCTCGGTGACGGCCAGCCTCACCAGTTCGCGGTGGTAGACGTTGGATTCGTCCCCCATGTAGTCGTCCCAGTACTCGGCGTTCGTCTCCCAGGCGTACAGGTCGGGGTTGGTCCTCGGTGCGTCCATGCCTCCGGAACGATGTAGCCTATCTAAATCCGTGTCCATCCTTGTATACAGGTGAATAGAAAATGGCGTGTTATTTTTGTGAGTAAAAGTATTAATGTGAAACCCACAATCATCGTCCATGCGCAGAATCGCGGTTTACGGCAAGGGCGGCATAGGCAAGTCGACCACCGTCGGGAACGTCTCCGCCGCCCTGGCCGGCCGCGGACTGAAGGTTATACAGATAGGATGCGACCCCAAGGCCGACTCCACCAGGATGGTCGCCGGGCGCAGGATCCCCACCGTCCTGGAGACGATGAGGGACAACCCGGACCCCGAGCTCGAGGACATAGTCTTCGAGGGGAGGGGAGGGGTGCTCTGCGTCGAGTGCGGAGGGCCCAGGCCCGGGGTTGGATGCGCCGGCCGCGGTATCATCGCGGCGTTCGAGCAGCTGGAGGAACTAGACATGATCGGCGTCTACAAGCCGGACGTGATCCTCTACGACGTCCTCGGCGACGTCGTGTGCGGAGGCTTCGCCATGCCGATCAGGAACGGCTACGCCAGGGACGTGTTCGTCGTCACCTCGGGTGAGATGATGGCCCTCTACGCCGCCAGCAACATCGCCTACGCGGTCAACGACCTCACGCACGACGGCTACGCAAGGCTCGGAGGCCTGATACAGAACTCCCGCGGGGTGAAGGACGAGGACGAGCTCGTCGACAGGGCTGCCGGGGAGATGGGGACCTCCGTGATCCACAGGCTGCCCAGGGACCCCGCCGTGCAGAGGTGCGAGGACAGGGGCATGACCGTGGTCCAGGGGGAGCCCGACTCCGACATGGCCGCATCCTACAGGGAGCTGGCGGACAAGCTGCTGGCCGCGTCCGAGGACAGCTCGGGCGGAATGAGATTCGAGGGTGAATGAGATGACCAAGACTGGAATCATGATAGCCGGCCACGGCTCGACGATGGCATACAACAAAGGGGTCCTGGAGATGCAGGCCGACCTGCTCAGGACCAAGGGATTCGAGGACGTCTACGTCGGGTTCAACGAGTTCTCCATCCCCTCCATCAGGGAGACCGCGGAGGAGATGGTGGAGGACGGTTTCGACGAGATCATAGTCCTCCCGTTCTTCGTGGCCTCTGGCCTCCACGTCACCAGGGACATCCCCATGAAGCACTTCGGGCTCCCCAGGAACTGCACGGACGGCACCGTCGAGATCGAGGGGAAGCAGGTCCACGTCATCATCGACCAGCCCTTCGGGGAGGACCCCAACCTGACGGACATCCTGGCGGAGAGGATCGAGGAACTCAGGACCCCCGGCAAGGACACCAGGGTCATCGTGATGGGGCACGGGTCCAGGCTGGACTTCAACTCAAGCGTCGTGGAGCTCAACGCCAGGCGTCTCGAGGAGAGGGGCTACGGAAAGGTCTACGTCGGCTACAACGAGTTCAACGAGCCCAAGATCGAGGACGTGATCCCCGTGATGATCGACGACGGGGCCGAGGAGATCATCGCCCTCCCCCTGTTCATCTCGCTGGGGAAGCACCTCATGATGGACGTTCCCGGGAAGCTCGGCATCGAGGACTTCTCCGACGGCGGCATCGTGAGGAGGAACGGCCGCGAGGTCGAGCTCAAGTACGCGGTCCCCGTGGGGGCCGACCCCAGGCTGTGCGACGTCCTGGTCGAGAAGCTCAGGAAGTACCAGTGATACCATGCGCGTACTCGTTCTCGACATGGTGCACGGGGGAGACCTCCTGGCCAGGAGGCACCAGGCGGAGGGGGACGACGTCACATGTGTGGACGTCTACGGCATCTGCCCCCAGTCCAAGAAGGACGAGCTGGCGGCCTACGACATCAGGGTCGCGGACACCACTCCAGCCGGGAGGTACGACATGACGGTGATGCCGAAGCACTGCCCGAGGAGGTTCATCGGAGACGCTGAGCCCGGGGAGATCGTCACGTTCAGCCAGGACGTCAAGAGGTTCATCGACGACACCAGGTTCAGGATCGAGGTCACCGGTGTGAAGGGCAAGACCAGCGCCTGCTACCTCATATCCAAGATGCTCCACGACTCGGGGAGGACCGTGCTGCTGCACTCGTCCAGGGGCGAGGGCCCATGGGCCGATGACGGCCACCGCATCGACAGGAAGGTCAGCATCGCGCCGCCCTATCTGATGACCCTGGCCGCCGGCGACTACGACGCGGTCGTGTGCGAGGTGTCCCTCGGAGGGTCCGGGAAGGCGGACATCGCCTGCATCACCAACCTTGTCGAGGACTACGGAATCGCGAAGAACACTTTCAAAGCGTCCGAGGCTAAGAGGGACGTCTTCACCGACCGCGGGACGAACATAGTCCTGGAGTCGGAGAGGGAGTTCTGGTCACAGTACCACGACGGCCTCGTCGGCTACGGCGGAAGGGTCAGGGTCCTGTCCAGGCCCGCCCTGGGCGAGGGGCTCAGGGTGAGCGTCGACTACGACGGCGAGTCGGAGGTCACGCTGGACGGCTCGTACATCGCCACCGAGTACATCGGGGCCATGGATCTCGCGCTGGAGGTCTGCCACAGGATGGGCGTCCCGAGGGAGTCCGTGCTGAGGTCCCTGGAGACGTTCAGGGGCGTCCCCGGGAGGGGCGAGATCCTGTACGAGGACGGGAGGACCGTGGTCCGTGAGAGGAACCCCGGGATATCCCACATCTCCATCGGCAGGACGCTGGAGTGCCTCGGCGAGATGGGCGCCCTTGACGGTGCCATGGTCCTCCTGGACCCGGTGAGCAGGAAGGTCTGCGACAAGCTGGACAGGGACCAGATCGAGAGGGTGGTGGCGGAGCACGGCGTCCCGCTGGTCATAACCAGGGGCGACGGCGAGAGGCCCGGGATTCCGTCTGACGTGAGGCTCCTGATCGAGTTCGTCAAGGAGGGCTACCAGTGAGGAACGTCATCCATCCCCGTCCGAACCCCATAGTCGCCGCGATGTACACGCTGCGCGACATGGACGTGGACGTCATCGTGGAGCACGGGCCGTCAGGCTGCTGCTTCATGGCATCCAGGCCTCTGGAGGACGCCAACGTGAGGGTCGTCACCTCCGGCATGAGGGACAACGACCTGGTGTTCGGAGGGGAGGAGCCCCTCATCAACACGCTCAGGCAGGTGGAGGAGAAGTTCCACCCGAGGACCGTGGCCGTCGTCGGGACATGTGCCAGCATGATCATCGGCGAGGACATGGCCAAATCGATAAAGCGCGCCGGCATCGACGCCAACGTGTTTCCTGTGGACTGCCACGGGTGCATGGGCGACAACACCCGCGGGGCCATCAGGGCCCTCGAGGCCGCCAGGGACGCCGACGTCATCGACAAGGAGGAGTGCGACCGCCAGATATCTCTGATGAAGGCGGCCACCAGGCTGGAGAAGAACGTCGGCATGGCCTCGAAGGACTACATCCAGCCCGCCGTGAGCCCCACGAAGATGCACGTGTGCAGGAGGATAGTCGACGTCCTCTCCGGAGGCGGCAGGGTCGCGGTGGTCATGGACGCCAAGAAGGAGCTGGCCTACCGCTTCGCGGACATGTTCGAGGCGGTGGACCGTGCCAGGAGGAGGCTCGGAGGGGAGACGCTGTTCGTCGCCAACATGGAGCCCGACAAGGGACTCCCGAGGATCAGGAACTACTGCGCCGAGATCACCGCCGACCTGGCATCCAAGGGTGTCACCATCGACAGGCTGATCGGCGGGCTCGACGAGTACGCCATCGTCGGCGACAGGATGAAGGAGGCCGTGGACGGGTTCGGACCAGACCTCACGATCATCCTGGGGATATGCCACGCATACCCCGGCATGGGGGAGGACGACATCCTCATCACGGACCAGCCCAGGCAGCTGGCAAACTATCTCAACCAGGGGTGCCGCTGGGCGGTAGGGGAGATCTCCTCCCACACCATGGTCATGGGCGCCCACTCCATCGTCCCGCTGGAGACGGCGGACACGCTGAGGGAGATGCTGGAATGAAGGGCGTGGTCCTGGCCGGCACGGGCAGCGGCGTCGGCAAGACGTCCATCACCACGGGGCTCATGTCCAGGCTGTCCAAGTCAATGACGGTCCAGGCGTTCAAGGCCGGCCCCGACTTCATCGACCCCATGTACCACACCGCCGCCACCGGCAGGAGGTCGAGGAACCTCGACTCCTTCCTGATGGACGACGGCACCATCCGCAACCTGGTGGGGTACGCGTCCAGGGACGCCGACATATGCGTCGTGGAGGGCGTCAGGGGCCTCTACGAGGGCCTGAGGGGGGATGAGGACATAGGCTCCACCGCGTACCTCGCCAAGCTCCTGGGTTTCCCGGTGATCCTCATCATCGACGCCCGCTCGCTCACCAGGAGCGCCGCGGCGATCGTCAACGGCTTCAGGGCCTTCGACCCCGACGTCCGCATCGCCGGCGTCATTCTGAACAACGTGTCCGGGAGGCAGCACAGCGACAAGCTGCGCACGGCAATGGAGCGCTATTGCCCAGACGTGCAGCTGGTGGGGATGATCCCGAAGAACCCGGACAAGGCGCTGGAGCAGAGATACCTGGGCCTCAAGACTCTGAGGAGCTTCGCGGAGAGGGAGATCACGCCCCTGCAGGAGCTCACCGAGCCGATCGACCTGGACAGGGTCCTCGACATAGCCGAGTCGTGCCCGTCGGAGCTGCCCACCGCGTCCCCGTACACGCAGAGGGACTGCGGCCTGAGGGCGGCGGTCCCCATGGACGACTCGTACTGCTTCTACTACAGGGAGAACATCGAGTGCCTGGAGGCCTCCGGGTTCGATGTGACCACGTTCCGCCCAACTGACGGCGATCCCCTTCCCGACGCGGACCTCTACTACCTGGGCGGGGGATACCCCGAGCTCCACGCGGAGATGCTCTCCGCCAACACAGACTTCCTGGAGGGCCTCAGGGCCGAGGCCGGGAACGGCAGGATGGTCATCGGGGAGTGCGGTGGTCTCATGAGCATGTGCAGGTCCATCACCGACAAGGACGGTGCGGTCCATCCCATGGCCGGGGTGTTCGACGCCGAGGCCAGGATGACCGGCGTCCGCCACGGACCCACGTACGTTATCGCCGACGCGGAGCCGTCTAACCCGGCGTTCTCCGGCACTGTCCGCGGCCACGAGTACCACTACTCCGACGTATTCCCCCTGGGAGGCGCCGAGTTCGGCTTCTCCGTGAGGAGGGGCCAGGGCATCGCCGATAAAATGGACGGCCTCGTGAGGGGGAACTCCATCGGCTCATACATGCACCAGCACGCCCTCTCCGAGAGGGACTGGATCGGCAGGGCGGTGGACAGGATCATGTCGGGGAGCTGAGGAACCTTTAACGTGTCCCCCGCAGGTCATGTTTCTATGACCTCCGTCATATACGTCAACATGAACACCTGCAGCAGGACCGCCAGGGTCTCTGTGACAAGGAGGGACGACGGCGACCTGGATGTCTCCATCGAGTCGGACTGCGAGAACGTCAGGAGGTACGCGGAGCGTCTGACGAGGATGACGGAGATGGACGTCATCGACTTCGCGCACAGCGTAGTCAACAGGGAGGGAGTCCGCGACCCGCTGACGGCGACATGCCTGGTGCCCATGGGGGTCGTCTATGCAGCGTCGATGGAGCTTGGCATGATGTCGAAGAGGATGGGCGACTCCGTCCACGCGGACGAGATCGTCCTCGACAGGTGCCGCGAGGCCGACCGAGGGCGCATCAGTTCTATATCGCGCACGTGATTACACGTCCAGATTCTCATGAACACGACGATCAAGGCAATCGCGCTCGCGGCGGTCATCGCTCTGGTAGCGGTGACTCTCGTGTCGGAGGACTCGTCGGCGGTGGAGTTCACCTCCGGAGGATTCCAGTACGAGACAGTCGGGAGCAGCACAACCAATGTTACCGTGGTCGGATGGGAGGGTGATTCATCTGAGATCACGATATCCGACACGGTAAATTACAATAACAGGACATACACAATCATATCCATATCGGCAGAGGCGTTCAAGGACAAGGCCAATCTCACAACAGTGGACATGTCCAGGGCCACTCACATCGAATCGATAGGAGCCAACGCTTTCTCTGGTTCCGGAGTGACGACTGTTACGTTCCCCAGCTCTCTGGAGACGATTGGTGCTGGCGCGTTCGCTGGTTCCAAGCTGTCGACAATCAATCTGCCAGATGCTCTCGTGACCATCGGTGCCAATGCGTTCGAGGGAACTGCCATCACATCTGTGAGCATGGGCTCTCATGTGACCAGTCTCGGAGATTCCGCCTTCTCCGGATGCACATCTCTCGAGGAAGTGACCATCTCGCCCGGGGTGAGAAATCTTGGGGAATCTGTATTCTCCGGATGCACCTCGCTCAAGACCGTGACGTGGGCTCCCACGGGGACGAACAACCACACAATAGGGGACAGTGTGTTCAGCGGATGCTCCGTTCTCGAGTCGTTCGTCATCCCCGACAGGACGACATCCATCGGCGATTCCGCCTTCTCCGGATGCACGGTCCTTAGGGACATCGCCATACCCGACACCGTTCGCACCATAGGCGCAAACGCGTTTTCCGCCTCCGGTGTCAGAACCGTCGAACTTCCAGACAGTGTTACGTCACTCGGAGATTCCGCCTTCTCCGACTGCAGATCACTGACAGAGGTCACTCTGTCGACTGGCATCGATGACATCCCTGCCGGAGCGTTCTCCGGATGCACCTCGCTGTCCAAGGTCAACTTCGCCGAGGACGGTCTCGAGACTGTCGGGACGGGAGCGTTCCAGTCCACAGGTCTGACCGCCATATCATTCCCCGAGGGCGTGACTTCAATCGGGGATTCTGCATTGGCGGACTGTCCGTCGCTCGCATCCGTGACCCTCCCGGCGTCCCTCAGGACCCTTGGAGACCGTGTCATGGAGTCATGTCCGTCCTTGACCACGATCAATGTCGCCGAAGGGAGCACAGCGTTCTCATCCGTCGACGGTGTTCTATTCGGAAACGGAGGGAATGCTCTTCTGAAGTATCCCGCAGCTTCCACCGCGACGTCGTACGAGGTCCCGGAGGGCGTGACAAGCATCTCCGCGGCGGCCTTCGACCATTCGCTCAACCTCACCATGGTCGACATACCCGCATCCGTCACTGCGATCGGCGAGGGCGTGTTCGCAGGCTGCTCCGGCATCAGGGAGATCCTTATCGCCTCGACCGAGCTGACCGTCGCCGACGGAGCGTTCGACCTGAGCGACGGCGGCGAGCCCGTGTCCGTCGAGATCTTCACCGACCTGGAGCCCTTCGCAGAGAGCGCCTTCGGGGACGGTGTCACGGTCACCTACGACGAGTACAAGAACTACGGCATCAGGAGCACGAACGAGCTCCTGGGCGACGCCCTGATTTGGGTCGTCGTCGCCATCGTGCTCGGCATCATCTTCCTGGCGATCTCCGTCAGGAAGATCAAGGCCTGAGAAACAAATTACGCCGCCTTCGGGCGGCGGCCGTTCTTCCCTCAGGAGAGGAGGTGCCTGAGGGCCATCACCGGATGCGTCAGCATCCTCGGCCCGCTGTATCTCATGACTGCCCTTATGCGTTCGCGCATCTCGGGGCTGTAGCAGTGGATCTCGCATTTCGAGCATCTCACCTTTCTGTCGCGGAGCGGGCACGAGTCTATTCTGCCGAAGGCGTACCCGAGGAGTTCGGAGCATTCCGGACACAGGCCGTCCCTCATGCCGTGGACACCGCGGCAGTACATGCCGACCATGGTCTCCACGGTATTCTTCTCGCGTGCGGTCACTGATTGTCTACCGGCCATGCGGTAATCACGCGGTCCGATGCAGATAAGGGGCTCGTTGTTTCCGCAACGCGTCTCACCGGTCGCCCTCGAGTCTCCTGTAGTAGGAGTTCGCGGTGTACAGGGCCCCGGCGGGGTTGTTGGCCAGCACCCTGTCCTTGGCGACAAGCGTGGTGACGGGGGCCTCGGAATGGCGGTAGAACAGGCAGTCGTGTCCAACGCAGAGCCCCATCATGATGTTCAGGTCGGTTTCCTCGTGGTTCAGGACCTCCGCCTGGAGGATCGGGTTGCATGTGTTGGGCCCGACCTCGCAGCATTCGGGGTCGATGCCGACGTCCGTCTTGAGTACCATGCCCGCCTTGCATCCGGCGCCGAACACCTCGAACCCGTGGGAGCGGAGGATCCTGGCCAGGGTCCTGGACTCGTTCAGGAGGCCGACGCAAGTGGCGATGCCGATCCTCCTATAGCCCATGCGCCTGGCGAACTCGATCGTCTCCTGCACCCGGCACCATCTGAGATATCCGTCGTGCTCCACCGTCGCGGCCGTCCTGAGGATGTCCGCCTCCTCGCCCTCGGCGTAATGGGACAGCGATTCCTCGAGGAGCCCCTCGGGCATGTTGTCGGTCAGGCAGAAATCCGGGCGCTTCGCGCCCTTGCCGTCGCAACCCTTCGTTCCGCAGTCCACGCACGAGCGCCTCTCATCGGTCATGGGGTCTCCGAGGGGGTCTCCGCATATGATGATTTGTGTAATGCCGTAGATACGGGTGCATGGAACATGTCACAAGGGCGTTCTACGACGGGGACCCGGAGGGATACTCCGAATCCACCTTCGGAAACGACGTCTCCGACATCAGGCGGCGCTTCCTCTCCCGTCTCGATCCCGGCGCCAGGATACTTGACCTGGGCTGCGGCTCCGGCAGGGACACGCTCGCATTCAGGGAGACAGGGTGCGAGGTGGTGCCGGTGGACGGTTCGGAGGGGATGTGCCGTGTGGCATCGTCCAATCTCGGTTCGGAGGTCAGGCGCCTGGACTTCCTGGAGCTTGACTACGAGGACGAGTTCGACGGCGTCTGGGCCTGCGCCTCGCTGCTCCATCTGAAGGCTGATCAGATACCCGTCGTCCTGGGATTGATCTGCAGGGCCCTCAGGAAGGGCGGGGCGGCCTACGTGTCGTTCAAGGAGGGTACCTTCGAGGGGATCCGTGACGGACGCTGGTACACGGACATGACCGTGGATGGACTCGTCAGGATGGCGGGGGATGCTGGGCTCCCGGCCGAGGACGTCTGGTTGAACTCCGATTCCCGCGGCACCGTCTGGCTGAACGCCGTGCTCGTCAAGGTACGAAGCGGTTCCTGACGGTCTGGCGAGTGTTTTATAGACACCCAGGCTCTCTGGAGTAGTATGGCATTCGACGACCGAAATGGACTTGTCGGTATCGACGAGCCATTTCAGCATGCCGATGGCCATGGAAACAACGGAATGGACGGAGAACACGGATGCGAGGCGCATCCGCGTCTTCGAGGCGCATCCCATGCCTCTAGAACATCGACGAGATCCAATCGTCTCGCTGATGGTAGATTGACGGGAGAAGTATAAAAAACCGATATTTTGGAGATTGGAAAACCATCGGAATCAAGGTATGTTTATTGAAGTTCTTGAATTTCACATTTTTAATTCTTATTCGTTCTCTCAACGTTTCCTATAATATCGAATGTTTGTACGATACCATAATATCCGCGACTACGATGCTATGCTCAGATATCGATGAAGGTCTCGATAAAGAATGTCGGTTGCCTGAGCAAAGTTGAGTTCATAGCCGGGAACATCACAGTCATTTCCGGGCAGAACAGCACTGGCAAGAGCACCATACTTAAGGCTCTGTACTCGGTATTGGTGTGTCCGAGCGATTTCGAACTCATCAAGAACAATCAGATCGATGAGACCTTGGATTTGCTAATGTTCAGGCACTCGGATGAGGATCGGAGCCGTCTACTCGGAGATGTCGATGAATCCGAGTATCTTGAAATCATAGATTATTTACGCAAGCATATTGATGATGAAGATAAGCAGGACAAGCAGAGCCTGGAATATGCTATCGATTTGAAAGAAGGTAAAGTGGACGACGACTTTTATGGAAAAATCGTCCGTAGAAGAATCAATTCAGAGTTTGAGAGCGTTTCTCAATTCAGGAATGTCGATTCAGAGAATATTGCCTCGGTAAGCATCACAGGGGGGCCTTCGATGTCCTGCAACGTTCGCAAGAGAGGTGAGATCTCTTGCAAGGGAAACAGGAGGCGCATACCTCGCGTCGTATATTTTGACTCCCCTTTCAACGTCGATGATAGCCTGATATGGTCTATCAGGCGTACCAATCACCGTACGGACGTGTGGCGTTTGCTCAACATGGACTCAGGCAACATCATAATGAAAGGGACGTACCGTTCTAACTTAGAGAAGTTGGACAAGGTCATGGACGAATCCATTCCAGGAATGTTCATCAACACCAAGAACGGTCTGAGATACAAATCGCCCGGGGGGCATATTCTAAGTCCAAGGAATGTTGCGTCTGGCATCAAGGTATTTGGAACTATCCGCAAGCTCGTGGACAACGGACAGCTCTACGAAGGCTCGATCCTGTTACTGGACGAACCAGAGGTCCATCTCCACCCGCAATGGATCAACGTCCTAGGCAACATTCTGGTTATCTTGGCTCGTGACCTCAACATCAGGATAATTATGACCACGCACAGTCCACAGTTGCTTATGTCCGTGGAAGCAAATAGTAGAGGGGACGATGATCTTGCCCGGTACTATCATCTTTCCTATGGAGATGACGGAGAGGTAGTTATGAGGGATGTCAGTGGAAATCTGAACAGCGTCTACCAGGAGATGTCCGACCCTATACAGGAGACTGCTTCGAGGTTCTGGTGATGAGTACTGCTTAGTGGTATCTGGAAGCCGGTGACGTGAAACCTGTTAAGCTCCTCTCTGACGATCTCCATGATGATTTCTCAGAATTGGATGAAGGGATTGTAGGCATAGACTATGATCATGTAGTCGCGAGGGCCTGTAAGGGTCGCGGATTCAGGCCATGCAGTGTGGATTGCATCTGTATCAGTGGAAAAACCACGTATTTCATAGAGTTCAAGTCTCTGGGGACAGAACATAAACTGAAGGAAATCATAGAGCAACTGCCGTGTAAGGCGATGGAATCACTATATTTCTTCAACGGTTTCGTGAAGAGGAATCCTACAGAGAAAAAAGTTCTCTGGGTAGTGTCGCAGGATGTCCGCGATGATATCACCGCGGCACTGAGCGCAAATGCCATGAGCGTGCCTATTTCCAGTTGTCTGAAACGTTACAATGGTAAGAAGGACGCTGCCAACAACACGCTCTATTACGATGAGGTTAGAGTTCTCGGTGTGAAGGAGTTCACGAAAAAGGCGGGTGACAAGCTCAAAGGATCCACCGTAGAACGCATCTTCAAGAACATATAGAGCTTGTCCTCGGAAATGACGGACGTTCCAAGTACGGATGACGGTGCCAGCCCAGAGGTCTCGGCTCATATCAGTGGAGCTGAATGAAGAGCCTACGAAGATTATGAGTATCATTGTCTAGATGTCGCCAGAACAATCACGAACGAATAGGAATTGTTTGAAGAGATGACTTCGTGTTCTTTGAGCATTTCATAGTGTTTAACAGTCGATGTGAAACTGTCAGTTAGACAATATAGGACCTAGCTAATCTCAATCCTATGGTTGTTTGCCTGGTGTTCATCCAGAAAGCCGTATTTTCTGTATTGACATATGTTTTGACGATCTTCGTCGTGTAAAATCCGTTCATTCAAAAATTGTGAACACCCGAACCTAACACGTAATTGTGTTCAGTCCAAGTGTTCACGATTGTGCATCTAGAGTTTACTCAGTTAATCCGATATATCTCCAGATACATCCATTGTTATTATGTTCGACGACCGAAATGGACTTGTCGGTATCGACGAGCCATTTCAGCATGCCGATGGCCATGGAAACAACGGAATGGACGGAGAACACGGATGCGAAGTGCATCCGCGTCTTCGAGGCGCATCCCATGCCTCTAGAACATCGACGAGATCCAATCGTCTCGCTGATAGTGAATTGACGGACGGAATATAAAATACCCCGACATGCGCCGGGGTTTTGGTTTAAATTGGCTCAGAGGGCCTCGTCGATGCAGTCCGTGGCGCTTTTTACCAGTCTTGGATCGGCGTTTATGTAGCACTTCAGAGTGGTGTCCAGGGACTGATGACGCATCATGCGACGTATGGTGTCTAGTTTTACACCGTTATCGTTCATTGTCGTCGCGAACAGCCTCCTGAGGCTGTGTGTGGTCACCTCCACGTCCGCCCTCTTACCGAGGCGGTAGACCATGTCCCCGATAGTGTCTGGCGGGATTGGCTCGCTTGCGTAGGTAAAACGTCTGATCAGAAGGTGGCCGTGGGAGTTGTCGCCGTACTCGTCGATTATTCTCTGTCTCATCGGCATGTACGCTTCCATCGCCTCCCTGACGATCCTCGGCATAGGCATCGTGTCCACCTTGCCGTTAGGGCCGTGACCCTTGCCGCGCACCAGGATGGAGTCCTCGGAGATATCGTTCAGTTTCAAATTGGCGATTTCTGCACGGCGGAGGCCCATTGCGGCGCCGAGGGCAAGAACCAGCATCTCGTCCGGTTCAGCGACGGACTTGAGTCTCCTCCACTCCTCTGTTTGGATGAAGACACGGTTGACCTTCTGACCCTTGTTCCACACGATCTTCGCTGCCTCGTAAGGGTTGCTGCCAGTAAGGAAGTGGATGAAGTTCCCGAATGTGGACATGTATGTCCTCGCTGTGGACTGGTTCACGTCTTCGAAGAGGTCCCGGAGGTAGTACATGTCGTCGGGGATGATGTTCTCCAGCCTCCCGTTCCATCCGCTCCCCAAGAGGCGGGAGATGCATGCCATGCAGTAGTCGACTTTGTTGGACACGGTGGTGTCACGCATCCCGCGTTGGTAGAGGGATCTCGCGTAGTTCTCCAGCTCCCCCTCGAAGGGGTTCCCACGGATGATGGTCAGGATGTACTTGGAGTAATCCGTCTGGCGTTCGGGTACCGTCAGCTGACGGTACGGATCGGGTCCGCCGGTGATGAAGTGCACGAACCTGCCGAGGGAGCACAGGTTGAACTTGCGGTGAGCGTAGTTCTTGCCGGCCATCTCGAAGTCCAGTCTCTCGATGACGTCCTCATCCACATCCTCGGGATGACGGTCACCGAATATCGGGAACATGAGCTTCCAGCAGTGGCGGACGCACCTGGCGCTCTTGACGGTCGCCTCCTCGCGGTAGCCGAATCCGACCATCCACGCGCGGTAGCGCTCGAGGTCGGAGTCGAAGTCCGAGGTCAGGTGATACGGTGTCGGGCCGGGTTCCGGACGGCCGGAATCCACTGCTCTAACGAACATGTGCCAGGCGCTCATATAGCGCTGCCTGGTCAGAGGCTTCAGCTCGGACATCCTGGATTCAAGCTCCTCCTGCACGATCGTGCAGTCATCCCTCGGTGATATCCTTCCGCCGAGCACCTTCAGGCAGTGGTTGGAGTACTGGACGTAGCGGTCGATGGTTGCCGGTGAGGAGCCCTGGTTCTCGAGGAAGATCCTGAGGGTCTCGATGTCCGTCTGGTGCTCCCAGCTGTTCATGTATGTTCCCGTTGCTTCGTGGTCTGACATTTCATTCTCCTAAACATCTCATGCTTCCACATCCTCCGATGCAGTTCACATCAGTCTGCGAACTAGAGATTGAAGTCCAAATTATTTAAAGCCTACTTTTGTATGTATTATTATTACAATCGTAGGTACAGACCATGTTTTAAACTAAACATGTACGTTCCAAACCTACAATTAAATAGCCATACACGGATTGTAAAACATGGCGAGTCCGTTCACCGTCTACGTCCGTCCGGACCTCTACGAATGGTGCGAGACGAAGGTCTCCGAGGGGAGGTTCCGGTCGTTCTCGGACGTGGTGGACTACGCCATGGGATTCTACTTCGACTCCATTATGAGGGACAGGGTCAAGGGTGTGACGAAGATCCCCCGTGGAGAGGCGATCAAGAAGTCGGTCCGCGTGAACCAGTACGTGATGGAAGGTCTGATGGCGACGGGATTCTTCGACCGTGCCGAGATCGTGGACTACGCCCTGGATTTCTACCGCAGGTGGTTGGAGAACGACGGATGAGCAGTACTTCGTACTACCGGATTCATCCATCATCTTAAAAATGCACGTTGCAGTTAAATTCTGTTAATGCCATGAGTGGCGAGATGTCGGAGACCAAGATCATCGCGATGCCAGTGCCGCGTCTGCTCGCCGCGGACGTAGCCTTCTACACCGGGGAAACGGGTCTGTTCCTGAACGAGAAGGACCTGGTGTTGCACGCGGTGCGCTCGCTCTTCCTCGACACGTACAAAGGGTACGACGGTGAGCTGGAGACGTGGATGGAGTCGTACAAGGATTACGAGAATTTCAGTCCCGAACAGGGTCGCATAGAGGTCGAGGTCCCGGAGGAGCTGTTCGACGCTATCACTGACATCTATCCCGACAGGGGCTACGGTTTCTCCGAGTTCGTCTGTATCGCGCTGACGAGACAGATCAGTTTCCTGACTCAGTACTGTGAGGACGAGCTTGAGTGATCCTGCTGTGACGGTCTCCCTCCTATGGCCATTCCCCGCAGTAGTCCATCTCCTCGATGATATCCATGGTCTCTGATGCGAGTTCAAGATTGGGGATGACAGAGATCACGAATTCGAAAGACGGCACGGAATCATCGTCCGTGGAGTCGAGGATAGCCAGGATGTTCTCCTCGATCTTCCTGTCCTCGTATTCCACCATCCGTAGCCATTCTCTCGTTGCGCGGGATTCCGAGAACCTCGGCCTGCGACGTCTGTGCCTGGACATGGGAATGCGATTAATCCAAGGGATATACAACAGATTCCATGAGAGCTGAGAAAGGCACGGTTTGACCCCCGTGCCAGGGGTAAGCGGTTTCTCAGGTTTCTGTTCAGTCCCTTCTGCTTATGATAAGGAACGCGGCCATCAGCGCTGCTACCACAGCCGCGGCGGCGCAGGCGACGATCTTCACGGTGTCATCATCCGACGATCCCGGTTCTTCGACGATGGCCGGGGGGAGTGGGACGTAGTCATCTTCATCATCAACGGGTGGAACGACTACAGGGGTGTCATCCTCACCCGGAGACGGCTCTGGATCCTCTGGCACGATCATCGACCTGTCTCCCACGAAGTAGTAGGAGAAGTGGTTCGTGAAGAACGTGATGATGTTGTCAGCGAACTTGGTCACCATATCATGCAGCACACCCTCATCATCGACGTAGAACACGATCACATCGTCCGCATCGATCCCTTCGGGGAGGCTGTATTTCATGTGGACCTCCACCGTTCCTCCCAGTTCGTGGATCGGGTCAGATCCTACAGTGGCTGAAAGCTCGATGATCGTGGAATTCTCGGGAACGGACTGCTGCTGAGTGTCATTCAGGTCGGCGTGTTCAGCGGAACTCACGGATATGGAGACACTCTGGTCAGAGGCGAGCGTGTTTGCGACGGTCTTGTCCGCCACAATCTTCGCCGTATCGTTGGAGATCTCCAGTTTCGCTTCGGATGAGGAGATGGCTTCCATCGCTTCGGGGGCGATAGTTACCTTGTCGTTGTTACCGATGCTTATCGAGACGGTCTTGTCGTTAGCAGATTTGATGCTTTCGACCGCTACGGTGACGTCTCCTACAGGGATATCAACGATATCTCCAGTCTGAGACCGAGTCGCATCGATTGTGGCGGATGCGGTGCTTTCGATCTCTTTTCCGGAGGAGTCCTTCCCGGTGGTGATGACCGTCGTAACGGTATTGCCGGATGTTGTGGTCTCGCTCTTCTCGGTGGTCTCTGACATGGATCCGTCCTCTTCGACGACGGTCTCCGTCTTGGACCCGTCGGAGTTCTCAGTGGTCGTGCTGGAACCTCCGTTCTCGGTAGCGGTGTATGTCGTTTTCGCAGTCGCAATGCCGGAGACCGAGATTTCTCCAGAAGTGGTTGTGAGAGTGACTGTGACGGTATACTCTCCGCTCTCCGTAACGGTGATGGTTTCCTTGTCTTCGTCGTTGCTCCAGGCATAGGTCGTCTCGCCGCTCGCAGAGGACTCGACAATCGCCCTGAGTGAAGTGGTGCCGTCCTCAACCGAAACGGATATCGTCACGGACAGTTCGGTAATCTCGGCCGTCACGGTGACGCTGGTGTCTTCTGTGACGGCGGCGGTTTTGTCCCATGTCCCGAAGTCGTACACGCAACCTGCCGGGAGCTCGGGGAGCACATCAGTGCTGGGGGCAAAGCCTTCAGGGACAGTCTCCGTGTACTCCTTTTCGTTGAACGTGTATGTGATCGTATACATGTTCGTGACATCGAACATCGTTCCTTTCTCGATGAGTCCCTTCCCCTCGACGAGGTATGCCAGGACGCTTTCGTCCGAGAACGAGCCCCCGGAGATGAATTCTCCAGTGACCTCACCCTTCTCGGTTACTATGGCGGGGTATGTATCGCTGTTCACGTCCTTCCCGGTGGATGTGAAACTTCCTCCGCTGATGGAGAAGTCGAAAGTGGGCATGACGGTTTCCTCATCGGCATGTGCCTGTGCGAACGCCACCGCGCCGGTGAAGGTTCCACCGGAGATGTCGACGCTCATCGAATCGATTCCGCTGTACGGGGAGATCGCTACCGCAGCACCGAGGACTGTGCTTCCTCCCCCGTCAGGGGTTTCGTGTACGGAATATTTCGAGGCGGTGGCCTCGATGACGGTCTTATCTCCGGATATCTCCAGGGAGCCCTTGCGGACTTCGATTCCGGTTCCTCCCTTGACTGTGGAATCTGTGATGGTCAGGGAGCCTTCTGCAGGGAAGTAGATTCCAACGCCTGTGGACGATGTGCAGACCACACTTGAGCCGTTGATGACCTTGACCTGGATGTTCTCGCAGGTTCCGTTGCTGTATATTGCATACATGTTGTCCGCGGTCAGCTGGACGTTGTCCAGAGTCAGCGACACGTTGTTCTCGATGGTGCCACCGCTGTGTACCAGCCCTGGAGCGATTCCAGAAACGTTGGTCTCAATCTTCCCGTTCTTTATTGTGAGTGTCGTCTCGCCGTAGATTGTGACGGCGGCCTGTAGATTGTCAGGGTCGATGGTGGTGTTGTATGTGACGGTGTAGCCGTCAAGATCGAGAGTGTAGGTTCTGGGAGAATCGAGTACGATGTTGCCCGTGTAGTTGTTCAGCATCTTAGCATAGCCGTCGTCGCTGTTTCTGAGCGCGGCTGAGGCTGTGCCGTAGACGTACTCCACATCATTTACGGTTGCGACGAATCCCCCGTTGACGAAGCAGTCTCTGATGTTCTCTGTGAACAGGGCAGAGGAGCCAGAACCCAGCTTGATTAGGTCTCTTCCTTCTGTGGATTCC